>CAYTDP010000038.1:0-21064 GCA_964436625.1 uncultured Halanaerobiaceae bacterium | reverse complement strand
CGAGTATCACTTCGCTTTATATCTTCCAGCCATTATTATCATGATAGTGATCTTAATACGATATCTATCAACTGATGACAGGGAGAAGCTGTTTTTAATACAGTGTCAATTATTGATATTGAGCTGGCTCACATAAACAAATATATATTATTTCGAAAGTTTTTGCAAGTAGAGCGCATTCCGGCTCAAAATTTGCAGAAGCTGAAAAAAATCCTATAATGGTATTTAGGATATTCCCGGTATCGTTTTTTATAATTTAGGCAGGATGATGGACCTGGAGAATGAGAGAGCTGCTGGATCTGTCGAAACTCCTGAAAAAAAGGCACTGGAAACAGAATTGATCGAAAGAAAATCAACCTGAGGTGAGAATTTCTATGTCTATTAATAAAATTGTGGTAGTTGGATCTATGAATATGGATCATGTCGTAAACTGCCAGAGACTACCCAGACCGGGTGAAACGATTTCAGGTAGTAGATTCGATACCTACCCCGGAGGCAAGGGAGCTAATCAGGCAGCCGCTGTCGGTCAGCTGGGAGGAGGTCCACTTTTCATAGGAGCTCGCGGCAGAGACGACACTGGCAGTAAGCTTGAGGCTCACCTGCAGGAAAAAGGTGTTAAAACAGAACTTAAATTGAGCGAGAGCAAAACCGGCACCGCCCATATATTTGTGACCGAGGATGGAGAGAATCATATCGTAATAATAGCAGGAGCCAATGCCGATCTCACTCCCGGAGATATCGAGGCGAGAAAAAATATCCTGGAAGAAGCTGAAGTTGTGCTTCTGCAGCTGGAAATCCCACTGGATACAGTCATTAAGACAGCCGGACTGGCTGCAGAAACGGGGGCTGAGGTGCTGCTGGATCCTGCGCCTGCCAGGAAACTCCCGGAAGATCTTCTGGAAAATATTGATTTCCTGCTGCCCAACAGCCAGGAACTCGAGCAGCTGACAGAAGATGGGGCCGTAGATTTAGATGATGATCTGGATCGTGCCGAAAGTTTGCAGGAGCTGGGAGTCGATAACATCCTGCTAACCCGCGGTGAAAGAGGTGCGCTGCTGGTTGGCCGAAGAGATGTTTTTGAAGTTAAAGCGCAGGAGGTCGAGGTTGTCGATACAACGGCCGCCGGAGATGCCTTTGCTGGAGCTTTTGCCCTGGGATTAGCGGAGGGATTGTCCCCGCAAAAGGCGACCGAGCTGGGTACAGCCTATGGTTCGGCGGCCGTATCCCGGCCAGGAGCTCAAAGTTCTCTTATGTCCGCAGATGAATTCAGTCAATTTGCACCGGAAGCAGGGAGGCTGCTGCCATGAGGAAGCATTCGCTGCTGTACATCTAAGCTCAACTGGCTGCTGTCAGATTCAGGCCGTCGAGATAGAATAGTTATTTCCGAGGCCGGGTAAATCAAGAGAGAAAATCCAATCAATTGTTATTTAAAATGCAGCCGGTGTTGACACGGCAGGATAACTCTGTTAAACTTATTTAAATAAAACAATACGGATTAAAGCGGATTAAAACAACCGGGAGGAGAAATTTATGGATTTTTCAGATAAAATTGGGGAAGTAGCCCTGACATTTGACGATGTGCTCTTGAAACCAGCACATTCCAGGATAAAACCGCGTGATGTTGATACCAGCACAAAGCTAACTGATAATATAGAACTTGAAGTGCCTATACTCAGCGCCAGCATGGACACAGTCACGGATTCTGATCTGGCTATCGCCATGGCCAGACAGGGAGGGCTGGGAGTTCTGCATAAAAATTACACAGCCGAAGAACAGGCTGCTGAGGTCGATAGAGTTAAAAGATCGGAAAGCGGTGTTATCATAGATCCATTTCATCTTTCTCCTCAGGATAGCATCCACTCAGCTGAGGAATTGATGTCCAGATATCGCATCTCAGGAGTGCCCATAGTTGATGATGATAAAAGGCTTGTCGGCATTCTAACAAATCGAGATCTGCGGTTTGAGGATGATTACAACCGCCCCATCGAAGAGGTGATGACCGAGGAAAATCTGGTCACGGCTCCGGAAGGGACCACTCTGGAAGAGGCAAAATCTGTGCTGCAAAAGCACAAAATTGAAAAACTGCCCCTGGTTGATGAGAATAATGTCTTAAAAGGGCTTATTACGATAAAAGATATAGAAAAAGTCAAAGAACATCCCAATGCCAGCAAGGACGAGCAGGGTCGGTTGAGGGTTGCCGGCGCTGTTGGCGTTGGCGAAGCCGGTATGAAACGGGCTGAAAAACTGGTGGAGGCCGAGGTGGATATGCTGGTTATTGATACCTCTCATGGTCATTCTCAGGATGTTATCGAAATGGTTAAATCCCTGAAACAGAAATATTCGGAGGTTCCTCTGATTGCCGGCAACGTCGCCACAGAAGAGGCCGCTGATGATCTTTTTTCCGAAGGAGCTGACGTAGTCAAAGTTGGCGTGGGCCCCGGATCTATATGTACAACCCGGGTTGTGGCCGGGATAGGTGTGCCGCAGATTACCGCTATTTTTTCCGCAGCGCGGGCCGCTCAAAAGCACAACAAGACCATAATTGCCGATGGAGGCATAAAGTATTCCGGGGATATAGTCAAAGCTCTGGCTGCCGGCGGCCATGCGGTTATGATCGGCAGTCTGCTGGCCGGGACCGAGGAAAGCCCCGGTGAAAAAGAGATATATAAAGGCCGCAGCTACAAAGTCTATCGGGGGATGGGTTCAGTTTCTGCCATGCAGGAAGGCAGCAAGGACAGATACTTTCAGGATGAGGCCGAGGACGAAAAGCTGGTGCCAGAAGGAGTAGAAGGAAGAGTGCCTTATAAAGGTCCTCTGGCCGATACTATCTTCCAGCTCGTGGGAGGAGTCCGGTCTGGAATGGGTTACTGCGGGACTCAAAGTATAAAAGCTTTACAGGAAGAAGGCGAATTTATCAGGATTTCACCCGCCGGCCTCAGGGAAAGTCACCCCCACGATATAAATATTACCCGTGAGGCTCCCAATTACAGTCTCGATGAACAAAATTAATTTTCCGGGATCCCGGGGCTGCCGCTGTGAAAATGTTAACTGCTTTATTGAAAATAAGGTTCTTTGCTGATTAAATTAATTACTGGATTATATTCCGGCCTTCGGGCCGGTAAATTTTTTGTAATAAATTAAAATATCAACCGGGAGGGAGTAAATAATGGGTAATGCTGACAGAAAGGTGCATGATCTAATAATAATTGGAGGAGGACCGGCCGGTCTAACAGCCAGCATTTATGCCGGCAGGGCAGGTCTCAATCCTGTAACCATAAATGGCCCCAACCCGGGAGGCCAGATTATGAATACTGATGTGCTGGAGAATTTCCCAGGTTTTCCGGAGGGGATAAAAGGTCCAGAACTCGGACAGAAGCTGGTGGAACAGGCTCAAAATCAGCAGGCGGAGCTTCTCTTTGAAGAGGTCAAATCCATAGATCTGGAGAACAGGCCTTTTTCGGTTTCCACTCATATGCAGGAACTGCAGAGCCGAGCAATGATAATAGCTACCGGAGCTCATCCGCGCCGGCTGGGTCTGCAAAATGAGGGAAGACTCACTGGTGATGGTGTATCTTACTGTGCTGTCTGCGATGGAGCTCTTTATAATGATGAAACGGTTGCCGTTGTCGGCGGGGGAGACAGCGCGCTGGAAGAGGCCGATTATTTAACCCGTTTTGCAGAAAAAGTTTATCTCATCCACCGACGTGATGAGTACAGAGCGGGCCCGGCGGCAGTAGAGCTGATAGAATCCAACGACAGTATCGAACCTGTTTTGAGCGCAGAGATAACTGAACTGATGATAGATGAAGGTCTGGACGGTCTGGTGCTGGAAGATAAGAAAAAAGAAGAGGAATTCGAACTGCCGGAAGTTACCGGCCTCTTTATATCGATAGGTTATGAGCCAAACACGGATTTAGTCTGTTCACAGTTGGAGTGTGATGACTGGGGTTATATCGAAACAGATGAATTTATGAAGACCAGCAGAGAAGGAGTTTTTGCCGCTGGCGATGTTCAGGACCATCATTATCAGCAGGTTATAACTGCCGCTGCTTCGGGAGCTAAAGCCGCGATGGAAGCCAACAGCTATCTGCGCCAGCTAGGAAGATAGCACTCACCTATACTTTGCCCGGGGAAATTGCATTATCCCCCCTTATTGTGATAACATTAATCTAAATATAGTGAATTAGCTCAGAATAATTTGGCTTTGAACAGTCAGGAGGAGCACAGATGGCCGGCGTTTTTATAACCCTGGAAGGGATTGAGGGTTCAGGAAAAACGACTCAGGTTGAGAAGCTGGGAGATTATTTTAAACAAATAGGGAGAGAAGTTAAGATTTCCCGGGAGCCAGGCGCAACCCAGATAGGAGAATTGATTAGAGATCTGCTGTTAAATCCCGGACTTGACAGCATGAATCGCCGCACCGAAATTTTGCTCTATGCTGCTGATCGGGCCGAACATCAGCAGAAGGTAATAGCTCCGGCTTTAGAGCAGGGGAAAGTTGTAATATCCGATCGTTATTATGATTCGAGTCTGGCCTATCAAGGTTTTGGACGGAGAATCGATCTCGATATGATCAAAAAGATTAATCGCTGGGCTGTCAGGGATTTAAAACCAGATCTGACCTTCCTGCTCGATCTGGAGGCTGAGGTCGGTCTCAGCCGGGCTCGTTCACTGGCTTTTGATGATCTGGGTGATAGACTTGAAAGAGAAGAGATCTCCTTTCATCGCCGGGTGCGGCAGGGATATCTGCAGCTGGCCCGGGATAGTGATCGCTTTGTAGTCATAAAAGCTGATGGAGATGCGGAAGATATTCAAAAGGAGCTCAGAAAAGAGATAGAGGAGAGGCTTTTATGAGTGAAGAAAATGATTCTATCGAAGATGCTCGCCTGGTAATAGCTATAGTGCACGATAACGATGCTGATATTTTGGAATCAAGCCTGGAAGCAGCTCACTTTAGAGTCACCAGGCTTAAAAGCAGCGGAGGTTTTCTGAAAGAAGGAAACACCACCTTTTTAATCGGCACCGCAGCCAGATATCTGGATGAGCTCATGGAAATTATCGAGGAAAACTGCCGGGAAAGAAAAAGAACTATCTCTCCGCTGTCACCAATCGCCGCTGAAATGCAGAGCTATCATACCCTCCCCATGGAAGTTGAGGTCGGGGGAGCGACGGTTTTTGTTATAGAGGTTGAACAGTTCAAAAAACTTTAGCTGGAGTGAACCGGATGAGCTGGAGCGAGATACCCGGCCAGGAATTTGCCAAAAATGTTTTGCAAAATCAGCTTCGCGAAGAGAGACTCTCCCATGCCTATCTTTTTTCTGGTGCGAAAGGGCTGGGGAAAAAAGCGCTGGCTCTGGAGCTGGCTGCCGCGTCTCTCTGTTCCCGCGAAAACTCTGAAAGCTGTGGGAGCTGTCTTAGCTGTCAGAAAATTTCTCACGATAATCACCCGGATGTGCAGGTGTTTGGACCGGCTGAGAGCAAAAAAAGTCTGGGCATAGACGTTATCAGAGAGCTGCAGCGGGAGCTGGCCCTGAAACCCTTTGAAGCCGGGCGTAGATTTTTTGTGATCGAAAAGGCGGAGGAAATGACTGCCCAGGCGGCGAACAGTTTGCTCAAATCGCTGGAGGAACCCCCGGCCTATGCAGTTTTAATTCTTCTGGTCTCGGAGGAGAGCAGACTGCTGCCGACAATTATTTCCCGGTGTCAGCAGTTAAATTTGCATCCGCTCTCCCGGGGAAAAATCACCTCTCTTTTACAGGAGCGGGGCATTCGCCCACAATTTGCCTCCCATATTGCCCGGCTGGCCGCCGGCAGTCCCGGGCGGGCTCAAGAACTGGCTGAAAAAGAAGAGCTTCTGGAAAGAAGAAATGAAGTTCTGAATTTCCTCGCCGGGCTTGAGCAGAAGAACGATATTGAAATATTTTCCGCAGTTTCTAAATGGTCCGATTGGTTTGCTGAAGATTTTCCGCTAATACAGATCCTTTCGGAGTGGTGCCGGGATTTGATCGTTTACAGCCGTTCGGGATCTGAAGATGTGCGCAATCATAATTTTCTGCAGGAGATCGAAGGAATAGCTGCCAGCAGCAATTTTGATCAGCTCTCGCTTATGCTGGAACTCGTTGAGAAAGCTGCTGATGACATAGATGCCAATGTAATGTCAGACCTGGTTTTATCCGTGTTGTTGTTTGATTTAAAAACATTAATGGAGGCTGATGAGACGGAAAAAGTGGACACTCAGGCCTCCGTTTATCAGGGAAGTGATCTGTAAAATAAAAGGGTGTGTGGTTTTATGCCAACAGTAATAGGTGTTACTTTCCGTCCGGCCGGCAAAATATATTATTTTGCCCCCGGAGATATGGAGATAGAGAAGAACGATTATGTAATCGTGGAAACTTCCAGGGGAGTTGAATTCGGACTTGTTATTCAGCCGCCAAAAGAGGTCAGCCAGGATGAGATAGTAGAGCCGCTCAAACCTGTGATTAGAAAGGCGACAATTCGCGATAAAGAACAGTATTATGAGAATAAAGAACTGGAAAAAGAAGCTTTTGGCATCTGTCTGGATAAAATAGAAGAACACGGTCTGCCGATGAAGCTTGTGGATGTTGAATACACCTTCGATCATAATAAAATAATTTTCTATTTTACAGCTGATGGCAGGGTGGATTTCCGCGAGCTTGTGAAAGATTTAGCTCATATTTTCAAAACCCGTATAGAACTCAGACAGATAGGAGTTCGGGATGAAGCGAAGCTGATAGGCGGACTCGGACCCTGCGGTATGCCTTCATGCTGCACAAGGTTTTTGCGTGATTTCGAACCCGTCTCCATAAACATGGCAAAACAGCAGGAGCTTTCCCTCAACCCGGCCAAAATTTCCGGCATCTGCGGACGCCTGATGTGCTGTTTGAGATATGAAAAAGAATGTTATAAGGAGATGAAAAAGGAGATGCCCGATAGAGGGGAAACCGTGGATCTGGAAATAGGTTCGGGGGAAGTAGTTGATCGTAATTTGATCAAGAAAACTGTGAAGGTCGCATTGAGTGAAGATGAAACAGTGGAGATCGATGCCGGCCGGCTGCCCGGCTATGATCCCGGCCGTGATGAAGAGATCGATGATGGCAGAGCTGAAGATATTAATAAAGGATAGAAATCCGAACATCGGGATATTAAATATCAAGATATAAATATAGGAGGGCCATTTATGGATGAAGAGCTTCTGAGCGCTCTGGCCCACTTCCAGGAGGAGATCGAAAGACTGTCTCAGAAGTTTAAAGAGCTCCAGAGCAAAACCTATGATCTTTACAAGGAGAACGAAGAACTTCGCCAGGAAAACAAAGAACTGCGTGAGCTGGCCCTGAAGAAAAAAGAGGTAGAAGCAGAGGACAGCTTTTCTCCTCAGGCCTCCGAATACCTGAGCCATTTATATGAAGAAGAATACCATATATGTCCTCTCAGTTTCGGGGAAAAGCGGGATAGAGATTGTCTTTTTTGTCGAGAACTGCTTGAGAGACAGCAAAAAAACGAGGAGAGTAAAGAAGCTCATGAATGATGAGCTGGATTCAGATCAAAAAAAAATATTTATATGTCCTACTCCTATCGGAAACCTTCGGGACATAACACTCAGAACTCTCGATATTTTGCGCCAGGTCGATGTAATTGCCTGTGAAGATACGAGGAGGACCGGGGGTCTGCTCTCTCATTACGATATAGAAACTGACATGATCAGCTACCACGAGCACAACGCCAGGAAACGCTGCCAGGAGCTTCTGGAGAAGATGAAAAGAGGTAAAGAGGTGGCTCTGGTCAGCGATGCCGGCACGCCGGGCATTTCTGATCCTGGCCGGCATCTGATCAGCGAGGCCATCGAGGCGGGTATTGAAGTGATTCCTCTTCCCGGTCCTACCGCTCTTATACCGGCTTTAGTTGCTTCGGGTCTTCTATCCGATAGATTCGTTTTTGAAGGATTTCTCCCCAAAAAAGGTGGGGAGAGGCAAAATCGGCTGAAAGCCCTCAAGCGTGAAAAAAGAACTGCTGTTCTGTACGAGTCACCTTATCGGACCATCGCCACTATTTCGGATCTGGCTGAGATTATGCCGGCCAGAAATTTGACCCTCATAAGGGAGATCAGCAAACTCCACGAAGAAAAAATTTATGGGACCTGTGCCGGGCTATCCGAAAGTTTGACTCAGGAGGATGTCAGGGGGGAAGTGGTGCTGGTGCTGGCAGGCAAAGAAGAGGAAGCAGATGAAAAGGAAGGTTATGAACATCTCAGCATTGTCGAACATGTTAGAAGGTTGATGGATGAAGGTTATCCGAAAAAAGAAGCCATAAAGATTGTGGCCGAGGAGAGAGAACTTTCCCGCAACGAAGTTTACGAGGAAGCCATAGCCATAGATGCCCGGCCGGAAGGAAGCTGAATAATAAAGTTAACCACATTATATCGGGAAAACATAAAATTATAATAAGATAAAAGTGAGGGGATGAATAATGACGGAAGAACAATCTGATACTTTTTACGTTACCACACCCATTTATTATCCCAGCGACAGGCTACATATAGGACATGCATATACCACAGTTGCAGCTGATGCCATCGCCCGCTTTAAGGAGATGAAAGGTTATGACACCGTCTTTTTGACAGGTTCCGACGAGCACGGACAGAAAATCGAGAGACGGGCTGCTGAAGCCGAAGAAAACCCCAAAGATTTTGTTGATGAAATTGTCGGGACCTTTGTCGACCTCTGGCAAACTCTGGGCATCGATTATGATCAATTCATCCGCACGACCGACCAGTATCATAAAGATGCCGTCCAGCATATCTTCGATACGCTCTATGATAAAGGGGATATTTACCTGGATGAATACGAAGGCTGGTATTGTACCCCCTGTGAAACTTACTGGCGTGAGCATCAGATCGGCACGGAGAACGAATGTCCTGACTGCGGCCGTGAGCTGGAATGGGTGGAAGAAGAGAGTTATTTTTTCAGATTGAGCGATTACGCAGATGATCTTCACAGCCACATCAAGGAGAATCCTCAGTTTATTCAGCCGGAATCGAGAAGAAACGAGATGCTGAGCTTCATTGAAGACGGTCTTGAGGATCTCTCCGTCTCCCGGACCACATTCGATTGGGGCATCGATGTGCCTTTTGATGAAGATCACGTGGTATACGTCTGGATCGACGCTCTCAGCAATTATATAACTGCTCTGGGTTATCCGGAGTCCGACCAAAGATTTGAAAAATACTGGCCGGCTGATATTCAAATCGTCGGTAAAGATATTCTTCGCTTTCATACCATCATCTGGCCGGCTATTCTTATGGGGCTTGATCTTCCCCTGCCCGAGCAGGTTTTTGGCCATGGATGGCTTTTGACAGAAACCGGCAAGATGTCCAAATCGCGCGGTAATGTGGTCGATCCCATGGAGCTCTCTGAAGACTTCGGCCGCGATGCCATTCGCTATTATCTGCTGCGGGAGGTGCCTTTTGGTTCTGACGGAACCTATTCGACCGAAGCTTTGATCAACCGTATAAACTCCGATCTGGCCAATGATCTTGGCAATCTACTTCACCGCACTCTCAGCATGGTGGAACAGAATTTTGCCGGTGTTATCCCGGCTCCGGACAAAAAGTCTGAAATCGATAAAGACCTCAAAAATATGGCGCTTAAAACGGCCCGATCCGTGGCAGACCAGATAGACAATCTCCGTTATACTCAGGCGCTTGAAGAGATTATGAATTTTGTTCGCCGCAGCAACAAATATATAGATGAGACCAGACCCTGGATACTGGCTGAAGATGAAGACCAGCACGACAGGTTAAAAACAGTTCTGTATAATCTTCTGGAGGCTTTGAGGTTTATATCCATCATGCTCAAACCCTTTATGGTGGACACCCCCGAGGAGATCGGACATCAGATGGGCTGCCGGCGTGAAATCGTTATGTCGGACTGGTCCGACCTCGATGAATGGGGCCAGCTTCCTGTCGGCAGATCAGTCCGCAAGGGAGATCCTATTTATCCGCGCATCGATCTGGAGGAATACTTTGCCGGTAAAGAAGAATCCGATGAGGAAGCCGAAGAAGCCGACAGCGAAACAGAACAGGCCAAAGAAGAAAAAAAGGAGATGCCGGAGGGTCTGATCTCTTTCCGGGAATTTCAGAGGCTGGAATTGAAAGTTGCCAGGATAGAAGAAGCTGAAAGAATTTCGGGGAGCGATAAACTGCTCAGGCTGGTCATCGAAATAGGCGAAGATGAAAAAAGACAGCTGGTTGCCGGTCTGGCCCGGCATTACAGCGCCGAAGAGCTTATGGATAAACAGATAGCTGTCATCGAAAATCTGGAACCGGCAGAGATCTTTGGAGTTGAATCTCAGGGTATGCTGCTGGCCGCTGAAGATAAAGACGGATCGCTTTCTCTGCTCGAGCCTGATGTCCGGGTTGAACCGGGAGCGGAGATCAGCTGATAATTTTTTAACATATACAGTAATACCCCTTCTTTCTGATCATGCAGGCTGAAAGAAGGGGCGCTTCCTGTTTTTTCACTATGTGGTGTAATTTTTGCGATAATAGCTTATTTTGTGCTATAATTAACATGTATTATCGTCAATTTCAACCATCATCCATTATAGTTAAGAATTCAAAATCTTTGACATAAAGAATTTTAAACTGGGGGGATATTATGAAGGATAAAGATTCGATCCCGAAAGCGACCATCGAAAGGCTTCCTTTATACTACCGCTGTCTGGATAAACTCGATAAGTTTGAAGAAGTGGATGTGGTTTCTTCCAAGGAGCTGGGCGGCAGGCTGGGTATACCACCGACTCAGGTGCGCAAGGATCTTTCCTATTACGGCGAATTTGGACGCAGGGGAGTGGGTTATAACGTTTACGACCTGAAAAAATCCGTGGGCGAGATTCTGGGTGTGGACAGAAAATGGCAGACCGTTTTGGTCGGGGCCGGCAACCTCGGTAGAGCCCTGGTCAATTATGATGGTTTCGAGAAGATGGGCCTTGATATAGTGGGAGCTTTTGATAATGACCTCAATAAAATCGATAATAGAATAGAAAATCTGACCGTGCGGAGCACCAAGGAACTGGAGGAAATAATTAAAGAGGAAGACGTCAAGGTAGGTATAATAGCTGTACCGGCTGAAGCGGCTCAAAATGTGGCAGAGAAGCTGATTGAAGCCGGGGTAAAAGCTATATGGAACTTTGCTCCGACCCGGCTTTATGTTCCCGATGAAGTGGCGGTCAGAAACGAAGATCTTGCTGTGGGAATAGTCAGTTTGATCTATCATCTCAGCTGGCAGGAGAGAGAAGAGCAGGAAGAGGAAAATTAGCAGCATGTCGGTAACATGTCGGTAAACTGTACAGCAAAACAGACAGCATCGATCTTACAACCATTGCTATGATTTAATTTTTTTGATAAAATGACATCTGTACCTTTTCCAGATTAAATTTTTTCGGGTTAAATATAAATTCTGTATTGCCCAGGAAGAGATAACAGCCGGGATTGAGCACATCGACGAATTTTTGGGTGAGCTCCTGTTTGAGTTCCTTGGTCAGATAAATAAAGAAATTTCTGCTCAGTATCAGGTGCCAGTCATTTTTAAAACTGCTGTTGATGAGGTCTGTTTTCTTGAATTCAACTTCATTTCTGATCTTCTTTGAGAGCTGATAGGAGTCTCGCCCATCTGAAACTGGATTAAAATATTTATCTACAAGCTCATCTGGAACATTTTTGAGTGCTTTTTCTGGATAGATACCCTCTGCAGCTGTTTCAAGAATTCCCGGGTCTATATCGCTGGCGAGAATCGAATAATTTCTTTTCTTAACTCCCATTTCATTGAGAATAATCGCCAGCGTATAGGGCTCGGATCCATTTGAGCAGGGAGCACTCCATATATTTATCGAACCGTGTTCTTCCAGAAGTTCGGGCAGTATCTTCTCTTCCAGATATTCGAAACTGTCAGGATTTCGGTAAAATTCTGATGTATTTATGGTGAAGTGATTTAAATAAGCAGCTCTGAATTCGCTGTCGCGTTCGAGTTTTTTCAGGCATTCGTCAAAATCATCGATATCGTGTCTGCGCATCAGGCTTTTGGTTCGTCTTTCGACTCTTTTCAGCTTATAACCATCCAGATTGAGATTTAATAGCTCTGCTGCTTCATCCTTAAATTCCATGAAGTCCAATTTAGACCAGTCTCCTTTCCACTATTTTGGTGATCTCGCGGGGTATTTTGGGGCGCGGAAGGATTATATCGTAGGCGTCTTTTTTTATGGCTGATTCGGGCATTCCGTAAACCAGAGCGGTACTTCTATCTTCGATGATTCCATATCCGCCCCTGGATTTAACCATCTTCATTCCCTCGCCGCCGTCGCTGCCCATGCCGGTGAGAATTACACCGATTACTCTGCTGCCGAAACTTTCAGCCAGTGAGCTCAACATATAATCAGCACAGGGCCTGACTCCCCATTTTTTAGGTTTTTGATTTAGTCTGGCTCTGATCCCTTCAAATTCCATATGATAGTCGCCCGGCGCCAGAAGTGCGGAACCTGGCTTTAAGCGGTCTCCGCTTTCAGCTTCCTGAACATTTAAAGAGGTTTCTTTGTCGAGGCGGCTGGCCAGCGAAGCGGTAAAACCGGCCGGCATATGCTGAACTATAGCCAGGGCAGCAGGGAAATCAGGTGGAAGATGCATCATAATGTGCTTGATAGCTTTTGGTCCTCCAGAAGAGGCCCCTATGGCCACAACAGGAAATTCATCCCGGCGGGAGGTTACAGTTTTTTTCTCTCTGTCCGGTGATTTTTTTTGGATTGTGGTTTTTTCAGCTGCTGCAGAAGCAGAAGCAGAGGCTGTTTTTGAACCGGCTCTGGCTCCCGCCTTGAGCTTGACCAGAAGTTCATCGGCTATGTCATCGATTTCCAGCGAGATAGAGCCGGAGGGTTTAGGGATGAAATCGAAAGCTCCCATATCCAGTGCTTTCATAACCGTATCGCGGTTGTCGAGGGCGCTGACCATGAGGACCGGAAGATCAGGGTGTTTTTCATTTAGCTTCTGCAGAGTGGTCAGACCGTCCATCTCAGGCATCTCTATATCGAGTGTTAAAATATCTGGATTTAATGATTCTAACTTCTCCAGTGCCTTTTTTCCATTGCGGGCGGTATCTATCACTGTCAGCTCAGGGTCAGAATTTATATTCTCCGAAAAGATTTTTCTCATAAAAGCTGAATCATCAACAACGAGAACTTTTATCATGATATTCCTCCTGATTTTCTGGGCTTAATAGTAATTTCTCTTTATGGGAGGAAAGTCCTTCTTTTAAATCCGGCTATTTTTAAGCAAAATGAGGTGATAAAATTGTCATTACAGATGGCAGTGCTGGCCAGCGGCAGTTCAGGTAACTCGGTTTATGTCGCCGGCGAAGGCACCGAAATATTGATAGATGCAGGATTGAGCGGCCGAGAGATAAAGAAAAGGCTGGAGCGTATAGAGCGGAATCCGGAGGATCTGGATGCGCTGCTCTTGACTCATGAGCACAGTGATCACATCGATGGAGCCGGAGTTTTATCCCGGAGATATGAGCTTCCTATATTTGCCAGCCCGGGCACTCTGTCTGCCTGCAGCGAAAAACTGGGTGAAGTGAGCGTGGGAGGAAAAATATCTGCCGGCGGCAGTTACAGAATGGGAGATCTGCAGGTTGATTGTTTTTCCCTTCCCCATGATGCTTCCGAACCGATTGGCTTTACCATCGAGTGCGGAGGAGATAAATTCGGGCTGGCCACCGATATAGGTGAGGTTACCGAAGAGATCAGAGCAAAACTTGCCGGGCTGGATCTGCTGGTCCTGGAAGCCAATCATGATGAAGATCTGCTGCGAACGGGGAGTTATCCCGATTTTCTCAAGAGAAGAATCAGAGGCCAGAGAGGACATCTTTCCAATATGGAAGCGGCCAGGCTTTTACCGCAGCTGCTCTCTTCTGATGGGGACAGGAAACCTGTGATCGTTCTCTCCCATTTGAGCGAGGAGAATAATAGACCGGAGCTCGCCTATATTTCAGTAAAGAATTCTCTGCGAAAAGCCGGCTGGGAGATAGGAGAAGACGTAGTTTTAGCCTGTGCTTCCCGGAAAGAAGCAGAAGAAATCCATCATTACCGGACAGATTGTAGAGGAGGGATCGTAGACTGAAATGATGGAGATAAATGTTATTGCCGTGGGAAAAATTAAAGAGGATTATATTGTCCAGGGCATTAACGAATATACTCAAAGGTTATCATCATACTGTAATTTGAACATAACAGAAGTCAAAGAAGCGAGCATGGCCGGCAAAAATGAAAAAAAGGCCGGCGATATCATCAAGAAAAAAGAAGGCGAAAGGCTGCTGGAAAAACTCCCTGAGAGAGGTTATGATATAGCGCTTGATGCCCGGGGGAAGCCGATGACTTCGGAAGGACTGGCCAAGTCCATAAATAACCTGCAGGTCAAGGGTCACAGCAGGTTGAATTTCCTGATCGGAGGATCGCTCGGCCTCTCCGAGGAAATTCTCGACAGGGTGGATTATTCCCTTTCACTATCAAGAATGACTTTTACACACCAGATGATCAGATTGATTCTTCTTGAACAGCTTTACAGAGCCTTCAAAATAAAGTCAAATGAACCCTATCATAAGTGAGGAGGAATTAAATATGCAGGTTAAATCTGAATGGCAGGGTGGCTTATGTTTTACCGGTCTGGGAGATTCTGGTCATGAGATAGCCACAGACGCTTCGCGTGAAGCCGGTGGAGAGGATCGGGGGGTGAGCCCGCTAGAACTTCTTCTGCACGGAATAGCCGGCTGTATGGGGATAGATATAGTCAAAATACTCGATAAAAAACAGGCTGACATCGATGACGTGGAGATAGAAGTTTCCGGTGAGCGAGCTGATGATTATCCGCGCAAATTCGATAAGATAGAAATCGATGTGAGGGTGACAGGCAGCAATATGAGTCAGAAGGACCTGGAGCAGGCAGTCAGCCTCTCCCACGAAAAATACTGTTCGGCCAGCAACTCCATAGCCGCCGAGCAGGAAACCAGCTGTGAGCTCATAGAAGAGTAAAAAATGGGTTATCCATATCAGCGGATTTAATATAGGGATCTTCTCGAAAAGTTCCGATTCGAGCCCCGTTCTGAGTTCATCAGGCGGGGCTTGATTCATTTAAAGATCTATTTTTTCTCGCCTCGGGCAGGAGTTTATTAACTATTATTGAATTTATAAAGTGTGATTGAAAACAGCTGATAATAAGCAAGGGGGTATAAGTGATGATCGATCTCGAAGTCAAGAGGGACAGATTGAAGCGGGCTGTAAAAAGAGCGAAAGAAGAAGGGGTGCTGCTGCCGACTTTTGAACAGATGAAAAATCCGGAAAAGATACCCGAATCAATAAAGGAAAATCTAAAAGATACCGACCTCTGGGAGATGGATTCTGCCAATCTTTTTCGAACAACCTGGAAGAATGAGGCCGTTAAATCGGGCGGACTCTATGACGGCGTCAACTTTATAGAACTGCCGAGCGAACTGACAGGCGTGGACGCCAGAATCGTTGCGCTGGTGGGCAAGTGGTTTCCGACCGGAGCTCACAAAGTAGGAGCAACTTATGGATGCCTGGCTCCTCAGCTGGTCACAGGAAAGTTCGACCCTACCAGGGAAAAAGCTGTCTGGCCTTCAACCGGCAATTACTGCCGCGGAGGGGCATATAACAGCGAGCTGCTGGGCTGTGAATCCATAGCAATTCTGCCCGAAGGGATGAGCCAGGAGAGATTTGACTGGCTCGCCGGCGTGGCCGATGAAGTTATCAGCACTCCCGGCTCGGAGAGCAATATCAAAGAAATTTTTGATAAATGCTGGGAGCTCAAAGAGGAGAGGGACAATGTCAGGATATTCAATCAGTTCGATGAACTGGGAAATCATCTCTGGCATTACGAGGTGACCGGCGATGCAATGCTCGCAGCCTTTGGAGAGCTTGCGGGAGCGAAAAATCTGGCCGGTATGGTCATGACCTCCGGATCAGGAGGAACTTTAGCATCGGCTGACAGGGTTAAAGAAGAATACCCCCTGAGCAAACTGGCGGTGGGCGAAGCGCTGCAATGCCCGACCCTTCTTTATAACGGCTATGGCGCTCATCGCATCGAGGGTATAGGCGATAAACACGTCCCCTGGGTTCACAACGTCCGCAATACCGATATGGTGATGGGTATCGATGATAACGACTCTATGAGCCTGGTCAGATTATTCAACACCGAGGTGGGTAAAGAATATCTGGAAGATCAGGGTGTCCCCGTCGAAACCATTGAAAATCTTGATTTGATGGGCATTTCCGGCATTGCAAATATTCTCGGAGCCATCAAGATGGCCCGTTATTATGAGCTGGATGAAGATGATGTGGTGATGACAGTATTCACCGACTCCATGGAATTATATGAATCGCGTCTTGAGGAAATGATGGAAGAAGCCGGCGACTATGATGAGCAGGATGCCGCTGTCGATTTTCACAGGCATCTGCGGGCTGTCGGCATAGATCATGTTAAGGAGCTGGATTATTATCAAAAAAAGCGCATTCACAATCTCAAATACTATACCTGGATAGAACAGCAGGGCCGTGATGTTGAGGAACTCAATGCTCAGTGGTATGATTATGAAAATTACTGGGAGAAGCTGCACGGGATGGCTCCTGAAATAGATGAATTGATAAGGGAATTCAATCAGAGGACAGGCCTTCAGGAGGAGTGATTGAGGTATGGAGTATGTAACCGAGCTGGAATGCATTGATTGCGGAGAAATCTATGCGCCGGAGCCTGAAAGATATCTCTGTGAAAGCTGCGATGATGAGGGGCTTCTGGAGGTAAAGCTTGATTACGAGCGGCTGGCAGCAGAATGGTCGCGGGAAAAGCTCACCTCTGATCCCCGCGGCAATATGTGGCGTTATGGACCATTGATTCCGGTTAAATCCGGGACACCCCGGCCCAGGCTGGAGGTGGGAAGTACCTCGCTTTATCATGCTCCGGGCCTGGCAAAAGAGCTGGGTCTGGAAAATCTCACCATCAAAAATGAGGGCCTGAATCCCACCGGTTCTCTCAAAGATCGGGCTTCGGCGGTAGCAGTGGCTAAAGCTCAGGAAGCAGGCAGGGATGCTGTAGCCTGTTCTTCTACCGGCAATGCTGCCACCTCTCTGGCCGGGAATGCCGCTTCGCTGGATGAAGATATGGAGGCTGTAATATTTGTGCCCGAGCGGGTGCCGGGAGGAAAGCTGGCTCAGCTGCTCATCTATGGAGCGACAGTTGTCTCCGTTCAGGATAATTACGAAGAAGCTTATAATCTTTCCGCCGAATCCATCGACCGCTGGGGCTGGTATAACCGCAATGCTGCTATAAATCCTTATCTGGTAGAGGGCAAAAAGACCTGTGTTCTTGAGATGGCCGAGCAGCTAGATTTTGAGATGCCGGACTGGCTGGTCTTTTCTGTCGGTGATGGCTGTACGATAGCCGGAGCCTGGAAGGCCTGTAAGGATCTGCGCGAGATAGGTTTTATCGATAAAACTCCGCGCCTTCTGGGAGTTCAGGCTGAGGGCTGTGCTCCTATCACCAGATCATTCCGAACAGGAGAACCTCTGGAGGTTACATCTGAGGATACCATAGCCGATAGTATAGCTGTGGGCAGACCGCGCAACTATAAAAAGGCGTTGAGGGCCGTGAGAAATTCGGGAGGAACCATGGTAAACGTCACAGATGAGGAAATCATGGAGATGATGACTCTGCTGGGCAGCAGAACAGGAATATTTGGTGAACCTGCCGGAGTGGCAGGCCTGGCAGGGCTGCGCAGAGAGGCGGCAGAAGGAGAAATTTCTCGCGATGATGATATCGCCTTTGTGGTTACGGGCAACGGGCTAAAAGATATAGACAACGCCCGCCGCGCAGCTTCGGAGCCGCTGGAAGTGAGCCCTGATATAGAAGAACTCCGGCAAATATTTGAACAGAGGGGAATTTTAAAGGAAGATGAATGAAAATCATCGACTGGGAGCTCGCATCAGAGAGATGAGACAGTCGCAGGATATGAGCTTATCAGAGCTGGCCGATGAGATCGACAAAACATCGAGCTATTTGAGTCAGGTTGAAAGGGGTCTGGCAGAGCCTTCTATCACCGCTCTGCGGGAGATTGCCAAGGCTCTGGGGGTGCCCATATTTTATTTTTTGGTCGATGACAGGGATAAGAATGCCGTTGTCAGAAAAGATGAGCGCAAGAAAATATCCTATCCCAGCTCCGATTCTCAGGTCGAATTGATCAGTCCCGATCTCAACAGACAGATGGAGCTGGTTGAAATACGCCTTCAGCCCGGTGAAGCTACCGTGGAAAACCCTCTGCCTCATCGCGGAGAGGAGTGCACGCTGGTTATGGAAGGCAGGATGTATATAGAGATCGGAGAAAAAGATTTTGAACTGGAACCGGGCGACAGCATCTATTATGTCGCCAGTGTTCCTCACAAAATTGTCAATGTAGGGGAGGAGGAACTGGTGCTTATCTCGGCCATAACTCCACCGAATTTTTAAAACAATCATGATAGTTTTTCCGGTGAATCTGAAGGGCAAGCATTAAATTATATTGAATATATAAAATGAAGTTAAAAACGGGAGGTATATTTATGCAGACCGAATTCAGGAATAAAGATTTCATAACACTTGAAGACTGGTCCCGGGGCGAGATAGACACATTGCTCGAAGTTTCAAAGGATCTCAAGCAGAAATTCGCCATGGATGCCGACACCCCCTATTTGAAAAATAAGACGGCATTTTTGATGTTTTTTGAGGAATCCACCCGGACGCGCAATTCGATGGAGGCGGGACTGGCTCAGCTGGGCGGCCACGCTAACTTTCTCGACACCTCAACCATGCAGGTTTCTCACGGTGAGGAGGCCAAAGACACAGCTATAGTCCTGAGCAGTTTCGGCCATGGTCTGGCCTGCCGCAACTGTGACTGGGATATAGGTAATGACTATCTTACAACCCTGGCTGAGTATTCCCGTGTGCCGGTGATGAATCTGCAGTGTGATCTTTATCATCCCATGCAGGCTCTGGCTGATCTATTGACCATCGAAGAGAAGAAGAAAAACCTGGAGAATTTGAAGGTCTCGGTCATCTGGGCCTACGCCACCACCCACAAAAAGCCGATTTCTGTACCTGTTTCGCAGGTTCAGCTCTTTCCCAAATACGGCATGGATGTAACTCTAGCCTATCCGGAAGGATTCAAGCTGCCAGATTGGGTCATAGAAAGAGCCGAAGCCAGCGCCAAAAAGAATAATGGCTCGCTGACTATAACCCATGACATGGAGCAGGCTTATGAAGATGCTGACGTGGTAATCCCCAAAAACTGGGGCAACTGGGTAACCGATCCCAACGATGAAGAAGGCTCGGATCTGCTTGAAGCCAATAAAGACTGGAAATGCACAGAAGAGATGATGAACAGGGCCGATGATGACGTCATTTATATGCATGCTCTGCCGGCTGACAGGGGTAATGAGGTTGAAGATTCTGTTATAGACGGCGAGCATTCAGTCGTCTTCGATGAGGCCGAGAACAGACTGCACACAGCCAAAGCGGTTATGACTCTCACCATGGGCGGAAGAGGATAGATAATACAGCAAAATGAAAAACTGTGGTACTGCCGGCGGGCTGATAATCCGCCGGCAGAAATTAAAAAATTAATCTGATTGTGATAAAAATAATAATATAGGGAGTGTCGGAGTTTGCAAAGAGAAGAGATGGTAGCCCGAATTAAAGAAGAAGTAGCCGGATATAAAGACGAAATGATAGAATTTATGCGTGATATGATCAGCATACCCAGCGAAAGCTGTGAAGAAGGCGAAGTTATTGAACGCATAGCAGAAGAGATGAATGAGGTTGGTTTTGATGAGGTGTTTACCGACGAGATGGGCAATGTTCATGGACGCGTGGGCGAAGGCGACAGAGTTTTAGCCTATGATGCTCATATAGATACAGTCGGCATCGGCAATCCCGATGAGTGGGACTGGGATCCCTACGAAGGCAAATTCGAGGATGGAATAATTTACGGTCGAGGTGCTACCGACCAGGAAGCGGCCATGGTATCGATGGTTTATGCCGGCAAAGTCATCAAAGATCTGGGACTGCACGAGGAATTCAGCCTCTACTTTGTTGGAACTGTCCAGGAAGAGGACTGCGATGGATTGTGCTGGGAATACATCATAAATGAGAACGTTCTCGATCCGGAACTGGTAGTTATCACCGAACCCACCAATCTGAATATATACCGCGGCCACAGAGGAAGAATGGAGATGAAAGTAAAAACCGAAGGAGTTTCCTGTCACGGCAGTGCCCCCGAAAGAGGAGAAAATTCTCTCTATAGGATGGCAAAGATTATATCCGGAGTGGAAAATTTAAATCCTGATCTTAAAGTTGATGATTTTCTGGGCAAGGGCACGGTGGCAGCAACTCATGTAATCAATCAAACTCCCAGTTTAAATGCCATTCCCAATCAGACTGAGCTGCATATCGACAGAAGGCTTACTGCGGGCGAGGACAAGGAACTGGCGGTAGAGCAGATAGAAGAGATTATAGAATCTGAGGATCTGGAGGCTGAGGTCAGCATACCCTATTATGACACTCCCAGTTATACAGGATTTAAGTACGAGATGGAAAAGTATTATCCGACCTGGGTCCTGGATGAAGATCATCCTGTTATTCAATCGGCAGTTTCGGCCTACGAAGATGTTTTTGACGAGGAGCCAAAAGTTGATAAATGGACTTTCAGCACCAACGGTGTTACCATCATGGGAAGAAACAATATTCCCTGCGTGGGCTTTGGCCCTGCAAATGAAATTTATGCTCACAGCGTGGAAGATCAGGTTCCGGTCGACCATCTGCTCAAAGCGGCTGAATTTTATGCCCACTTTCCCTATAGAGTGGAATGATTAGGGGTTCAGGCACAGTATAAAGAAGCGGATTTTCTTGTCTTCAGTTGGTAAATAGGGGTCTCAAAAAAACTCATTTAATTATACTGGAAGA
>CAYTDP010000037.1:0-21237 GCA_964436625.1 uncultured Halanaerobiaceae bacterium | reverse complement strand
CAGTATAATTAAATAAGTTTTTTTGAGACCCCTATTTACCAACTGAAGACAAGAAAATCCAATATTAAATCAACTCTTGTGCGCCCCTGGGGGGGATGGCAGTGGCTGCAGAGGATTCCAATCTTCATAAAAACATGTGGAAGAAAATAATGAAATTTGTCAACCGGACCTGTGTGGAAGCCAGGCCCGAAAAATATTATGAAAAAATTTTGCAAGAACTGGATAACTTCATATCTTTTGATGCCGGTCATATACTTGTTCATAATAGCGATCAGGATTTTTCGGAATTTATTACCGTAAATATTGATTATGAAGTTATAGATGAATATGTAGAACATTTTCAATATATTGATCCGCTGAAAAACTGCATTTTCGACACTCCATCAGCGCTGAAAAGCTCGCTGGTTTTTGATCATCGCAGCTGGAGGAGGACGAATTACTTTAATAATTTTCTTTCGCCCAATGAATTTTACTATCTCTGCGGGGTTGATATTCACTATAGAGGCGAAATACTGATTACTATAACTCTTATCCGGCAGGAAGAGAGCGGGGATTTTAGCACTGCTGAACTTCTTTTTTTAAACCGCGTTAAGACAAGTATAGCCTGCCATATCCATCTATTAAGAAAAATACACCCTCGAAATATCTCCAATCAAAAGTATATCAATATCAAATACAGGCAGGGCATGGAAAAATATGACTTCACGCCAAGGGAAAAAGAAGTGGCCTGTCTGGTCAGGTCCGGTCAATCCAACCTGGAAATAAGCGAAGATCTGTTTATTTCCGTAAATACCGTCAAAAAGCACCTTCAAAATCTTTACAAAAAAGCCGAAGTTTCCAGCCGCCAGGAATTAATCTACAGATTGCTGGAAAATTAATACCTATCCTTTTGCCTCTCACTCCCTATCTTTTCTTATTTCCCTCCTAATTATTCAGTAAAAATTACCCGATTGGGTAATATTATACTTTTCTCATGCCTGATATAATACCAATAAAGGTATATTCTTTTTTAATTTCAGCAGCGGGCTGTTAAGAAGGAGGGATTGCGGTGACCGATAACATCTTAGCCTCTTTGCCGATAGGGGCTTCTCTATTAAAAAATAATCTGATAATAGACCGAACCAACAGGGAGTGGTCTAAACTTTTTGCAGAAATGGACCGGTCTCCGACTGAGTTCGAAAATGGCAGCAGTTACCCTGAAATCTTAAGAGAAGCGGGTTTTATCCAGGAAGAGATCGATAAGCTGGTTAAACAATTCGACCTCCTGATTAAGAAAAAGATAGAGAAATTTAATATGGATCTGTACCGCATAAATGGAGAAGAAAAATCCCGGTACGGGCTCAGAGCAGGCATTTTTCAGGATGAAATCCTGGTGATAAAAGAAGAGATATCCGACGATGAATGCAAAAAAGACGAACTGGAAGAGCTGCTGAAAGAGTATAAAATTGTTTTTGAAAGCGTTCACTCCAGCATATTTCTGCTGGGAGTTGACGATAACAAAAGAATTACTTTTCAAAAATTGAACCCTCTGCATGAAAGGTTAACCGGCCTCAACACAGAGGATATCAAAGATAAAACGCCTGTGGAAGTTTTTGGTCCTGAGCTGGGAAAAGAAATTGAAAAAAAATACCGGAAGTGTCTGAATATGAGAGGAAAAATAGATTATGAAGAAAAACTTACTCTGCCTGAAGGTGAAAGGGTATGGAGCACGAGTCTGACCCCTATAATTTTCGATGGCAGGATAGAAAAAATCATAGGAACTTCCCGGGATATCACCAGAATAAAGGAAAGAGAAAAAGAGCTGAGGTATGTCAGTTATCATGACAAATTGACCGATCTCTATAACAGGTTTTATCTGGAAGCGGAAATGGATCGACTGGATACGGAAAGACAGCTTCCCATCAGTATGATAATGTGTGATATAAATGGCATGAAGATCGTTAATGACACCTATGGGCATAAAACAGGAGATGAGCTGCTGGTCAAAGTAGCCGAAATTCTTCAGGCCAATACCAGAGAAGAAGATATAGTTGCGCGCTGGGCCGGGGATGAATTTGTGGTTTTGCTGCCCCAGACAGGAACCAAAATGGCCAGAAAAATTGTGGATAGGATAGAGGAAACATGTCAGAAAACAGAAATCGCAGGATTTAAAATTTCACTGGGCCTGGGTATCGCCACCAAAGTAAATAAGGAAGTAAATTTGCAGGAAGTGCTGTCTCAGGCTGATGAAAGAATGTATAAAGACAAATTAACCAAAGGGAAAAGCCCAGAATATAAAGCGGTTCAGAATATGCTTGCCACTTTGAGGGTGAAAAAAACAGGCGCGGAAAGACATTATTTGAGAATTAACGAGCTGGCTCTCAAGCTGGGCAGGGTATTGAATTTACCGGAGAAAGATTTACACAATCTCTCACTGGTGGCAATTTTGCATGATCTGGGCAAAGCAACGATCCCGGAGGATATATTAAATAAGACTGAAGAACTTAGCGGTAAAGAATGGAGACTCGTCAAAAAGCATCTCGAAAGGGGAGGTATCCTGGCTGCGGAAACTGAGGAATTTTCTTTTATAGCTGAAGAAATTCTGCACAGGCATGAACGCTGGGATGGTAAAGGCTATCCTGATGGGCTGGAAAAAGAAAATATACCGCTGCTTTCCAGAATTGTAGCCATAGTGGATGCCTATGACGTTATTCTCTGCGGCAGCACCTATCGTGATCCGGCCGGGAAAGAAGCAGCGCTTAAGGAGATAGAAGAAAATGCAGGCAGTCAATTTGATCCCGATCTGGCCGAAAAATTTGTGCAGATGATGCGGGCGGAGTAACTGGAAGATACAAAGCTTCGTTCACAATGAAATTTTTATCCTGCGTTAATGATAGCGGTTTTATACGATATCTATCAACTGATAACAAGAAGAACCTATTTTTTTTGCGAAAAATAAAAATTAAATATTTTAAATATTTAATAACTTTTTTGGTTTTATTTTGTTTGTTGCAAAAAAGTGATTATATTATTTGCTTAATCAGTGATTGTTTGTTATAATTAAACTGCCAGAGAAAAATATCGCTATTTTGTTGGCTAAATTCTTGGAATTATTTTTCGTATCGCAAAAAAAACAAAAATAAATACAGAGCGACAAACACATGTCAGGGAAGGAGGCCAAAATGGACCCAAAAATGCAGGCAGCTATTTTTACTGGTGAAGAAAGCTTACATATCAAAGAAGTTGAGGTCCCTGAAATCGAAAAAAGAAATGACGTAATAGTAGAGACCAGAGTTTGCGGTGTTTGTGCCACCGATGTACATACTTATCAGGGTGAATTTATCAGCGAAAAAAGTCCCTATCCACTCATTCCCGGACATGAAGTTTCGGGAATAGTTGTCAAAACCGGTTCAAAAACCTCGCAGATTGAAGAAGGGGATAAAGTTGCTATCGATCCCTTTCTTTCTACCTGTGGAGAGTGTTATCACTGTCAGAATAACAGATACAATCATTGTAAAGAAGCAGTGACCCTTGGGACCAATGTGGCTGGAGGATTTGCCCGTTACATAAAAGTTCCGGCTGGTTCACTGAGTGTTTTTGAAAAAGCCAGTTTTTCCGAAGCGTCTCTGGCAGAGCCTCTGGCCACGGTGATTTATGGTCAAAAGAGAGCTGAGATAGATTACAGCGATTCAGTCTTAATCATAGGAGCAGGACCGATAGGTCTGCTCCATTTACAGCTGGCCAACCTTTCTGGAAGCTCGGAGACGGTAGTGGTTGATATTGACGAGAAAAGACTTGCCAAGGCCGATGAGCTCGGAGCCGATAGAGTTATTCCTGCCAGTATATCTCCGGATATCTCTTCGCAAAAAAAGAAGAAAATTCTTCAGGGCACCAGGGGTGGAGGTTACGAAGTTGTAATTGAGGCGACGGGCGTTCCCGGGGTCGTAGAAGCCTCGCCCGAATTTTTAAAACCGGGAGGGAGACTGCTCGTCTTTGGTGTGGCTCCACACAAATCGAGCATTTCTTTAAATCCCTATGAAATATATCGTCGTGATTATGAGATCATTGGAGCTTTCGCCCTAAAAAATACTCTCAATAAAAGTTTGAGGTTGATTGATTCCGGAAAACTAAAGCTTGAACCTGTAATCGGAGAAAGTTTTCCTCTTGCCGAAATAAAATCAGCTTTAAGAACTGTAGAAGAGGGCACTAACAGCGGTAAAGTGCAGATAGAATTTAATGATTGATACCCTGGTCGGCAGCACAACTCAAAATCACAGCCTCGCCGCCGGGCAAAATTTATTCAAAATAAAAAGAATAGGTGTAATTTTATGAAAAACAATAAAAATATTTTGCCTCTAGAAAGAAGGCAAAATATCCTCAAAATCCTCCAAAAAAATAACAGTGTCAGCGTGAAAGAGTTGAGCCAACAATTTGATGTTTCTCGCGCCACCATCCGCAATGACCTTTCGGATTTAGAGAAAAAGGGGTTGATCAAAAGAACTTATGGTGGAGCAATCCTGGACAAAGAATTTGGCAGTGTTCAGGAGTATGAGACCCGGATGGTGGATAATATCGAGAAAAAATCAAGAATTGGAAAAAAGGCTGCCAGCCTGGTTGAGGATAAATCTACACTTATGATCGATACCGGCACTACAACACTGCAGGCTGTAAAAGCTTTAGATTTTAATAAAGATCTAACCGTTATAACGGATTCGCTGCCCATCAACAGGTTGTTGATGAATGAGACCGGCATGGAGATATTCCTTCTGGGAGGAAAGATATCACGCACGAATCAACATGCTTATGGTGAGCTGGCAGAGGAGAATTTGAAGAAGTTCAGAGCTCGCCTTTCAATACTGGGGATTATGGGGGTTCATCCTGAACAGGGATTTACCGAGGCAGAAAGACCGGCAGCCAATATAAAAAAGGGCATGCTGGAGTCCAGCCAGAAATCTATTGTTATCGCCGATTCTACCAAATTTAGTACAGTCTCTCTGGTGCCGGTAGCCGGATTTAAAGAAGTCGACGTTCTGATTACCGACAGCGGAGCAGACGAAGAAATACTGGCTGATATAGAAGAATCAGGAGTGAATGTAATTACAGTTTGAAGACTTCTTAATTACAGTTTGAAGATTTCTATTGAAGGGAGGTGATTAAAAAACCTGAGCAGATCTGATCTGCGGAAGAAAATGATGGTTGGTTTTTGAAAATCTGTCTGGAGATTGATGTAATAGGACTCATGATTCATCCTGATAAGCTGCTTACATTTTCAGATTCAACAAATTAACTGGGAGGTTATTTTATGCAAGGTAAAAAGTTTATGCTGCCTCTGATTCTGGCTCTGGCTTTTACCATGGTGTTTGGTTTTCAGGCGGAAGCTCAGGAGGTAAATATTAACATTTTGGCCATGAGAATGGGCTCAACCGAATATATCGAAGAAGTCCAGGATAGATTTATAGAAAAATGGGCTGAGGAAGGCGTTGAGGTCGATGTTAACTGGGATTACATGGAAGAAGAAGATCTCAGACCTCATTCGGTAGAGGATGCGGCTTCCGGTGTCGGTCATTATCAAATTTATCAGCTTGGAACCCAGCATATGCCGCTTATGGCAGCCAATGATTGGGTTGTTCCCATCGAGGATTATTTCACAGAGGATTACGCCGCTGATGAGTTTACAGGCGCAGTAGTTGAGGGTGCTTCCTATCAGGACACTATGTACGGTGTTCCTATTTACAACGAAGCCACTCACCTGATTTACAGACATGATGTATTTGAAGAGCTGGATCTTGACCCACCGCAGACGCTGGAAGAGATGAAGGAAAAAGCGGCATATATAGATGAAC
Source organism: uncultured Halanaerobiaceae bacterium (assembly GCA_964436625.1). Taxonomy (GTDB): domain Bacteria; phylum Bacillota; class Halanaerobiia; order Halanaerobiales; family Halarsenatibacteraceae; genus Halarsenatibacter. The sequence goes on along the minus strand of CAYTDP010000037.1, from coordinate 15,415 downwards.
AAAGAGATGACATGGCGGGAGTCGTACTCAGAGGACAGAGAGGAGCCGGCTTAAACCATGTTTCCTGGAAGCAGTTTTTGGACGCTTTCGGCGGCGAGTGGCTTACTGACCTTGAACCTCCCTATGAAGCAGCCTTTTATTCTGAAGAGGGTTTAGAAGCGACCGAATGGTATGCAGAAATGATCAGGGAATATGCTCCTGAAGGAACTCAGACAGATCACTGGCGAGATGTGATGTCCAACTTTATGGCTGGCGAAGCCGCCATGACTATTGATGCAACTTCTATAGGTAGAAGAATTGTAACCGAAGAAGCTTCTGAGGTTATTGGTCAGACATCCTTCGAACTTATTCCAGAGGGGCCAGCCGGGCGTTTTCCCTGGTATTTCTCCTGGAATATGGCCGTCAGCGAACCCGGTACTGAAGATGAACTGACCAGAGAAGTAGCTACAGACTTTCTGCTCTGGGCTACCTCTCAGGATATGAAGCTGGAAGTCATGCATGAAGCAGGAGTGCTTCCTGCCCGTTCCACCACTCTGGAGATGGAAGAAGTTCAGGAATTTTATGATGATCCGGGTATGTCCAACTGGCTGGAGAATACGCTGGCCTCAATGGATATCGAGGAAGCAAATGAAAATCCTGTAATTGTACAGATTCCCGAATGGCCTGCTATCGGCGACACTATAGGTATTTATCTGGAAGAGATATTTGCCGGAACCAGAAGTGTAGATGATGGCCTGCGGGAAGCTGCCGAGACTATCGATAGAGATTTTTAAAACAGAGTGAATTCTGAAAGCCATTAAGAGATATCAGTGTCAGAATTCCGGGCAGATCGCTTCTTTTTTCTGCCCGGAATAAATATTACATTTATTTATTTAAATACAACTTTAAACAGCGGAGGAATGTTAATGAAAGCTCTTAAGGTTGAAAATATCACCACCACCTTTGATGACGGCGAAGTGGTAGCCAATGATGATGTTTCGATGGAGATAGAGGAAGGAGAATTTTTTGTTTTGCTGGGGCCTTCTGGCTGTGGGAAGTCCACTCTGCTGAGAACCGTTGCCGGCCTGGAAACTCCCGACAGCGGCTCGATGTATCTCAGAGATGAATATATTCTCGATCAGGAGCCCAAAGATAGAGATGTGGCCATGATGTTTCAGCAGGTAACCCTTTATCCCAACATGAATGTATTTGATAATGTGGCCTTTCCCCTCAAGATTAAAGGTGTGGACAAAAAAGAAAGAGAGAAAAGAGTGATGGAGGCTCTGGAGACGACTCAGATCCCCGATAAAAAGAACGCCAATGTAAAAGGTCTCAGCGGCGGTGAAGCTCAGCGAGCCATGATTTCCCGGGTGCTCGTTCAGGATCCTAAACTCTTTTTGCTCGATGAACCTTTTTCCAGCCTTGATCATCAGCTGAGAGTCCATATGAGAAAAGAAATACTGCGCATCCATCAAAAAACAGGAGTCACCATATTGTTTGTAACCCATAATCAGGAGGAGGCTATGCGCCTGGGAGACAGATTGGCCATAATGAATAAGGGCAAAATTGAACAGGTGGGCTCACCAAAAAAGATTCTTCAGGAGCCTAATAATAAGTTTGTAGCCAGATTTATCGGTCATCCCCAGATGAATTTTATACCTGCCAGAGTTGAAGAGGGTGAAGATGATTACATTCTTAAGATAGGAGAGATGGAATATGGGTCTTTAGATCGGGAGAGATTTGAGCGGGAACCGACGAGCGAAAAAGTAACCCTGGGAATTAGGCCGGAGAAAATTAGACTCAGAAGCAAAGATGATGATAAAAAACTCACATCAGAAGTTAATCTCTATGAAGATACAGGAGCCAATGCTTATGTTCACTTTCAACTCAATGGTGCGTCGGTCCAGGCCGATGTAACAGAGGAGGGCGAATGGGAAGTAGGAGAAAAATATTCTTTCTGGTTTGAAAAAGATGACATCAAGCTCTTTGATGAAGACGGAGAAAGAATTCTGTAGGAGGTATCATAAATATGTCCAGGGAGAGATTATTAAAATTTTTAGTGGCACCTGCCGTTATTTTCAGTTTCTTCGCCGGGGTGCTGCCGATGCTTTTTGCCCTGAGAAACTCATTTTATAATATAAATGTCCGCATGCCTCATCTGCCGGTAAACTTTATCGGGCTGGAGAATTTCTCAACCATATTAAGAGACGGCAGATTTCAGGTGGCTTTAAGAAACTCATTTACATTTTCGTTTTTTGGAACCATGGGAGCACTTGGCCTGGGGTTTTTATTCGCGTTAATTCTGTATTTTTACTTTCGCGATAAAAAAATAATTTTAACAATACTTTCAACTCTGCTGATTCTGCCGGCGCTTACCGGCCAGATTACAGTTGCCTATATGTGGGATCTGCTCTATCACCCCGTTCTCGGTCTTTTCAGTCATATCTCTCGTTCGCTGGGATTTGGCACGATTGAATTTCTTTCCTCCCGCAGACTGGCCATGCCTTCAGTTATAGTCACCCATGTATGGCAGTGGTCAGGTTTTATAGCGCTTTTTCTTTATGCTGGACTGGCCTCCCTGCCCGAGGACTTCTTCGAAGAAGCAAAAGTTATGGGAGCCACTTTTACACAAACTCTCAGATATATAGTTTTACCGAACCTCAAAGGATTGTTTCTGGCGGTTATGCTCCTGAAATTCATGCTTTCTCTCAGAAGTTTCGAACTGATCAGAGTTATGACAGGCGGCGGTCCCGGAATTGCTACCGAAACTGCAGATATGTACCTTTACTGGCTGGCTGTAGAAGGAAGAGGACTGCTCTCGAGAGCTTCCGCCGGAGCAATAATTATGCTGGTTTTTACGATAGCCATATTTCTAGTCATCGTTAACTTTTATCAAAAACAGAGAACGGAGGGGACCTAAAGAAAATGAATGAAAACACAGAAATGTCACCTGGAGAATGGCTCAGGGAAAAATCATCCAAACTTTTAGTGGGGCTGTTCGGGGTGATATTGTTCTCAATTATATTCTTTCCAATATACTATATCGTCACTATGAGTTTTAAAACTCAGGTTCAGGTTGTGTCCGGTGAATTTTCCCTGATATTCTTTCAACCCTCATTGAATGCCTGGATCAGGACACTGACCAATCCGAGGATCTGGTACGGCTTAAGACTCAGTTTTGGGGTAGCTATAGTTGCCACCGGTATTGCGGTATTTTTGGGAACGATAGCAGCCTATGGTTTTTCTCGTTACAGCTTCAATAAAGATGATGATATGCTGTTTTTTATTCTCACCCAGAGAATGCTGCCGCCTATAGCCATTTTTCTTCCCTATACTCTCATATGGCGAAGGCTTGGCATAGTGGGAGAATGGTATAACCTGCTCATACCATATATCTTGATTTCTCTGCCTATAACAACCTGGTTGATGCATGCCTATATTAATAATATACCGGAAGAATTTGAAGAATCAGCGGTCGTGGAAGGTTGTACACAGTTCGAAGCTTTCTGGCGGATAGTAATTCCCAATGCTTTTCCAGGCCTGTTAATGACCGCGATGTTTAATTTTGCTCTGCTCTGGAATGAACTTTTCTTTGCGCTGTTTTTCAGAAACAGAACTCTGGCTGTCGAGGTAGCTGCTGGAATAAGATATGCAGAGCTTACCCCCTGGCCGACGCTCAGCGCTCAGGGAGTCTTTTTCATGATAATACCTGCATGTTTTGCCTTTTATCTGCAGAAACGCATTCGGGAACTGCCCATTACCTTCTAATCTGCAGAGGAAAGTAGCATAAAAATATATATAAACAATAAATTATCATCAGGGGGAATATTTTATGTCAAAACTCTTCGACAAATTCAGACTTGACGGTAAAACAGCGGTGGTTACAGGTGCTGCCAGAGGCCTGGGTAAGGCCATGGCAGAAGGGCTGGTTGAAGCCGGGGCTGACCTGGTAATACCAGATATCGAAATAGATGAAGCTCATGAGACGGCCGAAACCATGCGTGAAAAATGGGGGTGTGAAGTTCTGGTTACAGAAACGGATGTAACCGATCAAGAATCTGTTAAAGAGATGGTTGACAGAACTCTGGAAAATTTTGATTCTCTCGATATACTTGTCAATAACGCCGGAATTGTCATTAATAAACCAGCTGAGGAGATGAGTTATGAGGAGTGGAAAGAAGTTATAGATGTCAATCTAAATGGAGTTTATCTCTGTTCCAGAGAAGCTGCCCGACCCATGATTGAGCAGGAATCAGGTTCTATCGTCAATATAGCTTCCATGTCTGCCAGAATTGTCAATAATCCGCAGCCACAGGCCAGTTATAATGCCTCCAAAGCAGGTGTAGAACATCTCACCCGATCACTGGCGGCAGAGTGGGCAGAGCACAATATAAGGGTTAACTGCATCTCTCCCGGATATATGAGGACTGAAATAACAAAAAAGTTTGAAGACAAGGATTATGTTCAGGATAAATGGATAGAACCGACTCCGATGAAGAGAATGGGAGAGCCCGAAGAGTTAAAGGGAGCAGCAGTATATCTTGCTTCAGAAGCGTCCAGCTTTATGACCGGCAATTCCCTGGTGATTGATGGAGGATATACAGTCTATTAAACTACATCTTTTAATGATCTTTTTTAGTGACAGACATAGAATTACAAATAAAACTATTAAAAGGTGATTATTATGGCCACCATGAAAGAGATTGAACTTGTAGATATTGAAGAATTTATAGAAAAAGAGGTTGAAGTTCCTGAAGTTGGCCCTGAACAGGTATTGATAGAACCTGAAATATTTGGCATCTGTGGTTCCGACGTTCATTCCTATACCGGCCACCATCCTTTTGTTGATCCTCCCATCGTTCTCGGTCATGAATATTCGGGAATCGTAAAAGAGATCGGCGAGGATGTAGATAATCTCGAAGAGGGCCAGCGGGTAACTTCAGAAATTGTCATAAATTGTGGGGTATGCCACAGCTGTCGAGACGGTCGATATCAGATTTGTGAAAATGGAAGATATCTGGGCAATGTTGGCTGGAATGGAGCTATGGCTGAATATCTGGTTATGTATGCTGATAAAGTTCATAAAATTCCCGATGAACTATCCCCCCGTCAGGGAGCTATGGTTGAGCCCGCGGCCGTAGGCATTCATGCGGTCAGGAGGTCAAATTTTCAGGTGGGCGATACGGCTCTTGTTCTGGGAGCGGGAGTAATAGGCAATTTAACTGCTCAGGCTTTGATGGCTGCCGGAGCCAGCAGAGTCGTCATCACTGATGTTATTGAAGAAAGGGTGGAAAAAGCCAAAAAAACTTGCTGTGGTGAAGCTTTGAATACGGATGAAATAGATCTGCAGAACTGGATAAAGGATAATCTCGGGCGGGAGAACTTGAATATTATCTTCGACTGCGTGGGAATAGAACAGACTCTCGATACGGCAATAAGTTTAGCCAGAAAAGGATCGCAGATCATCATGGTAGGTGTTCCACCTACAGAGATCTCGGTGAATATGGCTTTTGTCCAGGACCGGGAGCTGGAAATAATAGGCAGTCTGCAGTATATCGATAAGGATTACATCAGGGCTATAAAGTTTTTAAAGAATGAACAGCTTACAGTCGAGCCGCTCATTACACATGTGCTGCCGATGAGTGAATATGAAAGGGGTTTCGAGCTGGCAGGAAGCCAGGAGGAAGCACGCCGCGGCAGAATGAAAGTAATGCTCGAGCATGACTGGGAGGATTGGAATTAAGAACTTAATGTTCATTAAGTTCATTAATTTGATTACTTGACTTAGTTTAAAGACTGTGTTATTATTCTAACTGTAGAATGTGAATATATTATCTTAAGGAGGGATTTTTATGAAAAGAAATCTTATTCTCGCTGCGGTAGCAATCGTATCACTATCACTTGTTTTTACTTTCTCCGCCGAGGTCGCTGCTGATTCTCATGGTGAAGCTTCCTATGGGGAACACTGGGAACTGCTGGATGGAGATTATCGAGGCAGCTTTATGGATCATGGTGTAATCAATATCAGTCTGCAGGTCACCATTGAGGACGAAGAAATCGTCGATGTCAGTATGAGACATCAGGAATATGATGGCGTGGATTATTATGAAGAGGATGTCTCGGATACTTTTGTTGGTATTAGAGAGCAATACGAATCAGCTCTTGAGTACCTGGTAGGAGCTCAGGGTCTCAGCGAAATAAATGAGAGACTGGGTTATCTGGAAGGCACTCCCGAGGGTACACCGGCTCTTGAAGAGATTGAGCCTGAAGAAGTCGATGGCTTCACCGCTGCAACAATCAGGTCATCGAAAGTTGTTTCCGCTGTTAGAGATGCCTTTAACCGGGGAAGATATCGGGAATAATCGTCTGGAGAGAGTTTTAAATTGCGCTACAACATAAGTAAATAAGCTGATCTGTAAACTCAAGCGGCTGGCTCAAAAGAAGATTTTGAGTCAGCCCTTATTTTATTCTGATGAATCTTCTCATTATCTTGACAGAGTAAATAAACTAAATTATACTTGTTGATAGAAGTTAAATTAATCTCAGGAAATCAAGTTAAGAACAGGAGGAGAATTTTATATGATAGAGAAAAAAGATGCGGCACCTGTCAAAAAATATGAAAAGCTAAAAAATATTCTTAAGGGATATGGCAGTGTTGTGGTAGCTTTTTCTGGCGGCGTAGACAGCACTTTTCTTCTGGATTCTGCTCTGGAAGTTTTGGGCAGGGATAATGTCCTGGCCGTAACTTCCTGTGCGGAAACATATCCCGACCGGGAACTGGAAGAAGCCAGGTCGCTGGCCGCTGAAATCGGAGCAGAACACAAAATCATCAGAACTACAGAGCTTGATAACGAAAATTTCACCAGAAATGATGAGGATCGCTGTTATTATTGCAAAAAAGAGCTGCTTTCGGATTTAAAAAAGGTGGCAGAGAAGCAGGGTTACCGGGAAGTGCTGGAAGGGTCAAACTATGACGATTCAAAAAGTGAATATCGTCCCGGGATGAAGGCCGTGGAGGAGCTCAAGGTGAAAAGTCCTTTGAAAGAAGCCAAGCTGAATAAGAAGGAGATAAGGACTCTGGCCAGGCGCAGAGATCTTCCCGTCTGGGATAAACCATCTTTTGCCTGCCTTTCATCTCGTTTCCCCTATGGAGTAAAAATTGAAGAGGAGAAACTGACGAGAGTGGATGAGGGGGAGGATTTTCTGCAGAGCTTTGATTTTGATCAGCTGCGATTGAGGCATCATGATGATGAAACGGCCAGAATAGAGGTGGACGCTGAGGAACTGGACAGGGTTTTAGAACACAGAAAAGAGATAATAGAGAAGCTCAAACAGCTCGGTTATACCTATGTAACGCTGGACATTGAGGGTTATCGGACCGGCAGCATGAATGAAGTCATATCATAATATTTTAACCTGCTGTTTAAAGCTCATAAAGAGCGCGATCCCAGCGATCCTAAATTTTGGGACCGCGCCCTATAACCAGGTTCAAAGTTTATATGATTCTGAAAGAAGGATATAAGAAACCAGTAAAGGATGACAGATTATCCATTGAGCATGCCCTGAATAATAGTCTCAGCTGCTTCTTCCTCGTCGAGCCCGCGCGCCATCAGAGTCTGCAGCTGACTGCTGTCCACGCTGCCGATGGCGGCTTCATGGGTGACTTTTGCTTCTGGATGCTGCACATCCACCACCGGAACTGCCCGGGCGGTGGCATCATCCTTTATGATCTCCGTGCATTCGACGTGGCCTTTGGCACCAGGTGCCGAAGCTGTTAGTTCGTTGAGCACCTCGCCAGAAGCCTCATCCTGCAGAGCCAGTTTGCTTTCCAGCAGAGCCCGAGCGCCACTGCCAATCAGGTCTGCGGTTTCTCTGATCTTCAATTTATCGCTTTTTTGTCCCTGCATGCGCGCCACCATCTCCAGGGTGGCATTTTCTCTGACCACAGACTCGTAATCGAATTCAATTTTCCCGGCTCGTCCCTCCTGCAGATCAAAATAAGTTTTGTAGGTACTGCCCTTTTTCATTTCAATTTCAGCCCGGGCTTCCACGTCAACCCCGCCCTTCTCACCGTGAAAGTGACTTTCGCGGTAGATAAAAGTCGCTCCCTCATGCAGGACAATATCTGCTTCCATATTGTGCTGAACCCGGGTGGCATTGGGGAAAACGCAGTCCGCTTTGACCTCTACTCCGGCGTTTTCCTCTATTTCTACGTCCATATCAATAAATTGTTTTCCCTCTTCAGGCAGCACACCAAAACATAGATGTACCGTTTTATCGATATTGAAATCGGCTAAAACTGTCATTTTAATCGCCACCAGACCGGGTTCCTGATTTTTGATATCGACTTCCAGGCCATCTACTGTGTTTGTTCCCATGACTTTATCTCTTTCCAGCACCACATGAGCTACATCGCTGTCGGAAAAAACCTCCTCGCCGCCGGCCTGATCGTAGATGTCTACCATCTTCTTGTAATCACTCAATTTAACTCACCTCTTTGTGTTTGGCGAGATCCTGATCTTCACAGGGCAGACATTCATCTTTAAAATAACTGCTGATTTTGGCCGGGCTGTTTTCCATAAAAATTTTCCCCTGACAGATAAGAGCAGCTCTGTCGGCCATCTCCAGCATCTCCTCGGAATGGGTTATGAGGATAACACCAGTTTTGTTCTCACGAAAATTGTTAATAACCTCTTCGATGTTGTTTAGAGCTACCACATCTACGCCGGAATCGGGTTCATCAAGAATGACCGCATCCGGATTCATCAGCAGTATGGATGCCAGTTCTATTCTTTTTCTTTCCCCGCCGCTGAGAGTCTCGTCGATGCTGCGGTCGAGATATTGATCGGGATTTATTGCCACCTCCTGCAGAGCCCGGCGGATCTCCCCGGAACCGACTTCGCTCCCGCAATGTTTTCTGCCCAGGGCTAAAAATTCGCGCACGCTTATGCCTTCAAAACGGGCCGGCTCCTGCCAGGCCAGGGTAAGACCTTTCCGGGCTCTTTCGTAGGGCTTTAGGTCAGTTATATCTTCGCCTTTAAATATCACCCGGCCGCCGGCGGGTTTATAACCGTCGAGGCCCATCAAAGTATAAGCCAGACTGCTTTTGCCACATCCGTTGGGACCTATTATGCCCAGTACCTCTCCAGCCTGAAGCTCAAAAGTGAGACCCTTGAGTATATCTGTTTTTTCCAGCACCAATTTCAAATCTTTCACCTTTAAAATTTTTTCCTTCTCCACTTTACTTCCTCCTCATATAATATGGTTGAAACTCAGGATTGTCAGTCCGTTTTCAAAGCGATTAATGTCATTATAACGTTTAAAACTTATTTTGTGAAGTAAGCAATTTTATATAAAGCGATGTTTTTCCTTTGTTCCCGGCACAATTTTCCCGAAAAGGCAATTTAAGGTCCAATTGAGCTGTGTTATAGTTATTATTGAGTATCATTTATGCTCCGCAGCATAAAAACATTCGTTCTTAGATAAATAAAAATTGACATTCGAAATTGGGAGGTGTGTTCTTTGCCGAAAAAATTGCTCGCGAGCATTTTTGCTATTAATTATGGCTCAGCAGCTTGATTGGCTCAGAATTGTCAATCTCGATTATGTAGCCACGGAAATATTGAGCGGACTGGCAGCTGCAATTTTTATGAAGAGGAATTAAGTGAAGGGGGATTAAATTTTTTTCTGTCCTTCGGAGCTAAAACTCTGCTATTCACCATATCTCCTGCTATTCGGTCAACAATATCTTCCAGAATGGTAAAGGTTGTAACCACCACAGGTTTATCCTCTTCGGCCTGTACCGGCTGAGATTACAGAACTGCCGTCATCAATACCAATACCAGTAAAACTCCAGCTGATCTATAAAGAACTGATTTAAACATCAACATTGGCGCCTCCAGATAATTTGTAGTAATGAAAATATTTTTGTTAATAATATGTATAAGCTTACAGCATATGTCAAACTGTTCGCATTCTAATTGTCCTGGCAAAATAATTATAAAGTTGATAGAAGAAATATAGTTTGATACACTAAATTTTAGAAAGTTATTAAAGAAAGCTAATGATAGTAGATTTTTAGATTTCAGGACTGGCTTTTAAATAAAACAATTATCGGGAGAGTTAAATTCATGCAGCAGGAAATATCCTATACACTTTCAATGCTGGCCGGGCTTTTAACTTTTTTTTCGCCCTGCGTTTTACCCTTAATCCCCTCCTATCTGGGTTATCTGGCCGGTGATTACAGTCTAAAGGAACTTCAGCAGCAGAAGAATGGTTCAGATCCTTCTCTCATTATTTCAGCCTTTATATTTACAGCTGGTTTTTCGCTTGTTTTTACGCTTCTGGGCCTGACGGCTACCTGGCTGGGACAGCAGCTCATGGTCTATCAGCAGACCATTTCCCGTGTGGGCGGTATTATTGTGATTGTTTTCGGCCTGCACATGTTAGGAATTTTTTCTCTGGGGATTTTTTCCCGGGGAATGGATATTCCAGGGTTTGCCGGGTTCTCCCGCTGGCCCCGCGCTTTTCTGCTCGGTTCTATAATAGGCCTGGCCTGGACCCCCTGTGTAGGTCCCGTGCTGGGCTCTATTTTAATATATGCCGGTACTGCTGGGACCGTTACCTCCGGGGCGATAATGCTGGGCTTTTACTCGCTGGGTCTTTCTATTCCTTTTTTGGCTTCGGCAATTTTTCTGAATAAATTTTTGAATAAAAGCGGAAAAGTCAGAAGATACCTTCCGACAGTAAAGAAAATATCGGGTCTGCTTCTGATTTTCATCGGTTTAATTATATTTACAGGGCATTTTACTCTCCTGAGCCAGCACTTAAATGATCTGCTGCCCCGGATTTTGCCGGAGCTTTCACCCTGATGACTTTTAAAACAAAAAAACTAAGTTATATCTCTTAATGTAGAGGAGGTCAAAAGAGATGAATATTCCGATTAGAAGATTTTATCTTATCGCCGCGATTATTCTGGCATTATTCTTAATCTCCCTCCCTTTTTTGGAGATTTCAGCGGAGGAAGTTGGAGCTTTCCCGGGCAATATAGCACCAGATTTCAATCTCGAATCCCTCGATGGTGAGGAGGTTGTTCTCAATCAGTTTGATGAAGATACAGTCTTTCTCACATTTTGGACCACCTGGTGTCCGGCCTGTCAGGAAAAGTTACCAGATATTCAAACTCTGGATAAGAATTTTAGTGAAGAAATAACAGTCCTGACAGTCAATACAGGAGAATCTCCCGGTGAGGTCGAGAATTTCATCGAAGAAAATGATTACGACTTCGAAACTCTTCTGGATCAAGATCAGGAAATTGCCCAGGATTATATGGTGAGGGGAATTCCGGTCACTTTTATTCTGGGAGAAGATAATATTATTGAAGAAAGATATACAGGCCCACTTCCATATGAAGAGAAGCTTGAAATATTGAACCTCGAATAGAGAGAAAATTTGACAATTCTTTACTTTAGATTATAAAATGAAAAATAGCTGTTAATAATAGCATTCTAAATTTTTTATCAGGGGGTAATATTGAAGATGTCAGATTCCGAAAATGCCGATATTTTTGAGAAGGATATTTCCCGCCGTGATTTTATTGCTGCTTCCGGGAAAGTAGTGGCAGGAGCACTTCTGGCCAGCACCGGTCTCCAACATCTCAGCGGAGAGGTGCAGGCAGAGAATACTGCCAGGTTCACCATTTTCACCACAACCGACGAGCATCAGTACATCATGCCCTATAATTACATGGAAGATGAGACAGCAGAGAACATAGGTCTTTCCAAAGCGATGACGATCTTTGAAGAAGAAGCAGCCGCCAGAGATAATCATATGCTGCTTTCAGCTGGAGATACAATCCAGGGCAGTATGGTGGGCAATCTTGAATTTGATGTGGACCCGCTGGAAGAAGGAGAAACTCAGAAGATAGTGGAGATCTTCAACGAGATGGGTTATGAAGCTGCCGCAGTAGGAAATCATGAACTGCAGGATTTCGGCATGGATTTCTTTGAACATGCCGTTGAAGGAGCTGAGTTTCCCTGGCTGGCGGCCAATATTCGTCTGGCCGGAACCGATGAATATTATGTTGAGCCCTATACCATTATTGAGCGTGAGTTCGATGGTGAGACCGTGAAATTTGGTCTGATAGGTTTTGTTCCTCCTCAGACTGGAAAATGGGGCCGGGACTGGGTGGAAGGAGAACTGGAATTTGATGATATAGTGCCCTCGGCCGAAAAAGTGCTGCCAGAAGTTAGAGAGAAGGCCGATATAGTTATCGCTCTGGCTCATACCGGTCTGGATGACTCGCCGGTCGATTCGGATGCTGCCCGGGAAGATGCAGCTGCTCATCTGGCTCAATTGAATGGTTTTGACGCTATAATCTGCGGTCATGATCATAATTTCTTTCCCGGCGATTATGACTGGATGGAGATGGAAGTTGTGGACAACAATCTTGGTCTCATCGACGGCCTGCCGGTGATCATGGCCGGTTCCTGGGGCGATTCACTCGGTGTCATCGATCTGGAGCTCATGAAGCAAAATGGCCAGTGGCGTATAGGCGAGGCAGGCGTCGAATTGCGTAAGACCGATGAAAATATAGAATCACATCCGCGGGTAGAGGAGATGGCGGAAGATGTGCACGAAGCGACACTTGAATATGTGCGTACTCCTATCGGCAGCACCGATCTGGCTATAACTTCATTTTTTGCCCGGGTCGCAGATAATCCCGTGACCCAGATAGTCAATGATGCTCAGCTCTGGTGGGCTCACAATTCTGCCGAGCTCACAGAAGGTGAGTTTGCTGACCTGCCAATGCTTTCCGCTGCCGCGCCCTTTCAGGCCGGCAGAGAGGACCCCGAATACTTCACCGATGTCAGGGCAGGTGATGTGACGATAGGTGATGTAGCTGACATATATATCTATGATAATGAGCTTAGGGTCATGAAAGTTAATGGAGAAGAGATCATTGAGTGGCTTGAACGCAGTGCTGAAAACTTCAATCGGATAGATCCTGATTATGAAGGTACACAGGACCTTATCGACGGCACTTTCTCGGCCTATAATTACGATGTTATTGATGGAATCGAATATGAAATAGATGTTACTCAGCCAGAAGGAGAACGTATAATCAACGCAACTTACGAGGGGGAACGGCTGAGCGTCGACCAGGAATTTCTGGTGATTACCAACGATTATCGAGCCGGCGGAGGTGGCGGCTTCCCGCCGACGGAAAGACATGATCCTGTTTACGCTCCCTCCGGGCTGGTAAATCGGGAAATTATAATAGATTATATAGAAGAACACGCTCCCATCGCTCCTGAACCCACCAATAACTGGAGAATAAAACCTGTAGAAGTTGCCGGCACCGTGAATTTTCGCTCTCATCCGGAAGCTATGGATGTCATCGTCCCCCAGCTGGAAGGCAAAGTGGAATTTGTGGAGATAGATGAAGAAGGAATGGGTGTTTACGAGATAGATATAGCCCGCATTTAGCATAAAACAGGGCAGTGTCGCTTATTTTTAATCTTTCGGCACTGCCCGTTTCATTAATAGGTAACTTAATTATGCATTTTTTAAAAGCCGCAAATTATCGGGCGGCTTCAAATTCTGAAAAATATTCCAAAAGAAAAAGAAGAGAGGAAAGCTGCCAGAGCTATAATTGGTATTGCAATAGAGAATACCATGATTCCTGCTGCAAGTATTGCAGCTCCTCCTAAAATATAGCCGATAACCTTCAGTGCTTTTTTTAGGCCGGAAGAATTCTGAACTTTTTGCTCCGGATGATTTTCCTGAACATCATCACCTTCGCTATCACCATCAGCCTTTACAGGTTTGTCACTGCTGTCTCCTTCCAGTCTTTGACCGCCGCCCGGCAGACCTGGATCAAGCTTATAAGCTATGAATTTTTTCAGGACATAACCAGAAAAACCCAGAATTAAAGCCAGCAAAAACAGCTCCATATCTTTTCCCCCTTAAGTCAGATTATCATAAAGAGATCACCCATTTGATCAATACTGCGAGGTGTTTGTATTGGTTATTCGCAAAATATTTAAATTATCAGCTTTGAGATATTTAACACTGCTGATAATAAGTTTCATGCATTTATTATTCCTCTCCTTCCCGGCAGCCGGGGAAGATATGATAGACTTTGCCGACGATAATTTGCAGGATGTGGTGCTGGACCGGCTGAATGAAAAAAATAAACCGCTAACTTCAGAAAACCTGGCCCGAATAGAGGAGTTGGAGGCTATAGAAATGGAGATAGAGGATTTATCCGGCCTGCAAAATCTATCCGGGCTGAAAAATATTTATTTTCGCGATAATTCGGTAACAGATATCACTCCGCTGTCTGCCAGAGAAAATATCACCGGAGTGGCCAGTTTCCGCGGCAATGAGCTCGATCTCGACGATGAAGAGACTGCAGAGCAGATTAATATTCTTCGGGATAGAGTGGAGACGATCCGTTATGAGCCTCAAAATTAAGGCTGGTATCCTGCAGAGAGATCAGTGATTTCCCCCAAAAGTTTTTATTTTGTCTCGCCGATTTCGTTTATCGTTGCGTTTATTTTGCCCCGGACTTCAGCCAGAACCTTTTTATCAGCAGCGGAAAAAATAACACAGGTGGCCGGCCCCCCGGAGCGCTCGAGATCAATGTTTGTGCCCATTTCATTAAAGTTGCATCCGGCTGTATGAGCCAGTTCGCTCATCTCGTGTCTTATTCCCTTTGAGCCTACCGGCAGAATATCCCTGACGCCATCCTGTTGTCTCAAAAACTGCAGTTCTTTAAAAGAGATTATTTCTTCATCGTCCAGCCTGACCTCAAATTCAGGGGCGCTTTTGGGAATTCCGGCCGCCGCTATTAAATCTCCCTTCCGCGAAGAGCCTATCGTCCAGTCTTCTCTTACCATTGTTCCCAGCACCATGATCCCAATTCCCGTCTCCTGAGTGGGAACGTTCTCCTCGGTGCTGCCTGTGATAGGCAGGCTGTCAGCATTGGCTTTTCTGCACATATCCTTTATTCCGGCAATTATTCTTTTGCCGGTATCTTCCATCTCCACCGTCAGAGCATCGATTATCATCAAGGGCTGACTGCTGGCCGCGATTATCTCCATTAGAGGAACCCGGACGGCAAAACGTCCCAGCGTTTCAGGAGGTACCTGAACGGGATCTCCTTTTTTATTTCCTATGCCACCATCGGAGTCGACAGCCAGCAATAGACTGGTTTTCTCATCTATTTTTATTCTGGTGAGATCTCTCTCCTGTGAGATAAAGTTCTCGTTTTCCACCCGGTTAATATGAAATTTTTCTATTAAATTCATTTTATCACCTGCAAGATTGGACAACTCTTATTTTGGGATCTTCTTGTCTTCAGTTGGTAAATAGGGGTCTCAAAAAACTTATTTACTTATTTAATTATACTGGAAGATATAAAGCTTCGTTC
>CAYTDP010000036.1:0-23462 GCA_964436625.1 uncultured Halanaerobiaceae bacterium | reverse complement strand
AATTTCATTGTGAACGAAGCTTTATATCTTCCAGTATAATTAAATAAGTTTTTTTAAGACCCATATTTACCAACTGAAGACAAGAAGATCCGTTTTTTTGCAGTGTTAATTACCCTGAAGAAATTCTATTATCATCTCAGCCGTCTGTCGCCGCTGCTCGCTGCCGCTAATCTCAGCCTTTCCGTCGCCCCCCTGCTCTCCGTACTGTCCGAAACCAGCATGGTTGGCTCCTTCGAGCTCTTTTAATCGAGCATCCGGCGGCAGAAGCTCTTTTCGTTCCTGCAGGCGCTCTCTGTCTATAACCTCATCCTCGCTGCCGTAAAGCGAGAGAACATCCAGATCTTTTTCCGAAATATCGGCCGACTGCCGCGGATATGAAGCCAGCAAAATCATGGCCTCCACATCTGCAGGCCGGCTGCGATGTACGAAACGCACGCTCATGGCCCCACCCAGCGAATGACCGGCCAGAATCCAGCTTTCTATCTCATCGTGAACTTCGATTATTTCTCCGGCTCTGCCCCAGTTCAGCACTGCCATCTGAAAGGGCATTTCAGCCAGAATAACCGGATAGCCCTTTTCTGCCAGGCGCCAGGCCAGGCCGGCATAAGCCGCGGCCTCGACCTGGGGACCGGGATAAAAAATTATGCCCCTGCTGTTTTCCAGCCTTTCCCGGGGCCAGAATTTTATCTCAGCTTCGGCTTCGGCCACCTCTACATTTTCATCCCCTTCGAGATAGCTATAAACTTCCTCCTCGGGAGACAGGCTCTGGCGCAGCCAAAAATAAATGCCGCCGATTATTATTATGACCATAAGCCCCAGCACCATCAGGACTTTGGGCTTTATAATTTTATTGATTATCCTCTTCATCAGATTCGGATTCCTCGGCAGAAGAAATTTGCGGCTCCGGCTCCTCCTCTTCTTCAGTAATGTTTATCCCCAGAACATTTACATTCACGGCTTTGACTGTAACTCCCGTCATCTTCTCCAGGGCATTTTTGACCCTTTTCTGCACCTGATAACTAACCTCAGGAATATTGACCTCAAACTCCATGATAACTTTGAGGTTAACAATCACACCCTCTTCCTGTTCCTCGATGCTAACCCCCCGGGAAAGATCACTGCGACCCAGCATCTTGGCTATGCCTCCGGTAAAACCGCTGCTCATAGCAGCCACACCCTCGATTTCTGTGGCAGATATGCCGGCCACTATCTCCAGCACTTCACCGGTAATTTCGGTATCTCCCAGATCCGAATCGTTCATCTCTATCATAAATCATCCCTCCAGACTTCTGTAAAGCTCATCGTAACTTGCGGCTGAATTATTCCAGCTGAAATCCTTTCCCATCACTCTCTTCTGCAGCTTTTCCAGTTCTTCACGATCATGCCCCAATTCGGACGCTTTTTCGAGCGCTGTCAGCAGAGCTTCCGAGCTGTATTCTGAAAAGGTAATGCCGGTGCCGCCCTCCTCATCATATGGTTTTACTGTATCCTTGAGACCGCCGGTTTCACGGACTACCGGTATGGTACCATAGCGCATCGAGATCATCTGTCCCAGGCCGCAGGGTTCAAACTGTGAGGGCATCAAAAAGAAATCGCTCCCGGCATAGATGCGGCGGGCAAGGGTGAAATCGTATTTGATGGCGGCGGCGACTATATCGGGATATTTTTCTGCCAGAAGCTGCAGATAATTTTCATAGCGGTCGCGGCCGCTGCCCAGCACCGCGAATTGAAAGCCCAGATCGACGAGCTCACTGCCGATCCCTTCTAAAAGCTCGATACCTTTTTGATCGACCAGCCGGCTGACCATGCCCAGCAGCGGTCGATCATTCTCCCCGGACAGCCCCATTTCTGACCTGAGCCTGCGGCGGTTTTTGCGCTTGCCCTGAAAATTACGGCGATCATATGTCGAGTAAATTTCCTCATCTCCGGCCGGGTCGAACTCCTGATAGCTGATGCCGTTTATTATCCCTTCCAGATCATCGCTGTTCATGCGCAGGGCGTAATCAAGACCTTCTCCGTACTCAGGAGTCTGAATTTCTCGGGCATAGCCGGGGCTGACTGTAGTTATCCTGTCGGCGTATTCTATACCCGCCTTCATAAAATTAACCATTCCATCATGTCTTATACGGCCAGAATGCCAGTGATCCCAATCCACTCCCAGGGTATCATCTATAATCTCGGGTCCGAACGTTCCCTGATAGCGAAGGTTATGAATTGTAAAAACAGTTTTTATATCGCTGTAAAAATCAAAACTGCTGTAATTCTCCTCAAGCAGCAGCGGCAGTATTGCCGTCTGCCAGTCATGGCAGTGGATGATATCCGGCTGAAAATCTATTTTGGGCAGCATCTCGAGTACCGCCCTTATGAAAAATGTAAACTGCACGTGCCTATCGGGGCTATCATAGAGTGTTCCTCGATAAAATTTTTCTTTGTTGTCGATAAAATATACAGGCACCCCGCCCTGTACCGTCCGATTGACACCGGTGTATTCCTTTCTCCACACAACCCGGGTGCGGAAATGCAGCAGGTGCTCG
This sequence comes from uncultured Halanaerobiaceae bacterium, assembly GCA_964436625.1. Classification (GTDB taxonomy): domain Bacteria; phylum Bacillota; class Halanaerobiia; order Halanaerobiales; family Halarsenatibacteraceae; genus Halarsenatibacter. Next base: position 20,928 of record CAYTDP010000036.1, on the reverse strand, counting down.
AGTCGGCTGCGGTATTTGAGCGGTATCTGATCATATTCCGGCAGCACACAGCGGACATCATGGCCCTGACGCCGAAGCGCCTGAGGAAGTGAACCTACTACATCTCCCAGGCCTCCCGATTTTACAAAGGGGGAAGCCTCTGGAGTCACATGAAGTATGTTTAATCCCTCATCACTCATAATTAAATTCCTCCCTGCTGGCGGCAGGAAAAAACATTGCTTCCATACCGCTGCCGCCCTGGTCTGAATATAAAGATCTTTTTTTCTTCAGCTGGTAAATAGGTGTGTCAAAAAAACTTATTTAGTTATGCTGGAAGATATAAAGCTTCGTTCACAATGAAATTTTTTCTCTGCTTTAAGTTTGGTTTTCGGCCATTATCATCATGATAGTGATCTTATACTATATCTTTCAACTGATCACAAGAAGAGCCGAATATAATCACCTGGTTTTTCTCCATATCGGCATGGTTTAACAGTTTTAGCCATATTCCTACTGCTTATTATTCCCCTTATAAATTAATTGCATAAAAAAAGCCAATCTCCTCTTTTATTCGTCTCCGGCGATTTACCGCAGCGAAAGGAGGGTTTTCAAAGTTTTTCAAGAATATTTATAATGTCAGGAAGGAGAGGATAACATGCCTGCCGAACCCCCCAGCAATTATGACAAATACCTTTTTCACCGCGGCCAGCACCATCGAGCCTATGAATTTATGGGCGCCAACCCGGGCAGCGAGTCCGGAGAAAAGGGGACCCGCTTCACCGTCTGGGCTCCCAATGCGGAAAAAGTTTTCGTAACCGGCGAATTCAACGACTGGTCCGAAAATTCCGATCCCCTCAGCCGCATCGAAGAGAGCGGTCTCTGGACCGATTTTATTCCCGGAGCTGAACCAGGGATGAAATATAAATATCACATAATCGGTCCCGGCGGCACCACCCGCATTAAATCCGATCCCTATGGCTTTTTTTCCGAGAAGAAACCGAAGACAGCCTCAATAATAAGAGATCTTTCGGATTATAATTGGAATGACGAACAGTGGCTGCGCCGGCGCAGAGATCGCGACCATCTAAAAGAACCCGGGTTGATTTATGAGGTACATCTCGGCTCCTGGGCCCGGAACGAAGAAGGTGATTATCTCAATTATCGTCAGCTGGCCGACAGGCTGGTGGACTATCTGCAGGATCTCAACTTCACCCACGTCGAGCTTCTTCCTATAACCGAACATCCCTTTGACGGTTCCTGGGGCTATCAGACCACGGGCTATTATGCCGTGACCAGCCGTTTTGGAGAGCCAGAAGATTTTATGTATTTTGTCGATCGCATGCATCAGGCAGGAATCGGAGTGATAATTGACTGGGTTCCGAGCCATTTCTGCCGCGATGATCACGGTCTGAGGCTTTTTGACGGGACCGAGCTATATGAGAGTGCTGATCCTCTGCGGGCTGAAAACCCTCAGTGGGACACCCTGAATTTCGATTTTGCCCAGCCTGAAGTCTGGAGCTTTTTGATTTCCAACGCTCTTTTCTGGTTCGACAAATATCATATAGACGGAATAAGGGCAGATGCTGTCAGCAATATGCTTTATCTTGATTACGGCCGCGAGGATGAAGAATGGCGTCCCAACGAGTACGGAGGGCGGGAACATATAGAGGCCATCAAATTCCTGCGGAAGATGAATGAAGTCGTATTCGAAAAATACCCCGGCGTTTTGATGATTGCGGAAGAATCCACCTCCTGGCCCCAGGTTACAGCTCCCGGATATATTGGCGGTCTGGGCTTTAACCTGAAGTGGAATATGGGCTGGATGAATGATGTGCTGGATTACATGGAAACAGATCCCCTTTATCGCAAATGGGATCACAACAATCTCACTTTTTCCATCATGTATGCTTTCTCGGAAAATTTTGTTCTGCCTCTTTCTCACGATGAGGTCGTGCACGGCAAAAAATCCCTGATCGATAAGATGCCGGGAGATTACTGGCAGAAATTTGCCAACCTGAGACTGCTATACTCCTATATGCTGGCCCACCCCGGTAAAAACCTGCTCTTTATGGGCGGCGAATTTGGGCAGTTTATAGAGTGGAATTACCGTCAGGAGCTGGACTGGTTTCTGCTCGAATACGAAAAACACGAGCAGATGCAGAAGATGGTCAAAGAACTCAATGGAATCTACCAAAATCATCCTCCGCTATGGCAGCTGGATCATGAGGAGAAAGGATTCGAATGGATCGAGGCCAACGATCATGAGCAGAGCGCGGTCAGCTTTTTCCGGCGCGATGAAGAAGGCAGGCCGCTTTTGGCCGTCTGCAATTTTACGCCTGTGCCCAGAGATGATTACAGAATTGGAGTTCCTGAACAGGGTAACTATACCGTGATTTTCGACAGCGATGCAGAAAAGTACGGCGGCAGCGGCTATTTACAGCAATCCTCTTTTTCCAGCCAGCCCCGGGAATGGCACGGGCTCAACCATTCGCTGGCAGTAAATCTGCCGCCCCTGACCGCAATTTATCTCAAACCCGAGACCGGATGAGATGAGCACTAAATTCTTTATCATTTCCCTAGAGGAGGGATTATATGTCCAAAAAGGAAGTAGTCACCATGCTGTTGGCCGGTGGAAAAGGCACCAGACTGGGGGTGCTAACCAAAAATATTGCCAAACCCGCCGTTCCTTTTGGTGCTGAATACCGCCTGATCGACTTTCCCCTCAGCAACTGCATGAATTCTGGGCTCAATACCGTCGGAGTTTTGACCCAGTACGAGCCGCTGGTGCTTAATTCATATATTGGCAACGGCAGCTCCTGGGATCTTGACAGCCGCGATGGCGGGGTGACGGTGCTGCCGCCCTATCTGAGCGATTCGGGCGGGCGCTGGTACCAGGGTACAGCCGATGCAGTCTATCAAAATATTCAATATATCGATCTTTATGATCCCGATTATGTGCTGGTTTTATCGGGCGATCATATTTATAAAATGGATTACTCTCTGATGATCGATCACCACAAAAAGAAGGATTCTGAGGCCACTATCGCTGTCAGGGAGGTTTCCTGGGATGAGGCCACCCGCTTCGGCGTGATGATAGCCGACGAAGATGGGCGTATAAAGGATTTCCAGGAGAAACCCGATGAGCCGCGCAGTACTCTGGCTTCGATGGGTATTTATGTTTTCGACTGGCCTCTTTTGCGCGATTATCTGGAGGCCGATGCCGCCAATCCTGAGTCCGATCGCGATTTTGGCAAGAATATAATACCCTCCCTGCTCAATGATGATCGTTTTCTTTACACCTATGAATTTTCCGGGTACTGGAAGGATGTGGGCACAATAAAAAGTTACTGGAACGGTCATATGGATCTGCTCGAAGAGAGGGAGGAAAACCTGAACCTTTATGACCGCGACTGGATCATCTGCAGCGTTAACCCCAACAGGCCCCCGCAGTACGTTTCCGAAACAGCTGAAATTTCCAACTCGATGATCAATAAAGGAACTAAAGTAGAGGGCAAGGTCGATTCTTCGGTGCTTTTTTATGGAACCTCGGTAGCCCGCGGCGCCGTGGTCAAAAATTCTGTGCTGATGCCCAATGTCACCATAGAGGAAGATGCTTACATCAATAAAGCCATCGTGGGGCAAAACTCCGTCATCCGCGATAACGCCCGCGTGGGAGTGGGCGAGGAAAGAGAGCTGGATGTGACCGTTATAGGTGAAGGCGAAACGATAACTCACGGTCAGACGATCGAAAATGGTTCGACGATAGGATAAAAACAGGGAGGGATCACAAAATATATGGACAATGTAATGGGCATTATCAACAATAATCCGCAGGGCATCTCCTTAAAAGAGATCACCGGCCACCGTTCGCTGGCTTCCGTTCCCATATTCAGCAGATACAGGTTGATAGACTTTCCCCTCTCCAATATGGTCAATTCAGGCATCACCAATGTGGGTATCATGCTTGAAAGCCGTTTCCGCTCTCTGCTCGATCACATAGGCCCCGGCAAACCCTGGGGGCTCGATACCAAGCGGGATGGTTTATTTCTGCTGCCTCCGGCTCATATTTACGATAAATCTCAGCTTTATAAGGGGGACGTGGAAAACTTTTATACCAATAAGGATTACCTGCATCGCTCCCGCCAGGAATACGTTATAGTCGACTACCCTTTTGTGGTTTGCAATCTTGATTATAGGGAAATATTCGAATTTCACCGCAGTTCGGACGCCGATATTACCGTTGTTTATAAGGATCTGGAAACACTTCATCGAGACTCTCATTACACCACACTAACTCTGGACGCTGATGACCGTGTCATCGATATGAAAATAGACCCCGACACGCGGCGCAATACCAAAATTTCACTCAAAAAATACGTGATGAGCAAGGATCTGTTGATCGAGTTAATCGACGAATCCGTATCGGTCGGCCAGTGGGATTTCGAAAAGAACGGAATCGCCTCCCGGCTCAGCCAGTACGATGTCAGGGCATATCCTGTCCACAATTATGTGGCTATAGTCGGTTCCTTGAGCGAATTTTACCGCCGCAACATGGAAATTCTACAGCCCGATATTTTCGCCGAGCTGCTGGAGAAGGAAGGTCCCATATACACCAAGCCGAAAGATGAGGCCGCCACTCAATACACTCCTGAATCGAAAATCAAAAATGTGCTGGCAGCCAACGGCTGCTATGTAGCCGGCGAGGTCGAAAACTCGATTCTTTTCCGCGGTGTGAAGATAGCTGAAGGAGCTAAAGTTAAAAACTCCATAGTCATGCAAAAAAGCCAGATCAAAGAGGATGTTGTGCTGGAAAATGTTATAACAGATAAAAACGTGAGAGTTTCCCCTGGCAAGGAGCTCAAAGGAGATTCGAGCTTCCCGCTGATTGTGGAAAAAGGATCGCAGCTTTGATCTCCGGCCGGGCTTGACAATTTTTTTCCAGTATCATATAATTACTTGCGGAAATGAAAAGGATCATTTTCGTACCGGCTTTCATCCACAAAAACTAAATAATCAGTACAGTTCTTGTTAAGTGAGGCTCCTGACCGAAAAGATGCTGCTGCCCGGAAACGTCCAGAGACGCCAACGGGTAAAACAGGCCCACCCGGCATAAGGGAGGTCCAAGGCAGCTGATGGTGCACATGCCATCTAAGTCGGTCAGTGCTGAACCCCTGACGAGGAGACGTTGAAATACAGCTGCCGGCAGAAAGTGTCCCTCTCCAGCAGGTTCTGTCGGCAGCAGGCGGCTTCCCGTGAGGGAAGCTTTTTTTACTTTTATTACTGAATAAATGAAGATCTGCTGTTGCAGGGTTTTACCGCCTTTTTCTCTCCCCGTCAGGAGATAAAAACCTGTATAACTGGAGGTGTTAAAGCGTGGATTCATCCCGCGATCATCTGCTGTTCACGCTGGCTTTGAGAATAACGATTTAATACCAAACCACAAGAGGAGGTAAAGAACAGAATGCAGAAAGTAAGCACCGGTATTTATGAACAGGCGATTGAACTTTTACATGAGGAAAAGCTGGAAAAACTGAAACAGCTGTTAAACGATGCCGATCTGGTCGAGCTGGTGCAGCTCATGCAGGAGCTGGATTCTGAAAGCAGGGTGGTGAGCTTCCGGCTGTTGAGAAAGGATACAGCCATCAGGGTCTTTGAAAAACTGGATCTTGAACTGCAGGAAGCCCTGATAAGAGATTTCGCAGGTACGGAAGCAGCCGACACCTTCAAAAGACTGGCTCCTGATGACAGAGTTCGGCTCCTGGATGAGCTGCCCGCCGGAGTTGCCAAGCGGCTGCTAAATCAGCTGAGTCAGAAAAAAAGAGAGGAAACTTCGGAACTTCTGGGTTATGAAGAGGAAACCGCCGGCAGAATCATGACGACGGAATATGCTCGCATAGAGAAGGGATCGACCGTGGAGGAAGCTCTCGAAAAGGTCAGGTCCTTAAAAGACCACAAAAAGAACATTCTAAGCCTGTATGTGACAGATGAAACTCGAGTGTTGGAGGGAGAAGTACCCCTGCAGGATCTGGTTCTTTCCGATCCTGATGAAAAAGTCGAAAATATAATGAAGCCCTATCCTGTCAAAGTCGATACTGATGTTGATCAGGAGACAGCTGCCCGGCTGATGCAGGAACAGGATATGGTCAATCTGCCGGTTGTCGATCATGAAAATCGACTTGTCGGCACGGTAACTGTCGATGATGCCGCCGAAATCATCGAGGAGGAAACAACAGAGGACATCTTCGAGATGGCCGGATTGGGCTCGCTGCGCTCCGATGAAGCTACCAAAAGCCGCACCATGATCGAGGGCTCGCTGCCCCAGATCTGGAAAGTCAGAATTCCCTACTTATTGATTGCTCTGGCCGGGGGGCTTTTAGCCGGAGGAGTTATCGATGGGTTCGAAGAAACTCTCGAAGCGATAGCAGCCCTGGCTGTCTTTATTCCGGTCATAATGGATATGGGCGGCAATGTAGGCACCCAGTCATCCACCATCTTCGCCCGCGGTCTGGTTCTGGGTCACGTCAACGTGCGCCAGTTCAAACGCTACTTTTTTAAGGAGATGAGTGTCGGTCTCGGCATGGGGCTGATACTGGGAGCAGCTTCAGGCGTGATAGCTCATTACTGGCAGGGGATTCCCGGCTTCGGTCTGACGGTATTTTTATCCATGGCGCTTACGATCACCCTTGCCAGCAGCCTCGGCTTTATAATTCCCTATTTACTATTTCGTTTCAATTTCGACCAGGCCGCCGGTTCAGACCCCGTCATAACGACGCTTAAGGATATAACCGCGCTGGTGATTTACTTTTCACTGGCCAATCTCTTTATGAGCCACATGCTTTAAACCATATACTTTAACGGATTGAAAATTTTGGTTCAAAAAATGTGCTCTCAAAATGCAAAAATCCGCCCTGCCGGTGCAACAATCGGCGGGGCGGATTTTTTATCTGGTTATTTTTCATATCAGCTGGTTAAAAATAGTTTTAGTTATATTCATAATGCTTATTTTCGGAAGCTATAATGCTCTGTTCACAGTGCATCACCATAGCGCTGTGCGGAGGCAGTTCAACTTCCACATCCTGAAAACTTCTGATGGTTTCCAGGCCGGCCTGGCTTTCATCAACCACCACATGTCGTTTTTTTCTTTCTCCCAGGCCTATCCTGGTCCAGTCCCAATTTCCATTGTAAATAATCAGGATTTCCGCCCAGGAATCCCCGCCGGCATGAGGGCCGAGCTTAAAAGCTATAGTTTTTTCCGGGGTATCAAGAAATGCAAGATTATCCCGGATCGCCTGACTGTCAGGAAGCCTCAGGGCCGGGTGCTCGCGCCGAAGCTCAATCAAACCCCGGATATATTCAAAGGTCTCCTGATACCGTGTTTTGCGGTTCCATTTAAGAGCATTAACGCGATCTCCCGATTTGTAGGAGTTGTGATCGCCATATTTCGTGCGAAGAAACTCCGCTCCTCCGTGCATAAAGGCCACTCCCTGTGAGGTGAAAATTATGGCATGGGCAAAGCGATGCAGCTGAACCAGCACCTCTTCTCTCCTTTCCGGACAGGTTTTTTTCAGCTTATCCCAGAGAGTTAAATTATCGTGACAGCTCACATAATTTATCGATTCGCCGGGCTCATCGGCCAGTCCCATCAATGATTCCCGGTAGGGTATATGTCCGACCACCCCTTTTTTGATTTCATGTTCAAGTCCTTCCCGGCCCGTGATAAAACCAGGAACAGGACCATCATTGTCGCCTTTTATGGCCTCGCGAAATTCATCGTTAAAAACACCAATTCTGCGGCCGCGCTGAGCTCCCTTGACCATCAGCCTCTCCTCGGGAAGGTTGGGGGAAAGAGCATACCAGGGTTCACCATAAACCAGTATCGATTCATCGATCTCATCCAGCCTATCCCTCACCTCAAACATCGTCTCTCGATCAATAAGTCCCATCAAATCGAAACGGAAACCATCGATATGGTATTCTTCCGCCCAGTAGGTTACTGACTGCAGAATAAAATCGCGTACTTTTTCGCGTTCTGTAGCGACCTCATTCCCCACCCCTGATCCATTGGCAACCTCGTACTCAGTTTCCCACCTGTAGAAGTAACCGGGAGCAATCAGATTCATAGGAGAATGTCTGGTATGGTAGGTGTGATTAAAAACCACGTCCATTATGACACCTATACCTCTATCGTGCAAAGCCATGATCAGCTGCTTGAGTTCGGTGATTCGCGAAAGATCTTCCGGATTGGAGGCATAGGAGCCTTCGGGCGAATTATAACAATACGGATCATAGCCCCAGTTGTAATCCTCGGGGTCTGTATCATCCACCGTGGCAAAATCATATATCGGCATCAGCTGCACATGAGTTATGCCGAGCTCTTCAAGATGATCCAGGCCGGTGCTCAGGCCGGTAGAATTTGTGGTTTCCCCCTCGGTGAAAGCCAGATATTGACGGCGATTTTCCATGCCTGACTGAGGGTGGCTGCTGAAATCCCGCACATGCACCTCATAAATTACTGCATCGACCGACCGATCACAATCAGGACGGCTGTCTTCCTGCCATCCTTCGGGATCGGTTCTGGAGGTATCGACCACTATTGCCCGCTGACTGTTGGTGCTGACTGCTTTAGCCCAGGGATCGACAGCTTTGTATATTCTGCCTTCCCTGTTGATTTCCAGCCAGTAATAGGTTCCATGAAGATCTTCATCGAGCTGAAGATACCAGTAATTATCGGCCAGCGGATAAAGATCCAGAGTCCTTTCGGCCGGGCCTTCTTCTCTGGAGGTGAGACTGATACTTACCGCCTGGGCATCCCTGACCCAGAAGTGAAAAATCGTGGATTGAGGGCTGCAGAATGCCCCCAGCTTTTCTTTGTTAAACGTTCTTCCTCCCGATCTATCAGTATCGTTTTGACTGGAAGTCTTCGCCAAGAATTTACTCCTCCCCGCTTTTTTATCAAACATTAAAGAGTTAGATTTTACTATTCCACTTATTTATTATATAATTAAAAAGGATATAAGTAAACGAAGATAGGGGATTAATTCTTATATTTTCAATTTTTCTTTACTGATTTACAAAAATATTTACCGAGGTGATCATCAAGTTGCAGAGAGAAATCGATAAGGACATAGAAGAACTGCCCCGGATAGCCTACTTCTGTATGGAATACGGACTGCACGAGGACTTCCGGATTTATTCCGGAGGTCTGGGAGTTCTGGCCGGAGACATAATGAAGGCCTCCCGGGAAAACAATCTGCCCCTGGTGGGTATCGGCATCATGTGGAGTAAAGGTTATACCAAACAGCTCATCGATGATTATAATCGTCCCTATGACAATTTTGCTGCCGAAGAAAAAAATTACAAACACGTTGAAGATACCGGAAGCTCCGTTACAGTTACCGTAGAAAATCAGGAGATTAAATGTAAAATATGGAAAGTAGAAAAATTTAACAACAATATCATCTACCTGCTCGATGCCAATCTGGAAGAAAACGGAGAATATAGCGAAATCACCAAACGTCTCTATGTGGGGTCATCCGAGGAGCGCATTGCTCAGGAAATAGTCCTGGGTATAGGCGGAGTTAAAGCTCTGCGCGAACTGGATATAGAGATCGACATCTATCATTTTAACGAAGGTCACGCCGCTCTGGCCGGTACTGAGCTTATAAGAGAGAAGATGGAAGAGCAGGAAGAACCGGATTTTCATCAGGCCTGGAAAAACACGCGGGAAGAAATCGTCTTCACCACCCATACACCGGTAAAAGAAGGCAACGAGTCTCACCCGATAGAAAATCTTGAGCGCATGAGCGCTTTCAACGGTTTAAACCGCGAACAGATGGAACATATAGGGGGTAATCCCTTTAACATGACTGTAGCGGGACTCAGACTTTCCTCCCGCGCCAACGGAGTTGCCCGCCTGCACGGCATCACCGCCCGGGATATGTGGAATGAAGTGGATGATCGCGCCCCCATCATGTCGATTACCAACGGTGTTCATCGGGGCAGCTGGGTCGATGAAAGAATGTATGAGGCTCTCTTCGACAAGGAGGAAATCTCCAGGCTGCATCAGGAGAATAAAAAAGAACTGCTGGAGTTTATAGCCGAAGAAAACGATCAATATCTCGATGATGACAGGCTTCTGATAGGATTTGCCCGCAGGGCAGCCAGCTATAAACGACCCGATATGATATTCTGGGATATGGATACGGTCAGACCTCTGCTGGAGGACAACAAAATTCAGCTTGTTTTCTCCGGAAAAGCACATCCCGAGGATAATATAGGCAAGGACATCATCGCCAGCATAATAGATATTTCCGAAAGATATCCGGAAAACGTCGTCTATCTGGAAGATTACAATATCGAGATAGGCCGCCTGATGACCAGAGGCTGCGATGTGTGGCTCAACAATCCGCGCCGCCCTCTCGAAGCCAGCGGAACCTCGGGTATGAAGGCCGCCATGAACGGCGTTCTCAACCTGAGCACACTCGATGGCTGGTGGGCAGAAGCCTGTCAGCACGGCATCAACGGCTGGCAGTTCGGTGATGCCTATGTGGGCGAGGGGCAGGATGAACATGATCTGCACGCTCTTTATGACGTGCTGGGCAACGAAGTCATCCCTACCTATTATGAAAATAGAGAAAAATGGCTGATGATGATGCAGTACAGCCTCAAAACCACACATGAAAGGTTCTCAGCTCGCAGGATGATGGATGATTATTACAAGATGCTCTACATGATTTAATTTTCGATAAAATCAGCAGGTTCTATCAGCATCTGCACACACATAAAAGCCCGGGGGTATTTAAATAGCCCCCGGACTTTTTATATTTCAAATATGGATCATGTTTTCAGCCAGCTCGGCCCGTTTTTCCGGCCCGTTGAGATAGCCAACAATTTCCAGAGCAAAATCCAGAGCCGTTCCCGGCCCGCGGGAAGTTATAATATGATCGTCCTTAACCACCCGCTGCTGCCTGTAATCCAGACCGGAAAATCTGTCAGCAAAGGAAGGATAACTGGTCACCGCCCGGCCTTCGAGTATCCCGGCATCGAGCAGAACCAGAGGTGCTGCACATATAGCCGCCACCAGCCTTTCGGTGGCATCAAACTCCCTCACGAGTTGAATCACCCGGGATTCGTGCTTTAAATTTTCAGTTCCCGGCATACCTCCAGGAAGAGCTATACCATCAAAAACACGGGCATTTATATTTTTGAGGCGCTGATCGGCCTGCAGCTTGATCTGATGCGAACCTTCTATCCTCGTATTGCCCAGACCGGCGGTGGTAACATCATTGCCCGCCCGACGAAGGGTATCTACAATTGTGATGGCCTCTATCTCTTCCAGACCGCGCGCCAGCGGAACGACAATTTTGCTGCTCAATTTATTTCTCCCCCTCCCTGGCTGCATTCTCCAGAACATCAGCAAAGAGTTCGAGATCCGATTCGCTGTAAAGAACAAATTTTATCAGGCGCACAACATCCAGGTCCGCCATCTCTTCCAGCACTGTCTGCAGAGCTATCTCTGCTGCTGCGCGCTTGGGATACCCGAAGGCCCCGGTCGAGATAGCAGGAAATGCCAGCCGCTCAATCTCATTTTCTTCTGCCAGTTTGAGAGATTCCCGATAACACCTCGCCAGAAGCTCATCCTCGGGTTTATCGCGGCCATAAACCGGTCCCAGGCAGTGTATTACAAAGTCATTAGGCAGCTCATAGGCTCCGGTGATCACCGCTTCACCAGGCTCGATAGGAGCATACTGACTGGCTTCTTCCGCCAGTTCAGGCCCGGCCGCCGAATGAATAGCTCCAGCTACTCCTCCTCCAGTTTCCAATCGGGCATTAGCAGCATTAACAACAGCTTCAACATCTTGCTGTCTGGATATATCTCCCTGTTCCAGCCTGAGCCGCGCTTCACCGCGTTCAGCTTCTTTCATTGATCATTCCACCTCCAATCCGTTATTTTGAGTTCTCGCCCTGATTTCGCTCAATTCGCCGGCAATCAGCGGGTGGTCTAAATTTTTCAGCCGCTGCAGATCCCCCGGTTCCAGACCGATTTCCTCCAAAGACGAATCCAGGCGCTTTAAAGCTCGCAGAGAATAATGCAGCAGCCAGGGCAAAGAGGATTTTTTGATTATCAGCGCTGCCAGTTCGCCTGCTTCTGCAAAGCTTCTCAGTTCCAAAAAAATACGCAGCAAAAATCTCATCTCGAATTCTCTCCGGTCGCATTTTTCCGCCCGGCGACGCCAGTCAACTCTCTCGGTCATTCCGCGGGCGAGACTTCTATCACCTCTGACCAAATTATGTGCAAGTTTTTCGGGATCTATCTCCTCGTTTTCAAGCACATCGATCAACAGATGATATAACTCTTCTTCCGATAATTCTCCTAAAAAATCTGCAACCCGGGAGAAATCGACCTCAGCTTTTAAAAGATGCCGGCAGAATTTCCTCCGGGACAAATATCTGGAGCTGCTCAACTTCTTATCGATCAGCGAGATATAATCAGCGGGGGCTTCTTCGGCCAGATCGGCCAGTTTTTTCTCACCGGCCGCGGAAGTTATACTTTTGCGGCGGCGCCAGCGGATAAAATCACCCGTCATAAAATAGATAGTCGGCAGGATCATAACCGCCATAAGATATAGAAGGCGGGTGCGCCAGAAAAGTTCAGGGAGGAAATATCTCTCCAGACGGCCGGGCTGAAACAATCCGCTGCCCAGAAGCCCCTCGCGGTAAATATCATCTGAGATATTCGCAGCCTTGCGCTGACTCAGCTCAGCCAGCTGCCCGGGATCAACATCCTGATCTGTGAGAGCAGCCAGGCGGGCCAGTTCTCCAACGACCCGGGGAGCGGAAAAAGAAGTGCCCTGTGTTTCAAATCGGGTCATAGAAAAAGAACCAAAGTCGCGAGGAAGCAGCCGGCGTATTCCTCCCGGAGCTGCAAGATCAATATGTTCGCCATAGGTGGCATAATCATACCTGCCCCGCGAAGAAGCTCCGCTGACACTCAGCACACCGGGATAACCGGCCGGATAAAACACCCTTTCATCTCCGCTGTTGCCGGCAGCGGCCACCACCAGCACATTAAATCTTTCCAGATCTTCGATCACCCTTTTCTCCGTCGGCGAGGGTTCCGAAAAGGCCAGACTGATATTGACAAATATTTTTTCGTCGGGATTAGACCGGGCATAATCGCCGATATAAAGCAGATGTTCGAGAAAATTCTGCCTGCGTCTCTCACCGCCCCCCTCCAGCTCCAGCTCTCGTATTACCGCCAGCTCTCCGGCTCGGCGCGCGATCAAATCAGAGGTTAGCTGCCCGTGTCCGGGCAGCGGAGCGGGTGAACGCGGCTGAACTTCTCTCCGCACTTCCCGCTGAAAACCAGCGTCTATCACAAAAACCGCAGTCGAGCTTCTCTCTTTGTTCTCCCGATGCAGATGAGAAAACCAGGCGAAGCCGGCGAGAATTATCAACAGACAGATTATCAGGATTTTGGTTATTTTGCGCATTGATAACTTCCTCAAAAAATTTGCTGGCTGAAAAACTTTAATAAGCTTCCTAAGAACTGACACCTACAAACATGTAAAAGCGTTTATTTAAAATTTTGCTGAAAATAATCTTCAGATTATTCTTTTTGAGAATGGCCTTGATCTCTCCCGCTTTTAGTCTTTCCTCCAGGTCGGGCCCTGGTTCCATCTCATCATAGCGCCAGTCCAGAATTACAACTCTACCGCTTTCCTCTTCGAGCAGCCGCAGATAGGAGCCAAAAAATTCTCCGGGATCTTCAACTTCATGCAGTATGTTGGCAAAAAAGAGCACATCAGCTCTTCCACTCAAACCCGGCATGCGGTTTTCCGGCAGACCCTCAGCTTCCACCTGATGGAGATAAATATTGGTATAATCGCTTTCCGCCCTCCGCTCGGAGAGTTCTTCCAGCATATCGGCGGAGATATCGAACCCGTGAACTTCTCCTTCACTTCCTACCATTTCAGCAGCCGGCAGAGTGAAAAATCCGTTGCCACAGCCTACGTCAAAAAATTGGTCGCCCTCTTTTAGACCGCAGGCTTCCAGGATTTTCTTTGGAGGAAGCCACTCCTTTCTCTCCTCGGACAATAGACGGGAACTATTCTGGGGATTAAATACTCTGGACATAATTCTGTCACCTCCTGGCTTTTGATTATATTTCTGGAAAAATAACCGGAGACCTTCTTCCAGCATTCTTTGAATTCCGGAACTCCAGCTGCTAAAAAGGTTGCAGATTCATATATTGATTGATATACTTTTTTCTGCGGGTTATTTAGATTTATTGGGAGATCGAGTTTTATTTTCTGCATTAGGTGGTAATTTTTGATGAAACAGCAGGCTGAAGCACAGGAAAATATCATAGATAAGCCTATCATCCCCACGATGATCAGGTTATCCTGGCCGATAATAGTTGGGCAGGGAATGCACCTTATGTATCAGCTGGCGGATACTTTCTGGATAGGCAGACTCGGGGCCGAACATCTGGCCGCGATCACCCTATCCTTCCCGCTGCTTTTCATCGTATTTTCGATGGGGGCAGGTTTTTCGATAGCAGGTGTCTCCCTTGTTTCTCAGTACACCGGAGCCGAAGATCACGATAATGCCGGCAGGGCAGCAGCCCAGGTGCTTTTGTTTGCCGTGCTGATCTCGCTGCTTTTTATGATTCCCGGCCGGATATTCAGCACCGAAATGTTAATTTTGATAGGTGCTGAAGCCGAAGTTCTGCCCCTCGCCGAGGAATATTTCAATATATTCGTATCTGCCATACCTATAATCTTTGTATATTTCGTCTTCTCAGCTTCTCTTGAGGGCATCGGGGATACCATAACTCCGATGAAGATCAAAATCATTTCGGTGATTGCCAATATAATTCTCGATCCCTTTTTGATATTCGGCTGGTCCGTATTCCCGGAAATGGGAATAGCCGGAGCTGCAGCAGCCACCGTTCTATCGCGGCTGGCCGCCGGTATTGTCGGCGTTTATATTATGCTGCGCGGACTCACCCAGCTCAAAATCAGACCAAAACATTTTCTCCCTGATCTGCGGCTGATCAAGAAAATTTTTCGCATAGGCCTGCCAGCAGCTTTTGGAGACTCCGGTCTGGCTGTAGCAATAACCGTTATGACTTCGCTGGTAGCAGGCTTCGGCACGACAACCGTAGCTGCCTGGGGTATAGCCAATCGGGTTACTTCGATGATCCGCATGCCGGCTTTTGGTATGGGCCGGGCGACAGGAATAATGGTCGGCCAGCACCTGGGAGCGGACCACCCTGACGAAGCCGGAAAAGTTTCCTCGCTGGGAACCAGAATAACTTTCGGATTTATGCTGATACTGGCCGTTTTGCTGCTCATCTTTTCCTCTAATATAATAGCTATATTCACGGCGGAAGACCAGGTGGTCGAAGTCGGTGCGGAATTTTTAAATATAGTCGGTTTTGCCTACGCTTTTCTTGGAGCTCAGATAGTTCTCAGCGGTGCACTCAACGGGGCCGGCAAAACAGCCCAGCAGACTTTTTTCAGGCTGCTTTCGCTCTGGGGGTTTCAAATTCCTTTCTCCTTTCTTCTCGCCTATCAACTGAACTGGGGGCGTCAGGGAATATGGTGGGGCATCCTGATCGCCAAAGTGCTGGGTTTTCTGGTGCTGCTGATCTGGTTTCGCAGAGGAACCTGGAAAACGAAGGAGATTTAGAGAGGTTTAAAGCACAGCTCCTCCCTCTATCTTTATCTCCTGTTTTAGGGGCTCACCTATAAGAACGATAAATCTGGAGCTCTCAGCAGCTGATTTGAGCTCGCACTCGGCTGCCGGCGCCAGAAGATAACCCTGATGCCGGGCGACTCTTTCCTGCCCCTGCAATTCACCGGAGATTACAAATATCAGGCCCTGATGTCTGTCCGAAAGCTGCAGATTGAATGTCTCTTCCCGGCTGAGCTCCACATCCTGCATGATGACATCTGCTGACACTTCCAGCGGCGCTCCTGGTCCCAGAATGGTCCTTATGCGCAGTCCCGGTTTTTCCTGGAGCGGAATATTTCCGGAAGTGATCAACCGGTATTCAGGGCTGGCTTCTTTTAGTTCCCGGGGCAGATTTATCCAGAGCTGAATACCGCGACTCAAACCCTCTCCGACCGGTTCTTCGGAATGTCTGATTCCTTTTCCGGCCCGAAAATACTGCAGTTCTCCCTCATCGGCAACAGCTTCGTTATCGAGATTATCGCTGTGTTTAAGACCACCTTCCAGAATATAGCTCACTGCTTCGAAACCGCGGTGACCGTGCTCGGCAAAACTGTTGGGCGGCTCCACCTGAAATTCATCCAGCAGCACAAAGGGATCGAGATGATCACGTTCAGCAGTCGGAAACAACCTGTTGACTATAGCTCCTTCTCCTTCAGACTTCTCTTCAGCTGCAATAACTCTATTTTTATTAATCACGAGTAATTCACTCCCCTTCAGTTACAATTATATCTGATCTGGAATAGTTTTCAAGCAAAAGCCTGGACATCATCGCTTCCAGATTGCTCTTCTGGCGGCAGCCGTTTTTCTATGTTATAATAATCCGGGAAGGAGGCCAAATATGCCAGAATGGCGGCTTTTGATAACTGATCCAGCTGCAGGTCATTATAATATGGCCGTGGATGAGGCCATCATGAGATCTCATCGGGAGGGTAGCACTCCGCCTACTCTGCGATTTTACAGCTGGAAGCCCCCGGCTTTGTCGCTCGGTTATTTTCAGCAGATAGAAGAAATCGATCGTGAGGCCTGCCGTAAAAAAGGCATAGATATCGTAAGAAGGCTGACAGGCGGCCGTGCTATTCTTCATGACGAGGAGCTGACTTACAGCCTGACAGTTCGCGAGGATCTCGACCTCCTTTCCGACTCCGTCGTGGAAAGCTACCGTCAGATAAGTGAAGGATTGGTGGGCGGATTACAAAAAGCGGGGGTCCAGGCAGAACTCAAACCACGCCAAAAGGGAAAAAAGGCCCCCTCCGGAAAATCCTCAGCCTGCTTTGATGCTCCTTCCTGGTATGAAATTGTCAGTGATGGTAAAAAGCTCATAGGCAGCGCCCAGACCAGAAAAAAGGGAGCAATATTACAGCACGGTTCACTTCCCTTTCGTCAGGACAGCAAAAAAATTTTTGATCTCTTCAACTTTTCCAGCGATCACGAAAGGGAAAAACTGCGTCGATTTTACTCGCTCAAATCGACCTCGCTGGGTGAACTGGGGGCCGATTCTCTTAGTTTCGAAGATCTGAGCGAAGCACTCAGCAGAGGCATATCCGAAGCTCTATCTATCGATTTAAAAACCGGTTCACTCACAGAAAAAGAGCGCAGGCTTGCCGGGGAGCTTGCCCGGGAAAAATATAAAAGCAGCACCTGGAACTACAGGAGGTGAAAAAATGACAGAAAGCAGAAGCAGATTGCCTGATTGGCTGCGCCAAAAAGATCCCATTCAGAGAGATATGATGAATACCCGCCGGCTGCTGGCAGGCCTGGAACTCAACACCGTATGTCAGAACGCCCGCTGTCCCAATATAGGTGAATGTTACTCTCGTGATACCGCCACCTTCATGATTCTGGGCAGCCGCTGCACCCGCAGCTGCAGTTTTTGCGCGGTAACCCACGGTTCTCCTCTGCCGGTGGATTTAACAGAACCCAACAGGCTGGCTCAGGCGGTTATCCGCCTCGATTTAAACCACGTGGTGATAACTTCGGTGACTCGCGATGATCTGCCGCTGGGAGGAGCCAGACAATTTGTCCGGGTCATCGAAGCACTGAGAGCCGCCCAGCCGGATGCTACCATCGAAGTTCTGACACCTGATTTCCAGCTGGAGGAGAAAGCCCTCAAATTAATCCGGGAAGCACAGCCGGAAATTTTCAACCACAATATAGAGACAGTCCCCTCTCTTTACAGCCGGGTCAGACCGGAAGCCGATTATAAGAGGTCTCTAAAACTGCTCTCAAAAATGGCAGACGCCGGAGGAGAAATGATGATAAAATCCGGACTAATGCTGGGGCTGGGCGAATCTGAAGAGGAACTCCAGAAGGTCTGGAAAGATCTGCGCGGAGCCGGCTGCCAGGTTCTGACCATGGGCCAGTATCTCCAGCCCACTGACAGCAATCTGCCGGTGGAGGAATATATTCGTCCGGAAGAGTTTGAACGTTTAAAAGAGAAAGCTGAAGATCTTGGATTTGAGCAGGTAATAGCCGGTCCCTATGTGCGAAGTTCCTATCTGGCCGACAAAAGCAGCCGCGAACTGCTGAAAAAATGATTATGATAAATGGATCTTTTTGCCTTCAGTTGGTAGACAGGGGCGTCAAAAATACTTATTTAGTCATACTGGAAGATATAAAGCTAAGTGGCACTAGAAATTTTTTAAAGTTCGGGTCAGTTCCCTGGCCGAAAACTGAACTTAAAGCAGAAAAAATTCCATTGTTAACGAAGCTTTATATCTTCCAGCAATTATTATCATGATAGTGGTCTTATACGATATCTATCAACTGATAAGAAAAACCAAAAGGAGGGCTATAGCAACGCCCTCCTTCCAGTTGAGCCCGGATTATTCCGGGTATCTCTCTTAAATTTTTCCTTCTCTATTTAAAAAGCTCCAGAAACCTGTCCTCGTACTGCTTATAAACACCCCAGCGATCCAGCTCTTTTTTCAGCTCTGAGGGCGGGGCCTCGCCGGCCTCCACCTTTTCAAAGAGCTTCTCGATTTCATCGCGAGCCGCTATCGGCAAACCTTCCAGAGTACGGGTGACCTGCGGCGGACCTTCTTCATCTCTGCGCAGATAACCCCGCGATTCCATCTCGGGCACCTGATTTTCCTGAGCGCTCTCCATCACGTATTCCTGAATAAATTTCATCAGGGAAACATCCCATAGCTCCTCCAGACCACTGACTATGGCAGTCAGGAAACTATCGGCTTCAGACTGCTCCTCTTCCAGCCTGGCAGCTGTTTCTCCAATATCTTGAGGCATGGTCCTCACTTCATCAATCTGCTGAGCATAATTCATTTTATAAAATATGCTGGCCATATCCGGATGTTCTCCAGCCAGCATTCTGAGTGCTTCACGAGCTTCATCGCTAAAGCCATCCGCCTGAAGCAGATAACCGGGCGTTATGAGCCTGGGCTTTTCCCAGGTAATCCAGCCCTCTCTTATTCTGGTTTCAGGTCCCTCTTCGGGATATATTTCCAGGTATGCAGGTTCTGTCAGCACAAAATAATGCAGTCTTGTTTTTTCCGATGTCGAAAGATATTTTTCTGGAAAATGATGAATCTCTGTGGCTTCCAGAGCTCTCTGGATATCTTCCTTTTGTGGCACACTAATTCCTCCTTTAGCGGACATATTGTAAAGGATTATTATCCACCAATTCAGATATATTTATGATCATTATATCGGACTTTTTTTGTTGGCTTCGCAGGTTTCCCCGGGTTTCTCCTCAATTTTGTCACAGATCATCCGGACAAATTCATCTATTTCTTTATCTTTATCCCCTTTATGTCCCAGAGCTTCATCTTTATTTAGTATGAGATTGGCCAGCGGCTCTTTTCCCGCCAGCTCCTCCATACCCTCCAGGGTCCCGCGGGGGCTAGATCCGGCCAGCGTTACAAAAAAAGCTACTTCGGGTAGAACACCGGCATTCCCCAGCAAAAAGGTGCGTACAGCCGGGGTCATTTTCCCAGCCCAGACCGGGGTGCCGATAATTATAGCATCATATTCGTCAATCTGATGGTCAAAATCATTAATAACGGTAACATTGGAGGTGAGGGCATCGAACCCGGAACGTATCAAACCAAAAACTCCCGATCTATCACGGCTGTCTTCCAGCTCCAGCAGATCAGCATTGAGATGCACGGACAGCCTGTCGGCAACTTCCCGGGTGGTACCGGTTCTTGAGTAATATACAATCAGAGTTTCCATTTTTGAAACCTCCCGGCATCGGCTTCTACCTAAATTGACCCCACCAGTATGAACTGCTTCTAACACTCATAAGACCATTATAGAAGTTTCAGCTTCAAAAAGCAAATTAGAGCATAATTCCCGGATATCATCTGCCGGCCTGCTGCAAAACGTTCAAGAGTTCATCATGTACCCCCGGCGGACCCGCCACAATTTCCTCTCCGGAGAGGCTTATATCCCGGTCGGAAAAATCGGAGGCCAGACCGCCGGCTTCTTTTACCAGCAATATACCTGCGGCAACGTCCCAGGGGGAAAGTTTGATCTCCCAAAAACCGCCAAATATCCCGGCAGCAACCAAAGACAGATCATAAGCCGCCGAGCCGGTTCTTCTTATACCTCCTGCCCGGGGAATAATTTCTTCCAGATAATTCAGCACCTCTTCACTCTCCTGCTGGTGGTCATAAGGAAAACCCGTGGCCACAATGCTCGTCGACAGCTCCGCCCGATCATCTACCTGCAGCCTCTCAGAATCACGCCAGCTGCCTTCGCCCTGGCGGGCCGTAAAAAATACATCCCGCACAGGCAGATAAACTACAGCCAGTTCGGGTCTTTCTTCCTGGAAAACCGCGATGGATATAGAGAAGATGGGAAATCCGTGAATATAATTGACGGTGCCGTCGAGAGGATCGATGATCCAGCGCACAGATGATTCTTGCCGGTCCTCTCCCCGCTCTTCAGCCAGCACGGAGTGATCCGGAAACTTACCGGCAATTCTCTCTATGAGCATGCTCTCTGATTTTTTATCGACCTCCGATACGAGATTTATCTTCTGATTTTTGCTCTCAAAATCTATATCGCGTTCAAAATTATCAAGCTGATAATCCCCTACCTCACGACACCAGCTCTTTACTGTTTCGATATCGATATCCGGTCTGAAAGCCATTTTTATTCCTCCCGGTTTCATCAATCCTGCAGATTAAATTTTATGGATCATCTCCAGATCAGCTGGTTGAATATAGTTCTAGTCATTTTCTTAATACT
>CAYTDP010000035.1:0-24033 GCA_964436625.1 uncultured Halanaerobiaceae bacterium | reverse complement strand
GCCTCGGCTTTTTTAGTTCTCTATATCCTGCTAAAACTCTGATATACTGCCGTATTTGGACTGTTAATTTCTTCAGAGGAGTCGTCAGCGCAATTTAATTGGAAAATAAAGTTTGCAAAAATATTTAAATAAGGGTATAATTATTGTTAAGAACAGTTTGCAACAATTCTATCCTCCTCAGTCATTCTGGTTTCCGGAAAGTCCGTTTGCCGGTGTATTGGTCGGGCTGGAGGCATATAAAAAGAAATCTGCCTGATGCCTTTTAAAGGCCAGGATCAATGTTAATGGAGGTATAATATCATGGAAACTGGATATGAACATCTTGATGAGAAGTTTGAATTAATAGCTCCCGGAGAGATCACTCTGTTGGCCGGCCCAGCCCACGTAGGGAAAACTTCTCTCGCTGTAAATCTAGCTCATCAGCGCATGTTGAACCACGAAGATAGTATCCTCTTTTTGACTCTCGATGAGGATCTGGGAGAGCTGGGAAAAAGATTTATCCATCTCGATACCGGTATACCCCTGTTCAGAAATGGTGATAACAGGGCTGATTCGGGGCTTTTGAATGAGGACAGCAGTGATGAGAAAATGACTGAAGATAATGAATACACGCTGAAGATCAATGAAAGCGCCAGGAAATTCCAGGAGCAGATAGAGAGCGAGAATCTCAATGTATTTCACCAGGAAGAGCTGACTGTGGCTGAGATTCAAAATCTCTGCAGTGATCATTTTCCTGACTTTGATTTTCTGATAATCGATTATCTTGAAGCGATCGAGTTTGGCGATAACAGCGACAAAAAGCGTTCTGAGAAGGAAAAATTGATAGTTGAGGAATTGAAAAAGCTTGCCAGGCAGAGAGAAATACCGCTTCTGGTTTTATCTCAGAAGGAAAAGGATGAGCTGGAGTTTCTGCAGGATAGCTCTGATAAAGTAGCTGTACTGGGAAGACATGATCACTGTGATGAAAAGCGTCAGTGGGATAGAGAGATGAAGGTTCAGCTAAATTGTATTCCTGAACCTGCCGAGCTGGAAATGATATATAATGCTACCGGAAGCACAGGCTCTCATGAACTCCTCTGGGAGGCTCCTCTGCTGGCTTTTAGAGAGAGAAGTGAGGACAGGGATAAAATTATTTCGGATGTGTTTTCCGATCTGAAAAAATAGCCGGCAGGAAGCATGTCAGCCGATCTCAATATAAAATTTGAATAAATAATGCATCCAGCCCCGGTTCTGCTTTTCTCAGAGGACCGGGGTTTGTTTTCAGCTTTTTAACATGACGCTTTCTTCAAAATCCACCTCCGCTTTGAGTTCGAAAAATATCAGCGGTTTTTCTTGTTAACAGTTTATAGATATCGTATAAGATCATTTAAATCAGAAAAAATTTCATTGTGAATGGAGCTTTATATTTTCCAGTATAACTAAATATGTATTTTCGACGCACCTGCTTACCAGCTGAAGATAAGAAGATCCATATCAGCAAAAGCCTTATAATTACACTAATAATTTGACAATTTAACCTGAGATTGATAAAATAAAAATACGAATTAGGAAATGTATTTTTCGGGTAATAACTGAGGGAGGTGGAAGCATGAGCACAACTGAGAAGAGCAGGGAGACTGTCCTCCATAAGTTTTTCCGAAAACTGATGGAGGAGCTTTTGAACAAATTTTCCTCGGAAGCAATTGAGATGGATTTGAGCCTGCAGGAGCATTATATCATCGAAATACTGGGCCGTAATGAAAAGATGACAATCTCCAATCTTGCTGAAAAGGTTTCCGCTCCCCTTACAACTATTTCCAGCACTCTCGACAGACTTTACGAGCAGAATTATGTGGAAAGAGAAAGATCTCAGGAGGATAGAAGGGTAGTAGAGGTCAGTCTTTCCAAAAAAGGTCAGAAATGTTTTGATGTCCATCAGGAAGAAACTGAAGAATTGATAGATCAATTTCTTTCCCAGCTATCGGAGGACGACAAAGTTGAGATGCAGAGAATTTTGAGCAGTTTTGAATGGGAAGATCATGCCGGTGAAGAATAAGAAATAGATATCACAGGATATATCATTTATTATCCGTTTCACAGATAGGCTATTATTTACTGATGGCCGGGATATTAGATCAGATCTCTTACAGACACGGGGGTTAGGCCTTTTTTAAAAAGGAGGATTCTTATGTCTTCAACATTCGATCTGGTCAAAAAGATGGCTGCTGAAAAAGTTGTAGATACAGGATTAAAATATATCAGGCAGGATCCCAAGACCAACTTTTCCAAAATATTAACGCTGGCTAAAAAACTCAATCAGGTTGAAACCTACCAGAGAGCCCTGGAGAAGGTCGAGGCGATGACGGAAGAAAATCCGGTCATTTACGATTATATCGACAGGGCGACTGACCTGGCTCCCAAATTCCAGGAAAACCTGGCCAAAACTTTTTTTGTCAACGCCACGCTGCTGGGAACTTCCTATCGAAAGGAAAAGAGCAGAGAGCTGGGGGCTTCTGTACCCTATACAATCCTTCTGGATCCTACCAGCGCCTGCAATTTGAACTGCGAGGGGTGCTGGGCTGGAAAGTATGAGGATTCGGAACAGCTTTCTTTTTCCGAGATAGACAGGATAATCACAGAAGCCAAGGAACTGGGGATATATTTCTTTGTTCTCTCCGGTGGTGAACCCACGGTTTATCCTCATCTATTCGATATCTTTGAAAAGCATCAGGACTGTGTTTTTATGATGTACACCAACGGCACTTTAATAGATGAGGAGATGGCAGATAAGATCGCCAGTGTCGGCAATGTTAGTCCCACTTTGAGCCTGGAAGGTTTTGAAGAATATACCGATGATCGCAGGGGATCGGGTACTTTTGGCAAAATAGAAAATGCCATGGAACATCTCAGAGAGAGAGGTGTGCTTTTTGGCACAAGCTTTACTGTTACCAGAGATAACTGCCATCTCTTAACCGAAGGAACCTCATTTGTGGAGGCCCTGATAGATAAAGGCGCTTATTACACCTGGCTTTTTCACTATGTGCCGATCGGCAAGGACCCCAATACGGATCTGATGATAACTCCCGAACAGCGTTCAGAACTGGTGGAAAGCATTCCCGAACTGAGGACCAATTATCCGCTATTTATAGTCGATTTCTGGAATGATGGGCATTTTACCGATGGCTGTATTGCCGGAGGAAGAAGATATTTTCATATTAATGCCAGCGGCGACGTTGAGCCCTGCGCTTTTGTACATTTTGCTGTTGACAATATCAAGGATAAACCTCTGGTCGAGGTGCTCAAAAATCCTCTCTTCGAGGAATACCAGAAAGAAGCTCCCTTTAACGATAATCTTTACAGGCCCTGTCCGATAATAGATAATCCTGAAGAGCTGCGCAGAATAGTGCAGAAAGTCGGAGCCGATCCCACGCATGAAGGAGCTGAAGAGGTTCTCGAAGAGCCGGTGGCCTCTGATTTAGAAGAGAAGGCGGAAAAATGGGGGCAAGTTTCTCGCCCCATCCATTATGAAAGACAGGGACAAAAAGAAGAAGTCGTCAGCGGGAGCCCCTGCGGCGGCTGATAAAAAGAACCTCTGCTGATCAGAAAAAATCAACCCGGGAAGTTCTTTTATGAATAGAAATAAGATCAAAAATATCATTTTAAAGTATCCAACAGCCCGGAGTCAGATTCTGGTTCTTTTTCTGCTGCTGTTTTTTCTCTCTGCAGCCTCCATTTATAATATTCCGGTCGAGGCACAAAACAGCTATAACGGCGATAATTTTAGCATGGATATTCCCTCTTCCTGGGAACTGATCGATCAGGATATAGGTGAGCAGATTGAAGAGTTCATCTATCTTGCGCCGGAGGAGGTCGATCCTGGAGAGATTCAAAGCCACCGCCACACGGCCAGTGTTAATGTGGCTGTGGAGAGTCTGGCGGCTGAGTTTACAGCGGAGGAATATGCTGATATAATAATAAGAGATGTTGAAAGCAGAGTAGATGATTTTGAATTGATCATCAGGGAAAATGTTGAGCTGGCAGGTGAAGATGGTGTCACGGTTAGATACAGCGGTCAGATGAATGACGATGAATCTCTGATCTGGCAGGAATGGATGATTGTGGAAAGCGATGAGCAGGCTATAACCCTCACCTATACTGCTGTGGAGCAGCTTTTTGATGACTATTACGGTGAAGTGCAGAGCATAGCTGATTCGCTGAAAATAGAAAATTAAGTTTAAAAGTGGTAAAGGGAAGCAGTAGCTCTGTTTTCGGGAAGATTGATTATTTTCAGAAGAGAGAAAGGCCCGCGGCTGCAAGGTCTTTCAATTCCCGGGATGGAGTCAAGTCGTCCTGGAACTGCCATCGTGAAAATTTCGAATGATAATTAAAGGAATATATTAGCGATGGTCGGCAGCTATGCCGTTATCGAGATTGAGTGTCGGTCCGGCAGGTTTAGCTCCGGGCTGAAATTTCGGGTGGTAACGCGATAATCCTTCTCGTCCTGAACGGATGAGAGGGATTTTCATTTTTTGA
This sequence comes from uncultured Halanaerobiaceae bacterium, assembly GCA_964436625.1. Classification (GTDB taxonomy): domain Bacteria; phylum Bacillota; class Halanaerobiia; order Halanaerobiales; family Halarsenatibacteraceae; genus Halarsenatibacter. The sequence goes on along the minus strand of CAYTDP010000035.1, from coordinate 19,521 downwards.
TAAAAATCATCAATCAGACAGGGAGTGATATTAAATTGAGCGAACAGCTGCCCAAAACTTATAATCCCCATCAGGTAGAAGAGAAATGGTACGAATTCTGGGAGAAGGAGGGTTATTTCACCCCGGAAGATGATGAAGATAAGACCCCATTTACGATCATGATGCCTCCTCCCAATGTCACAGGCGAGCTGCATCTGGGTCATGCTCTCGACAGCACCCTTCAGGATATTATCATCCGCTGGCGGCGGATGCAGGGATATAATACGCTCTGGCTTCCGGGCACGGATCATGCCAGCATAGCCACCGAGGTCAAGGTGGTCGAACAGATCAGAGAAGAGGGGCTGACCAAGGAGGAGATTGGCAGGGAGAAATTTCTCGAGAGAGCCTGGGACTGGAAGGATAAATACGGAGGTAAAATAACCGAACAGATAAGATATCTGGGGGCTTCCTGTGATTGGACCCGGGAGAGATTCACCATGGACGAAGGCTGTTCGGAAGCGGTAAAAGAGGCTTTCGTCAGACTTTATGAGGACGGTTTAATATATCGGGGGGATTACATAGTCAACTGGTGTCCTGACTGTGAAACATCCCTTTCCGATCTGGAGGTCGAGCACGAGGAGGAAAGCGGCAAACTTTATTATATACGCTATCCCTTCGCGGATGATTCCGGTTATATAACAGTGGCCACCACCCGGCCCGAGACCATGCTGGGAGATACCGCTGTGGCTGTCGATCCCGATGATGAGAGGTACCAACAGCATACGGGTAAAACCGTGATTTTGCCTCTGATGGAGAGGCCGATCCCTGTAATAAAGGATGAATTTGTGGACAGCGATTTTGGTACGGGCATGGTCAAAGTGACCCCGGCTCACGATCCCAATGACTTTGAAATGGGTGAGCGTCACGACCTGGAAAAAATTCAGGTCATCGATTATCAGGGCTTTATGAGCGCCGAAGCGGGTGAATATGTCGGGTTGAGCCGCCAGGAGTGTCGAGAACAGGTTGTAGAAGATTTAAAAGAGGCCGATCTTCTGGAGAAAGTGGAAGATCATGAACATGCCGTAGGCCACTGTTATCGCTGTGATGAGATTGTGGAACCGATGATCTCCAAACAGTGGTTTGTCGAGATGGAACCTCTGGCCGAGCCGGCTATTGAAGCCGTTAAAGAGGGCGAGGTAAACTTCGTTCCCGAAAGATTTGAACGGGTTTATATGAACTGGATGGAGAACATCGAGGATTGGTGCATCTCGCGCCAGCTCTGGTGGGGACACCGCATACCCGTCTGGTACTGTCAGGACTGCGGGGCGGAAAATGTCGCGCGAGAAGAGCCGGAAAGCTGCAGTGAGTGCGGCAGCGAAAATCTCGAACAGGAAGAGGATGTGCTCGATACCTGGTTCAGCTCCGGACTCTGGCCCTTTTCTACGCTGGGCTGGCCCGAGGAAACAGAAGACCTGGAATATTTTTATCCGACTGATGTGCTGGTGACCGGTCGCGATATAATTTTCTTCTGGGTAGCGCGGATGATCTTCCAGGGCATATATAATATGGATGAACCTCCTTTTTCCGATATTTATGTCCACGGTCTGATACTGGCCAGCGACGGCCGCAAGATGAGCAAATCGCTGGGAACAGGCATCGATCCTCTCGATATTATAGAAGACTATGGTGCCGATACGCTTCGCTTTATGCTCATCACCGGTTCCACCCCCGGCAATGACCGCAGATTTCGCGAGGAAAGGCTGGAGGCCAGCCGCAACTTTGCCAACAAGATCTGGAATGCCTCCCGTTTTATGCTGATGAATCTGGAGGAGGATACACCGAAGAGCCTGCCGGAAGACAGCGAGAACATCAGCCCGGCTTCGCGCTGGATGCTGCATAGATTTAACGAGATAGTCGATGATATAAACACCAATATGGAGAAGTTTCTATTCGGTGAGGTAAGCCAGACCCTCTATGACTTTATCTGGGGTGAGTTCTGTGACTGGTACCTTGAGCTTATCAAACCGCATCTTTATGACGCTGAAAGCGAGGAAGAAAAGCAGGCAGAATTAAGGACCGGGCAGTATCTTTTGGGCGAGATATTGAAACTGCTCCATCCAGTCATGCCCTTCATAACCGAGGAGATCTGGCAGAAACTCCCCGGCAGCGAGGGAAGCATCATGCTGCAGGACTGGCCGGAAATCAGAGAGGAATGTTTTGATGATGAGGCCTACGAAAATATGGAAATTTTACAGGAAGTTATCAGATCAATCCGCAATATCCGGAATGAAATGAATGTGGATCCCGGCCGCGGCATCAAGGCTCTATTTTCTGCGGGAGATGAGTATCAGGATATTCTCGATAGCGGCAGCGATTATATTGCCGAGCTGGCAGGTGTAGATGAAATTCAGATAGCCGGAGAGTTTGCCGAACGTCCCGAAAAAGCTGCCACGGCTGTGGTGAGAGAAATTGAGATAATACTGCCGCTGGAAGAGATGATAGATATAGATCAGGAAATTACCCGACTTGAAAAAGAAAAAGCGGAAGTGGAAGCTGAAATTGAGCGGGCCCGGGGCAAGCTCGCCAACGATGATTTTGTGGAAAAAGCCCCCGATGAGATAGTTCAGGAAGAGCGCGATAAGCTTGAAGAGTACAGACAGGAGATGGAACAGATCAAAGCACGAATAGAAGAGCTCGAAGGATGAGAAATCATATTAAAAACCTCAATTCCCCGGCCTTCTTTATTTTTAGGCCGGGGATCGCGGTTTTTAAATGTTTTTGAATTCTAAACACCGGTGATTTGTCGATGTCAGCAGGATTTTAATTTTAACTCTCGAATAATCTTAATAGTCATGAATCTATGTGGTTTTTTATTTTGTCTTTGCTGAGAATCAGAACGGGCAAAAGTTTTTGACTAAGAAAAATACAAAAAATTGTCTTACAAATTGATTCTTTTCGGAGGTGAGTTAATTTGGAAGTGGAATTCGAAGAGGAAAAAGTTGATGAGATAGTTGAAAAATATTCCCGGGGTGACGAGAAAAAGTCTCCCCTGATCCCCGTGCTGCAGGATATTCAGCTGACCTACGGCTGGCTGCCCGAAAAAGCCATGGTTAGAGCTTCTGAGCTTATGGACACCTCGCTGGCCCAGCTTTCCGGCGTGGCGACATTTTACAACGAATTTCGCCTCAAACCGCTGGGAGAAAATCATATTGTGGTATGCACGGGCACAGCCTGTCATGTCCGGGGAGCCCCGATGCTGATCGAGGAACTCGAGAGAAATCTCGGCATCGAAGCTGGAGGCGTGACCGAGGACAGGAAATTTTCCTTTGAAGGAGCCAGATGTGTCGGTTCCTGTGCTGTCGCTCCTGTTGTCGTGGTTAATGGGGAGTTTCACGGCAATATGACCAAAAAGAAGATTTCGGAAATAATAGATGAACTGGAGTAAGGAGGCTAACAATGTCAATCATAGAGTCAGCTGCTGACCTGGAGGAGTTACAGAACAGAGCCGAAAAAGAGTATGAAAGTCACGATAAATTGATTTCTATGTGCGGTGGTACCGGCTGCCGCGGGGGCGGCTGTCAGGATGTAATAGAGGAGCTTAAGACCCGGCTGGAGGATAAAGGCATGACTGACGAGGTCGGTCTGAAAGTTACGGGCTGCCAGGGCTTTTGCGAGATGGGGCCGCTCATGGTTATCCGGCCCGAAGGAAATTTTTACTGCAATATAGAACCGGAAGATGTTGAGGAAATTCTGGAAAAGACTATCAAAAACGGTGAAGCTATCGAGCGGCTTGAGTATGTAGAGCCGCAGACTGAAGAGAAGATTATCAAAGAACAGGATATACCCTTTTATAAAAATCAGGGCAGAATAGTATTTGAAAGCAACGGTCACATCTCTCCTACCGATATAGAGGATTATTTCGCAGTCGACGGGTACACCGGGCTCAAAAAGGCTCTCATAAAGATGGAGCAGGAAGATGTCATAGATGAGGTCAAAGAATCCGGTCTGCGGGGCCGCGGAGGCGGCGGTTTTCCCACCGGCAAAAAATGGGAGCTCTGTTATCAGCAGGATTCCGAGCCCAAGTATCTTATCTGCAACTCCGATGAGGGCGACCCCGGCGCCTACATGGACAGGAGTATCAAGGAGGGTAATCCTCATCTGGTGCTGGAGGGAATGATAATAGCTGCCTATGCAATCGGAGCTTCCCAGGGTTTTATCTATATTCGAGCCGAATACCCGCTGGCTGTTGAACATATAACGGAGGCCGTGAAGCAGGCGCGCGAGTATGGACTTCTGGGCGAAGAAATTCTGGGCACAGATTTCAGCTTTGATATTGAGATCATGGAAGGAGCCGGCGCCTTTGTCTGCGGTGAGGAGACTGCGCTTATGGCTTCGATCGAGGGAAAAAGAGGCATGCCCCGACCCCGACCGCCATATCCGGCCGAGAGCGGTCTCTGGGGACAGCCCACCAATATAAACAACGTGGAAAGTTATGCCAATGTGCCCCTGATCATCAGAGAAGGAGCCGATTGGTTTAATTCTGTGGGAACCGAGAACAGCACAGGCACAAAAATATTTTCTCTGGTCGGCAAGGTCAACAATACAGGGCTTATAGAGGTGCCGATGGGCATATCACTGGAGGAAGTTGTATTTGATATCGGCGGAGGTATACCCGGAGATAAAAAAGCCAAGGCTGTTCAGACGGGAGGGCCTTCCGGCGGCTGTATTCCCAGAGATATGTTTGATATTCCTGTCGACTTCGATAAATTACAGGAAGTCGGCTCCATAATGGGATCCGGCGGCCTGGTGGTAATGGATGAAGATACCTGTATGGTTGATGTGGCCAAATTTTTCCTCGATTTCACCCAGGATGAATCCTGTGGAAAATGTCCTCCCTGCCGGCTGGGAACCCGCAGGATGCTGGAAATTCTGGAGAGAATAACTTCTGGCGAGGGCAGAAAGGGAGATATCGAACTTTTAGAAGAGCTGGGAGAGAGGATAATCGACACATCTCTCTGCGGTTTGGGGCAGACAGCGCCCAATCCGGTGCTGAGTACCATTGAATATTTTCGCGATGAATACGAAGCTCATATTTATGATAAATCCTGCCCTGCCGGCGTATGTCAGAACCTGATTTTTTATCATATCATCGATGAGGAGTGTCAGGCCTGTGATCGCTGCCGACAGATATGTCCGGTTGATGCTATCGAGGGAGAACCGGGTGAAGATCCCTACATGATTTTTGATGACACATGTATTCGCTGTGGTAATTGCATAGATGAATGTCCCTTTGATGCCATAGAGATAGTACCCGGTCAGCGCGAAGAAGTCGGAGTTTAAGTGACGGCCTGCATCATTATCTGGAGTGAGATTTACGAATTTCAATTTGAGAATAGAACCAATAACAGTTTTTTCGAAACTGAAAAAACAATGCCAAAAAGCCAAAAAAGGAGTCTGATAAAATGGCGACGATCACTATAAATGGCAATGAACACGAGGTGGCCGAAGATGCGACCATACTGGAGGCTGCCCGCGAGCACGGATATGATATTCCCACCCTATGTCATCATCCTCATCTGAGCAATGTGGGAGCCTGCCGCATGTGTCTGGTTGAGGACGAAAATTCCGGCGAGCTCTTTCCTTCCTGTACCACGCCGGTTCGGGACGGCATGAATATCTCCGCCGATGAAGAGGAAAATGAAAGACTTTTTCAGTCGCGCAGGCTGGTTGTGAAGCTCCTGCTTTCAGACCATCCCAACGACTGCATGACCTGTGAAGCGGATGGAAGCTGTAAGCTGCAGGATCTGGCCTATCATTATGATGTGGAGATGGAGGATGAATCTCTTGGTATTCCCAAAGAAACCCCCCGTTTCGAGATAGAATCGGATAATCCTTTCATCGAGCATGATCCTGACAAATGCATTCTCTGCGGCCGCTGTGTCAGGGTGGACAACGAGGTTCAATGTTCTGATGCCATCGAATTTGTGGAAAGAGGTTTTTCGGCCCGGGTTGGCTCCGCTCTCAAGAAGGATCTGGGCAGCGATGAGTCAAGCTGTGTTTTTTGCGGTCAATGTGTTCAGCAGTGCCCCACCGGGGCTCTGCAGTTTAAGCCTTCTCAGGGCAAGGGCCGTGAGTATCAGCTGGAACACACCGAGACCACCTGCGGTTACTGTGGTGTGGGCTGTCAGCTCGACCTTAAAACCCTGGATAATGAGGTTGTAGAAGTGGAAGGGGTCAGCCGAGAAGGTCTGCCCAATCCCCTGGGAGAGACCTGTGTAAAAGGGAGATTTGGGTATGATTTTCTCGACGATCCCGATAGGTTGACCAAACCGCTGATCAAGGATGAGGAAACCGGAGAATTCGAGGAGGTCAGCTGGCAGGAAGCTCTCGAATACACCGCTGATAATTTCTCTCGCATCAAAGAGGAGCACGGACCTCAGGCTCTGGCCGGACTTACCTCAGCGCGCTGCAGCAACGAGGAAAACTTTCTCATGCAGAAGTTTATGAGGGCGGTGCTCGGCACCCATACTGTCGACCACTGTGCCCGTCTGTGACACTCCTCCACTGTGGCCGGTCTGGCCAAAAGTTTTGGCAGTGGAGCAATGACCAATTCCATAGAGGAAATTGATAACGTCGATGCCTTTTTTGTCACCGGTTCCAACCCTACCGAGAATCACCCGGTTATTGGCAGCCGCATCAAGAAGGCGGTCCGCAACGGTGCTGATCTGGTCGTTTCCGACCCCAGGCGCATAGAGCTGGCCGAGGAGGCCGATCTTTTTCTGCAGCCCTATCCCGGAACTGATGCTGCGCTCATAAACGGCATTATGCACGTAATTCTGGAAAAAGACCTGCAGGATGAGGAGTATATCGAGGAGCGGACCGAGAATTTTGACGAGCTGAAAGAGGTTGTAGAGGAATATAATCCCGCCCGGGTGGAAGAGATCACCGGCGTTCCGGCCGAAAAGATAAAAAAAGCTGCAGAAATTTACGGCCGGGCAGACCGGGGTTCCATATTTTATGCCATGGGGATTACCCAGCACGTTTCGGGCACGGGCAATGTCACCTCTCTTGCCTGTATGGCTATGATGACAGGTAATGTGGGCCGCGAGAGCACGGGTGTTAATCCTCTCCGGGGCCAGAGCAACGTTCAGGGCGCCTGTGACCTGGGAGGACTGCCCAACGTATTTCCCGGTTATCAGGATGTGACCGATAAGGAGATCAGACAGAAGTTCGCTGACTACTGGGATGTAGATGGTTTTCCTGAAGATCCGGGGTTGACGGTGGTGGAAATTTTTCACGCCTGTGAAAAGGGAGATGTTAAGGGACTTTATATCATGGGAGAAAACCCTGTTATCTCCGATCCCGATCAGAAGCATGTGATCGAAGCTCTGGAAAATACTGAATTTACAGTAGTACAGGATATATTCTTCTCCGATACGGCAGAATATGCCGATGTAGTGCTGCCGGCGGCCTGTTTTGCCGAAAAAGAGGGCACAAAAACCAACAGTGAACGCAGAATTCAGAAGATAAGACCGGCGGTTGATCCTCCCGGGGAGGCCAAGCCCGACTGGCAGATTATCTCCGAGCTGGCGCAGGCGATGGGTTACGAGATGGAATACGAAAATACAGCCGAGATAATGGAAGAGATAGCTGATCTCACTCCCATTTACGGCGGCATCTATTATGACAGGCTGGAAGACGAGCGTCTGCAGTGGCCCTGTAAGGACAGAGATGATCCCGGCACTAAATTCCTGCACGAGGGGGAGTTCGCCCGCGGATTGGGCAAATTCCATCCCGCTCATTATCAGCCGCCAGTGGAAGGCATAGAAGACGAAGACTTTACCCACGTGATGATGACAGGCCGCATGCTGTATCATTATCATACCGGCACCATGACCAGAAATTCGAAGCCCATCGATGAATTTGAAAGCGATGGCTATGTGGAGGTAAACGAACAGGATGCCGAAAAGATGGATATCAGCCAGGGAGATAGAGTTAAAGTCACCTCGCGCCGGGGAGAGGTGGAAACCTTTGCCAGAATTGGCAATACTGTAGCTCCCGGCCAGGTTTTCATGCCTTTTCATTACGCTGAAAGTCCGGCCAATCGCCTCACCCATGATGAATTCGATCCTGAAGCCAAGATACCCGAACTCAAAGTGACGGCGGTAAATTTAGAGAAAGCATGAAAAGCAGGATGGTTTTATAAATATAGCTGGCTGCTTAAATCAGGAGAATGAACAAATCCGGCGGGAGCAATCATCTGAGTAAAATCTCCTGCCGGATTTTTAATTAAGTATTTGATTTAAAATTTAAAATTCTAAGAAAGATAAATACTCAGGGATATCGCTGAGTAAAGGAGGTATAGAAATTGAAAGGATCAAAGGGGTTTTTCTTGATAACAGCCTTTCTATTTGTATTTGTTCTGGGAGGCACTTTAATTCATGGCGGGGAAGTTATGGCAGCAGAACTTTATCAGGGATATTCTCAGGCCGATGAAAATGGCTATGTTAAAGCGGAGGTCAGCCTCGAAAACGGCGAGATCGTGGGCGTTAATTTGACCGAGTATGATGAAATGGCCCGGGAAAAAGGCGATGATTATGACTGGAAAGAATGGCATGAAGCCATGGAGGAACTTCCCCAAAGATTTGTCGAAGCTGGTGATTCAGAGGTTGAGGTCATTAGCGGGGCGACCAGCACCAGCGAAAAAGCTATCGAAGCGGTTGAGATGGCACTGGACCGCTCTGATGGTGAGGAATATTTTTCGGGAACTTTCATGGGCATTTCCAGCATGGTTGAGCGGGGCTGGGGTGTGGCCTGGGTTACAGTCGAGGTTGATGAAGAGGCCCCCGAAGGTTACAGGATAGATGATCTCAGGCTGGAAGAAGTTTCCGGAGATCAATTTAAGGATGAAGATTACGGCTGGGAGGAGTTTCATGCGGCCCAGCAGGAGATAGCCGATCGTATGAAGGAAGCTGACACCTACGAAGTGGAAACCTACACCGGAGCGACCGGAAGTTCAGAACTCTGGCAGGAGGCGGTAGAAGAAGCCCTGGAAAAAGCCGGCTTTTAATAAAAACAATTATTATTTGTAATCTTTTTTACATCATTTTTCTCCATCGTAAGGTATTATTTATTTAGTGAATTTAAAATGAAAACAAATCATTAACTGGAGGAATTCATTCTATGGCCAATGTAGCCAGAGAAATGGTGGAAAATGCCGGTGTTGACGTCGACACGCTTCTCGATCTTCTGATCAAGAATGCTTCTGCGGAGCTGACAACATATTACTATTACACTTCTCTGAGAGTGAATCTTATTGGTTTGGAAGGAGAAGGAGTAAAGCCTATAGCCGAGCAGGCCAGAATAGAAGACAGGAATCACTTCGAGGCGCTGGTCCCAAGAATTTATGAACTGGGAGGTAGAATTCCCAACGATCTCAAGGAGTTTCATGATATATCTGCCTGTCCGCCTGCCAAACTTCCGGAAAACCCCGAAGATCCCGAGGAGATCATAGAGGTCCTTCTGGAAGCAGAGAGATGTGCTGTAAGAGGTTATCATGAGATCTGCAATATGACGGAAGGCAAAGATCACCGCACCTATGATCTGGCCCTTTCGATTCTGCATGAGGAAATAGAACACGAATCATGGTTTGAAGAGTTCATGGGCGAAGGTCCTTCCGGACATTATCTCAGGGAAGGAGAAACTTCTTCGCCCTACGTATCAAAATTTCTTTAATCCGAAAATAAACAGGCATTAATAAAGACTGCTGGTCCCTGAGAAGATCAGGGGCCATTTTTTTATGGATCTTCTTGTCTTCAGTTGATAAATAGGGGTCTCAAAAAACTTATTTAATTATACTGGAAGATATAAAGCTTCGTTCACAATGAAATTTTTCTTTGCTTTAAGCGATCTTATACGATATCTATCAACGGATAACAAGAAGAGCCTTTTTTATTTTGGCGGGCGGCAGTGCTTTTTCTTGACAAATCAGCCGGATTGTTTTATCATAAAGGGGCGAACAAATGAGTTTGGCATATTTAAATAAAAGTGTTGAAGGAAATAGTAATCTGCAGCCTGAGTCAATAAGAGAGGAGATTCCCCGGCTGAAAGATCTCCGGCTCAGAGCGGACGAATATCCTTCCTGAGCTCAAATCTCGAAATTTATAGTAGGGATTTGCGCGGCCGGCGTTAAAGGCGCAGAGAGGCAGCCCTGCGGCTGCAACTCGGGTGGTACCACGGTAACCCTATCGTCCTGAGCTTTTAAGCTCGGGCTTTTTTAATTTCACTCATAAATAAAATATTACGATAGCCTGGAGGAGAGGTGATGATAAATCATGTCACAATTTCCCGACCTGCCGGAAAAAAATCCCGGCAGCCGCGAAAGAGAAATTGCCGATGAATGGTACGATATGAACCTGCTCGAAAAATGTGTGGAACAGAGAAAGGATAATGAACCCTATGTTTTTTATGAAGGCCCTCCGACTGCTAACGGCAAACCGGGGATTCATCATGTTATCGCCCGCACCCTAAAAGACACCGTCTGTCGTTACCATACAATGCAGGGCTATATGGTCAAAAGAAAAGGAGGCTGGGATACCCACGGCCTTCCCGTGGAAATCGAGGTCGAAAAGGAGCTGGATCTGAACAGCAAAGAAGAGATCGAAGAATACGGCATCGACGAATTCAATGAAAAGTGCCGACAGTCAGTCTTTGAATATGAAGAGCAGTGGCGTGAGATGACCGAGCGGATGGGATATCTGATAGATATGGACGACCCTTATATCACGCTGGAAAACGATTATATCGAATCGGTCTGGTGGATACTCGATCAATTTTTTGAGGAAGGATTTATCTACGAGGGACATAAAATACTTCCTTACTGCGCCCGCTGCGGCACCGGTCTGGCCTCGCACGAAGTGGCACAAGGTTATGAAGAGATCACCAGCAACAGTGTTTACGTCCGCGTAAAGCGCAAAGATAAAGACGAGTATTTTCTCATCTGGACCACAACTCCCTGGACTTTAGCGGCCAATGTGACCCTGACGGTTCATCCCGATAAAACCTATGTGAAAGCCCGCTATCAGGGAGATCTTTATTACATCGAAAAAGACCGGGCTGAAGAGGTATTTGTCGAAGATTATGAGATTGTTGAACGGGTTAAAGGAGAAGAGCTCGAAGGTATAGAATACGAACAGATCATGCCTTTTGTGGAGGTTAAATCCGATAAAGAGGCTTTTTACGTAACTCTGGGTGATTATGTCACGGCAGAAGAGGGTACTGGAATAGTACACAGCGCTCCTGCTTTTGGAGAGGAAGACTACAAAACGGGTCAAAAATATGGCCTTCCGGTTCTCCAGCCTGTTAACGAGGACGGAAAATATACCGACACTCCCTGGGAAGGTCAGTTTGTGATGGATGCCAATGAGGACATAGTCGAATGGCTTATCGATAATGAAAAGCTGGTCCGCTCACAGAAGGTGGATCATAATTATCCTCACTGCTGGCGCTGTGATACTCCCCTGCTTTACTACGCCCGGGGGAGCTGGTATATCGAAATGACCAGAATTAAGGAGAGACTCATCGACAATAACAACGGCGTGGAATGGTATCCTGATTTTGTGGGCGAAAAAAGATTCGGCAACTGGCTGGAAAATCTTCAGGACTGGGCTTTATCGCGTAATCGCTACTGGGGGACCCCGCTCAATATCTGGCGCTGTGACTGTGGAGAACTCACTTCTGTAGCCTCGGTGGATGAGATGCGCGAGCGAGCTGTCAATGAGGTGTCAGAGGATATCGAACTGCACCGCCCTTATGTCGACGAAGTTCTGCTGGAATGTTCGGAATGCGGCGGTGATATGCAGAGAGTGGAAGAGGTCATTGATTGCTGGTTTGACAGCGGTTCTATGCCCTTTGCCCAGTGGCATTATCCTTTCGAAAACGAAGATGTTTTTGAGGAACAGTTCCCGGCTGATTTCATATGTGAGGGCATAGATCAAACCAGAGGCTGGTTTTATTCTCTGATAGCGATATCTTCATTCATAACCGGTGAATCACCCTATAAGAGGGTTCTGGTAAATGATCTTATACTGGACGCTGAAGGCAAGAAGATGTCCAAATCGCGCGGAAATACCGTCGATCCTTTCAACATGTTCGAAAAATATGGGGCCGATGTTCTGCGCTGGTATCTTCTGCAGGTCTCGCCCCCCTGGACTCCTACCCGCTTCGATGAGGAAGGGATGCAGGAGATAGACAGCAAATTTTATCGAACACTTAAAAACGTGTATTATTTCTTTAAACTGTATGCCAATACAGATGAAATCGATCCCCGGGAGTTTTCCGTGGACCTCGAGGATAGAAATAGAATTGATCGCTGGGTAATATCGCGGCTGCACAGCACGCTGGCCGAGGTTGAAAAGCAGATGGAGGAATATCATCTGACCAATGCTGTGAGAGAACTGCAGGATTTCATAGATGAAGACCTCTCCAACTGGTATATTCGCCGCTGTCGGCGCAGATTCTGGGCTGATGAGCTTGACCGCGATAAGAAATCTGTGTTTCAGACCACCTACGAGGTGCTGGAAAAGCTGGCCCGGGCCATCGCTCCCTTTGCCCCCTTCATATCGGAGGATGTACACCGCAGTCTGACCGATTCAGAATCGGTGCATCTTCAGGATTATCCTGAAGCCGATAATGAACTCATCGCGGAGGATTTGGAGGAAAGAATGGGGCTTGTTCGAGACCTGGTGACCATGGGCAGGGCAGCCCGGGAAGCAGAAGAGCTCAAAGTAAGACAGCCGATAGCCCGGGTGCTCATATCTTCAGATCATAAAGATAAACTCGCAGAACTCAAACCCCTGCTGAAAGAGGAACTGAACGTCAAAAAAGTTGAATACACTGAAGATCCCGGGCAGTATATGGAATATGAAGTTAAACCCAATTTTGAAAAGGTTGGACCTCAGCTGCGCGATAAGGTCAAACTTTTCGCCGGCTCTCTGGCCGAAATGGATTCGCGAGAGACTGCCAAAAAACTGGAGGCGGGAGAGAAACTGACTGTCGATCTTGATGGTGAGGAATTTACCTTCGGCGAAGAAGAAGTCATCATCAATATAAGCAGCCGGGAAGGATATTCTATCGGCATGGAGGACAATGAGTTCATAATTCTGGAAACAGAGCTCTCTCCCGAACTAAAAGCGGAAGGATATGCGCGGGAATTCATCTCCAGGGTTCAGAATCTGCGCAAAAAACATGAGTTCGATGTGCTGGATAGAATAAAAATATACTATTCCAGCAGTCAGGAGATAGACAGGGCAGTAGAGCAATTTTATGATTATATCAGCGAGGAGACTCTGGCCGATGAGATCGTTTCGGTCGAGGAGTCGGACCTGAAAGAAGCCGATGAATTTGAATTAAATGGTGAGCCGGCCCTGATAAAAGTAAAGCGTCTGTAAGAAAAGATAAATCTTCTCAAGAATTATTTTTAGCAAAGCCCCGCTGCAGGAATACTGGTTCTCCTGGCAGGCGGGGTTTTTTGATATCTATTGGTAGTAATATAAACCCGGAATTAATCTGGGGATGACTGAATAAAGATGCTATGATATAATATTAAAAAGAGATGAATTACATACCTGCGGGAGGGATATTACATGAATGCTCAGTACATATTATCCGTAATTCAGCATCATGCTTTAAATCTTCTGGCCGGCGTGCTGATCTTTGCTATAGGATGGTTTGCCATTAAAGGCGGGCTTAAATTTCTCAGGCGCTCGATGAAAGACAGGGTCGATCCGACTCTGGCCGGATTTATAAATTCGATGGCCAAAGTTTTGCTGATAATAGTGCTGGCCATAAGTGCACTGGGCACGGCCGGAATAGAGATGACCTCATTTGTGGTAATATTAGGTGCCGCCAGTTTTGCTGCCGGTCTGGCACTGCAGGGCAGTCTATCGAATTTTGCCGGTGGAGTAATACTGCTGCTTTTTCGTCCCTTCGAAGTAGGGGATTTTATAAGCGTAGGCGGTGATTGGGGTACAGTGGACGAAATTCAAATTCTCTATACTACAATCTATACTCCTCAGCAGCAGAAGCTTTATATTCCCAACGGCAATCTTGCCAACGAGAGAATTCTCAACTTTTCTGAGACCAGCAAGCGGCGGCTGGATATGCAGTTCGGCATCGGCTATGACGATGATTTTGAAAGGGCCAAAAAAATCATTAAAGATATAGCTGAAGAATCTGAGCTGATATATTCTAAACCGGAGCCCACGATAAGAGTGGGCGAACATGCCGGCAGCTCGGTGGAAATTTTCACCCGGGTCTGGATCAATCCAGATCATTACTGGGATGTCTGGTTTTACATGCATGAAGAGGTCAAAAAGAGATTGGACAGAGCTGGCATCGATATACCATATCCTCAGCGGGATGTTCATTTCGATCAGAATGTTTCAGAGGGTCTGGCTTCTTCCGGCAGCTGAAAGCTAAAAATCACGAAACCGGGTGAAGCTCACTTAAATGTGAACTTCACCCGGCTTCAAAAAGTTTAGGATTTGGTACACTTCAGCTCCGGCTCCCGGCAGTATTATAACTTTTAGGAGTCGCGAAAACTGCTGAAGCTTTTGCGTGGGACAAAGCCTGCTTTGACGGTTTCCCGCTGCAGTGTTTTACGCCAATCCCAGCTACTTGATTCTCGCTTGCTTGCAGACATCGGTTTCCCTCCTAATGCATTTTTCTGCTGGACTACTGGCTACTCTTCCAGCTGCTGGATACTTGTATACTTGTTACTATAGAAATATATCAAACTTTATGGTGTTTTTCAAGAGTTAATTCGTTAAATGTTTTTTTCGGGAATAATCATAATACGGGTCGGGCCTGAAAGGCCCGCAGGAGGTGCTGAATTATGGAATTTTTGATGAGAACGACCTGGTCGCCCTATCTGGTAGGGGTCGGCATAGGAGTTTTGAGCTGGTTCTCTTTTCTTTTTTCCAGAAAAGCCCTGGGAGCCTCTACCACTTTTGCTCGAACTTCCGGACTGATCTGGGAGCAAAAAGATAGTTCGGTGACCGATAGATTGAGTTATTACCGTGATTATGCTCCTAAAATTGACTGGCAGATGATGCTGGTGGTCGGCATTTTTGTCGGCAGCTTTATCTCTTCAGTGCTTTCAGGCAGTTTTTCTGTGAGTATGAGACCTCCAACGGATTATCCCTCATTTTTGAATATTACTGCCACAGGAAGATTTTTTTCGGCTCTTATAGGAGGCATTTTTATAGGTTTTGGTGCCCGCTTTGCCGGAGGCTGCACAAGCGGTCACGGCATCAGCGGTACGCTGCAGCTGAGCATAAGCAGCTGGATAGCCGCCGCATGTTTTTTTATTGGAGGAATAGCAGCGGCACTGGTGATACTGTGAGTTTTGTTTACAATATCGGTTTATTTGAGATTGAGAATTTGCAGAGGTGATAAAAAGTGAGAAGAGAAAGCTTTCCCCGATTGTTTAAGGGACTTTTTACCGGTATAATCTTTGGTTTTTTGCTGCAAAAAGGCGGCGTAACGCGCTATAATGTTATCGTCGGACAGCTGAAGCTGGATGATTTTACTGTTTTAAAGATTATTTTGACTGCTGTGATTGTTGGCATGATCGGTATTTATGCCCTCTATGATCTGGGATGGGTTCAGCTTTCTCCCAAGAATCCTCCGCTCAAAATGGTGATTCCGGGCGGATTGATTTTTGGCATCGGTTTTGCTGTGCTGGGTTACTGCCCGGGAACGCTGGCGGGAGCTGCCGGCCAGGGCAATCTGGACGCTCTGATTCCCGGGCTGGTCGGTATAACCCTGGGAGCAGCCTTATATGCGGTATTTAAGGAAAGGTTTGGAGGTATTTTCGAAGGAGAGGGTTTTTCTGAGGCCACCCTGCCGCGTTATATGGGATTAAATCACTGGAAAATTATTCTGCCGTCTGCTGCGATTCTGGTAATGTTTCTTCTGATCCTGGAAATCTTTTTCTAGCCGGCAGATGATAAAGGGGAGGGAACTTAAAAGATGGCTGAATTTATCGGTCGTTTAAAATCCGGCGAGGAGATCAGAGTGGAAGTTGCCTGTCCGGACCGATACAGGCTGGTTATCGGCAGCGGAGAAAAAAAGGTATTTGATGAATACCAAAAAGCCAGAAAAGAGGGTGAAATAAGAATGCTGGAAAGCTTTTTCCCCGAGGCCCGCCGCTCGGAGATAAAATATCTGCTGGCTTCTCCCATGGATGAATGGGAACAGTTGATTCTAAAATTCAGATAAAATTGCGCGACTTTTAAGATTTAAAGTTTAAAGTTATCGCCAGCGGAGTAAATAATATCAAAAGTTTTCTTCTCCTCTAAAACCGGGTATCCTGATCTTGTCCTCCAGCCTGTCGACAAGCCAGGTTGATATGGTGACTATTATGAGATATATTATTGCTGCTATCAGGTAAACGCGAAAAAACTGATAATTGCGACTGGCTATAAATTTGCCCTGAGTCATAAGATCCGGAGCACCTATGATATAGGCCAGAGAGGTGTATTTCAGGATATATATGAATTCATTTGTCCAGGCCGGTATTGACCAGCGCACAGCCTGGGGCAGGACAATATAGAAGATCGTCTGCCAGCGGCTCATCCCCAGCGAATATGCTGACTTAAATTGATCGGTTTCGACAGATTCCAGCGACCCTCTGGTGTACTCTGCCTGATAGGCGGAAGCATTGAGGGTAAAACCGAGATATGCCACCTGCGCTGCAGAAAGATTGATACCGTAAGGGGGCAGAGCAAAATAGAGTATGAAAAGCTGGGCCAGCATGGGCGTACCACGGATCAGCTCTATATAGGCAGTGCATAAGAAAGAAACAATTTTATTGCCGTAACTGCGGCCGAGGGCCAGCAAAACACCCAGGATAGTTCCGGCCGTCATGACAACAACAGTCAGGGTGAAGGTAAACCTCAATCCCGACATCAAAGTCCAGAAATTGCTGACAAAAATATCTATGATCATATATTCCTCGGTCAGAAACTCCAGCATGTTACTCACCACCCTGACCGTAGAGCTCGTCCAGTTTGAAGAGAAACTCCCTCGTGCGTTCCAGCTCAGGGGAATCGAACATCTTTTCCGGGTGTGCTTTTTCCACTATGTTACCCTTCTCCATAAAAATTATTTCGTCGGAAACGGAGCGGGCAAATCCCATCTCATGCGTCACCACGAGCATTGTCATTCCCTCTTCTGCCAGATCTTTCATAACCGTCAAAACTTCTCCGATTAGTTCGGGATCGAGGGCCGAAGTGGGTTCATCAAACAGCATCAATTTGGGTTCCATGGCCAGCGCTCGCGCGATAGCCACTCTCTGTTTCTGGCCGCCGGAGAGCTGCGCCGGGTAGGAATCAGCTACTTCGGTAAGCCCCACTCTATCCAGTTCGGAAAGAGCTTTTTCCCTGGCCGCCTCATCTGACATTTTTTTGACTTTTCTGAGCCCGATCGTGATATTTTTGATGGCGGTTAAATGATGAAAAAGGCCAAAACCCTGAAAAACATAGCCTATATTTTGGCGTATGCTGTTGATGTCCTCGCAGGATACAACCTCTGTATCCTCAAGCCATATCTCCCCATTATCCGGCATTACCAGCCTGTTTATGCAGTTCAGCACTGTGCTTTTGCCGGTGCCGCTGGGACCTATAATCACCTTTATCTCCTCCGGGTCGAGCGAAAAAGATATCCCATCCAGCACCAGATTATCTCCAAAACTTTTATGCAGATTTTTGATATTTAAAAGCGTTTTTTCAGCCATCAATTTGTTTCAGCTCCCAGACCTGGAATTTTTAGTTTGTTTTCGAGCAGTTTCAAAAGCCTTGTCACACCAAAGGTCAGAACGAAATATATCGCCGCTATCATGAGGAAGATGGTCAGCGGATCATAATGTACAGCGATAATATACTGGCCCTGACGCAGAAGCTCGGTCACTCCCAGAGCATAGGCGAGCGAAGTATCTTTGAGAATAATCGCGTATTCGTTGGCAAAAGGAGGTATAAATACTCTGACTGCCTGGGGTAAAATCACATATCTGAAAGTTTTAAACTTGCCCATCCCCAGCGAGCGTGCGGCTGTAAGCTGGTCTGAGCCCACCGATTGAAAGGCTCCGCGAAAAATCTGCGACATGTAAGCTGTTGCTCTCAGGCCCAGGGCCAGCACCGCCGCGCTGAAAGGATTTAAATTGATGCCTATATTGGGCATACCATAAAAAACTAAAAGCAGCAGTACCAGCTCGGGTATGCTGCGAAAAACCCGCTCATAAACATCGACCAGAAATTTAACCGCCCTGTTTCCATAGGTCTGACCAAAAGCCATAATCAGACCAAAAAATAATCCGAAAAGCAGTATTAAAACCGTTAATTGTATAGTGACAACAGTCCCTTCCAGCAGGGCAGGAAGGGACTGCTGAGCCAGTTCTATTCTTTCTGCCAAGGGCTATCACCACAGCCTTTCGTGAGTCTTTTCATAATCAGAAAAGAAAATGTTTTCAGAAGCTATTAGAAGATTTATAAGTGATTAAAAATGTTCATCGAGCAGTTCATCCATACGTCCTGACTCTCTGACTTTTTCCAGCCCTTCATTGAGTTTTTCCAGCAGCTCGGTATTACCCTG
This sequence comes from uncultured Halanaerobiaceae bacterium, assembly GCA_964436625.1. Classification (GTDB taxonomy): domain Bacteria; phylum Bacillota; class Halanaerobiia; order Halanaerobiales; family Halarsenatibacteraceae; genus Halarsenatibacter. The sequence continues at coordinate 891 of CAYTDP010000035.1, read as the reverse complement.
AGCCACTGCCAGGCCGTATTCCTCGCCGGTGATGATTTCGGCGACCATCTCCACAGGATCATCCTCCGCATAGCGCTGGGCCACAGGAGTATCAAGAACCACAGCATCTACATTTTCATTGACAAGATCCTGAACCGCCAGGACGAAGGTATCAAAATGAGTCACGTCTCCTGTCAGAATTCCTGGATCCTGCAGGTTCTCTTCGACCCAGAGGTCTCCGGTCGTACCCGTTTGAACTGCCAGGTCATTATCCCCGTAAAGCACCGTCAGATCATTTCCTGTGTCTTCTTTGACTAAAACCGCCTGATTGGCAGAGAAATAGGGATCGGTAAAATCTACGACTTCAGCTCTTTCTTCGGTGATCGTCATACCGGCGGCAACGACGTCGAACTGGCCGGCGTTGAGACCGGGAATCAATGAATCAAAGCTTATATCTACAAACTCCACTTCAAAACCCTGCTCCTCGCCTATAGCTTCCATGAGATCGATGTCAAAGCCCACTATCTCTCCGTCTTCTACATACTCGAAGGGTGGAAATCCGGCGCTGGTGCCGACAGTGTAGGTTTCAGCCGCCAGGGCTGTCGAAAAGAACAAAACCAGAGCGAAAACCAGCAGAATAGATAGAGCTCCCTTTTTCATCAAATATTCCCCCTGTTAAAAGTGGTGTGATCATGCAGAACGCCATATTATAAAATTGAAGAAAAATCTTTAATCTCCTGTATCATGTGAGAGAATTATAAAAAATACATGTATATTTTCACCCTTCCAGATTATTATGAGTTGATTAGAAGAGCTTAAAAAGGGATCTTCTTGTCTTTAGTTAAACAGGTGCGTCGAAAAAACTTATTTAGTTATACTGGAAGATATAAAGCTTCGTTCACAATGAAATTT
>CAYTDP010000034.1:0-24456 GCA_964436625.1 uncultured Halanaerobiaceae bacterium | reverse complement strand
AATCCCGGCAGAAACAGCGTCAGCTGCGGCACCATCCCCACCAGGATCAACACCACTATATGGACGGTGATGAAGGGTAAGATTTCGCGGAAAATATCCTCGACCTCTGCTCCGCTCACCGAAGAAGCCGTGAAAAGACAGAGCCCGAGAGGAGGAGTGATAAGCCCTATCAACATGCCCATGACCACTATTACGCCGGTCTGCAGCGGATGAAAGCCGATCTCTATCATCATGGGAGGCACGATGGGAGCGAGCATGATAATGCTGGCCCCTGCTTCCAGCCAGGTGCCCAGAAACAGCAAAAAGCCCACGATCAAAAGGAGAAGCACATATCGGTTTTCGCTGACCCCCATCAAATTCTCCGCCAGGGCAGAGGGAATTCCCTCCATGGCCAGTATCCAGCCCAGAATGTCAGCCATGCCGATGATTATGAAAAGCATGGCCGAAGTTCGGGCTGCATTTTTTAAAAGTTGAGGTATATCTCCCGGTTTTAATTCTCCGAAGAGAAAAAAGCCGACCAGCATGGCGTAAGCACAGGCTATAGCACCTGCCTCGGTGGGTGTGAATACTCCTCCCAGAATTCCTCCCAGAATTATAAGGGGCATCACCAGAGCTGCCAGAGCATCCTTGGTTACCACTACCAGCTCTTTTTTGCTGTAGCTGACCTTCTGCACGGGAAAATCCTTCTTCCGGGCGAAGGCTGCCACCAGTATGCTCTGGCCGACGCCTATCATCAGGCCGGGGATTATGGCAGCGGCAAAAAGTCCGGCTATTGATTCGCCAGCCACACCTCCGTAAAGCACTATAGTGATGCTGGGAGGAATGATCGGGCCGACTATCGAGGAAGAGGCGGTTATCATCGCGGAAAATTCTTTCGTATAACCCTGCTTTTCCATGGAGGGGATTAAAATCGAGCCCAGAGCCGAGACGTCGGCTATGGCCGAACCGGAGATGCCGGCAAAGAGGATGCTGGCATAGATATTCACATGGGCCAGCCCTCCCCTGATCTTACCTATAACCAGCTCTACAAACCTGACCAGTCTTGTGGTAATGCCCGATTCGTTCATTATCTCCCCTGCCAGCATAAAAAAGGGTATGGCCAGCAGCACAAAGCGGTCGATGCCGCTGAAAATCCTCATCGGTATGGCCTGCAGCGATAATCCTCCAAAAAACAGCCAGGCCAGACTGGCCAGCCCCAGCACAAAAGCTATCGGCAGTCCTAAAAAGAGCAGAAACAAAACTGCAATAAGAGATAAATGAATTATATTCATATCTTACAGTTCTCCTTTTTCTTCTCCTCTTCTCCCTCAGAGAATCTCCTATTGAATAAATAATCAATTTTTATAATAGTATTGCTCAAAGTCTGCAAAAACATCAGAAAACCACCGACAGGCAGAGATAAATAGGCCCAGGTCCTCCTTATACCGGTGGCAGGCGAGATAGAATTCCAGTAATCGAAGGAATATCTAAAACCCCGATGCACCAGTATGACGAGCAAAAGCAAGATCAAAATATTTAAGAAAACCTCTATAAAAATTCGGGGGCGCGGGGGAAGTTTGTTTTTAAAGAGATTAACCCCGGCATGTTTTTCCTCCTTGCTCAAAACGCTGGCCCCTACCAGGGCAATCCAGACCATAAGATAGCGTGAAAGTTCTGAAGTCCAGGGCGTGCTGGCCCCTAAAACATATCTGGCAAAAACCTGGATCAGCACCAGAAAAAGCATAAGACCTATCATACCTGTGATAGCTTTTTCGATCAGCGAGTTTAAGCTTCTGCTGAGTTTTGTTATCATCAAAATCCTCCCTGAGGAAAACCACAGGGGCCCTTTTTCTGCTCTCAACTGCATTATTTGCCTAAAATCGGGCCCCCGGGCCTTCTCTATTTTCAGGTTCTTATTCTCCTATATCCTCATAGCCGAGCTCATCCAGCGCCTGGTCTGCTTCCTCAAATATTCTATCGACCCAGCTTTCGTCATCCACTGCATCTCTGACGTAATCTGTCACCGGTTCCTGGGTGGCTTCCCGGAATTTTTCTATCTCCTCCGGCGTGGGTTCATATATTTCCATACCCTGCTCTTCCAGGTAATTCTGACCTTCTTCTCTGACTATCCGGGTCTGACGGCGGGCTGCTTCGGACATCCGACGGCCGCCTTCCAGCACTATGGCCTGATATTCTTCGGGCAGCCCCTGAAACCAGTCGTCGTTGGCCAGAATCTGGGTCAGGCTGAAAAAGTGCCTGTCGAGGGTCATGTAATCCTGAACTTCGTATACTCTCGACATCATCACGTTGGCTATAGCGTTCTCCTGGCCATCGGCCACTCCGGAAGCCAGGCCGCTGTAAAGTTCGCCCCAATCGATGTTGACCGCATCAGCTCCCAGCTGATCGACAAATTCCATATGCGAGGGAATCTCCATAACTCTGATGGTAAGCCCCTCCATATCCTCGGGCGTTCTCACTTCCCGGACATCGTTGGTGAAGGAACGAAAACCGCCGTTATCGAACCAGGCTATGGTCTTCAGACCGGTATGCTGGCGCATATCTTCAAAAAGATCCTGGCCGAACTGACCATCGAAAACATGCAGGGCGTGATCTACATCTCTGAAGATATAGGGCAGCGAAACGACCTGAATGTTGGGATAGATGGTGGAGATAGCACCATCGCTGCTGAGAACAACTTCCACCATTCCCTCCATGGCCAGCTCCTGCAGCTCTCCGAGATCGCCCAGCTCTCCTCCCGGCGATACGTTGACGCTTATCTTGCCATCGGATGCTTCTTCCACGTATTCTTTGAAGGCCACCATCGAGGCATGGTCCTGCAGATGATCATCGGGCGGACTGGGATGGGCGGCTGTGATCTCGATGGGGTCAAGTCCCTCCAGGTCGAGCTCCATCGGATCTATTCCGGTATGTGGCATGACAGCTTCTGCCGCTGTACCGCTCAGAAGAACGACCGCAGTGAGAATTATGCAAAAAACAATTACTTTTTTGCTGATAGGCATCTTTAACACTCCTAATTTTTAATTTATTTTGCTCGAAAGATCGATTGTCGTCATTTCCTGATTTTTTTGGGTGTTTTGAGTCTATTTGTAGCAGCCGATAGACTAATTGATAGGACAGTAAAATTAAATCTGCTGTGCTAATATGTTAATAAGCTAAAGTTATCCGGCAAAATTTATCCACCTCCAGTTTAATTGCTGCAGGAGCTGTAATCAATATTATTTTAGGAGATAAAAACCCCGGCAGTTAATACAGAAGAAAAATGTCCTTTTATGTATTCTATACACATCATTATAGCAGAAGATAAGACCGGAGAAAACCATTATCTTAAATTTTTCTGACCCGATCACCTGAATCAAAATAAAAATTTACAGGCACCGGCCCACTGTCCGAACAAAGCCGCCGTCAGGCAGGCAATTTCGGGTTAAAAGCCGGTGCCCAATCACGAGCAAATCAGATTTATTAACTCTGACTTTTCATGATTTTATCCCTGCAGACTATCAAGAATGGATCTGCAGACCTGATCGGCATCAAAGCCGAAGTATTTGCCCACCTCTTCTCCGGGGGCGCTTCGGCCATATTCTTCCATGGACAATATCAGATCATCCGACCCTACAAACTGATACCAGCCCTGACCGACTCCCGCTTCTAACACTACTCTCAGAGAGGAAGCCGGGCAAAGCATCTCTTCATTCTCCTGGAGAGAGCGGGAAAATTTCTCTCTATCAGGCACGGATATAACCCGGGCTTTTACATCTTCCCCCTCCAGCTTTTCGGCAGTTTCAACCGCAAGCGAGACCTCGCTTCCGCTGGCCATCATTATAACTTCAGGGTTCTTGCTTTGTTTGACCACATAACCACCGCGGGAAATCTCCGGCTCGCTGTCCTTTTCCAGATAGGGCAGCGACTGACGCGTAAGTATGAGAGCGGTAGGTCCTTCTCTGTATTCCAGCGCCTGCTGCCAGGCCTGACAGGCTTCTTCGCTGTCGGCCGGACGAATAACCTGCAGGTTGGGAATCAGGCGCAGCGATTCCAGATGCTCAACCGGCTGATGAGTCGGCCCGTCCTCCCCTATAAAAAGGGAATCATGGGTGAACACATAAATATTGGGCAGCTCCATCAAAGCCGCCAGCCTTATAGCAGGCCTCATGTAATCAGAAAACACCAGAAAAGTGGCTGCAAAAGGTCGTATGCCCTCGTGGAGGGAAATTCCGTTGACAATTCCGCCCATGCCGTGCTCGCGCACACCGAAGCGGAAATTACGACCGGCAAAATTGTCCTCCTGAATCTCGCCCATATTTTCCTGATAGGTTTTGTTCGAGGGCGCCAGATCAGCAGAACCTCCTACAAGATAATCAATCTCCTCCATAACAGTGCTCAATACCTTGCCTGCGGATTTTCTGGTGGCGGTGTCAAGCTCGAGATCGAGCTCCTCCAGATTATCATATAGACTTTCGGGAATTTCCAGATCGTGGGCACTCTGCCAGCTCTCATGCAGATCGGGATTGGCCTGCTGCCAGCTTTCAAATTCGCGCTGCCAGGCGAGGTATTCATCGTTGAGTTCAGCTCTTCTGTCCCGCCAGAACTCCCGAACCTCGTCCGGAACGTAAAATTTCTCTTCCGGCGGAAATCCTATATTCTCTTTAAGTCCCTTTATCTCCTCTTCTCCCAGCGGAGCCCCATGGGAACCTGCGTCTCCTTCCATTGTGGGAGCCCCCCGGGCTATCTGAGTGTTTACTTCGATAAGGGTAGGTTTATTTTCCTCCTCTTCAGCAGCTTCCACCGCATCTCTAAGCCCATCATAATCATAACCGCTGACCGACTCGATCGTCTGCCAGCCAAAAGCATCGAAACGGGCGGTCACATCTTCCGTGAAAGCCAGGTCTGTGCTTCCTTCTATAGAGATCTGATTGGAATCATAAAAGACTATCAACCTGCCCAGCCCCAGATGACCGGCTAAAGAACCGACCTCGGAGCTGATACCCTCCATGAGATCTCCATCGCTGGCCAGCACATAGGTATGATGGTCCACTATTTTATGTTCTTCCGTATTATAACGTTCTGCCAGCATTCTTTCGGCTATCGCCATCCCCACAGCGTTGCTCAAACCCTGCCCCAGGGGACCGGTTGTGGTTTCAACTCCTTCTGTCTCCTCGACCTCGGGATGGCCCGGGGTGGGAGATTCCAGCTGCCGAAAGTTTTTCAGGTCTTCTAAAGAAAGATCATAACCGCTCAAATGCAAAAGCGAATAAAGCAGCATCGAACCGTGGCCCGCTGAAAGTACGAATCTGTCCCGGTCGGGCCATTCTGGCTCCTCCGGATAATGCGACATTACTTCGGCAAACAAAAAAGTTCCCAGCTCTGCACATCCCACCGGCATACCGGGATGTCCAGAGCCAGCCTTTTCTACTGCATCAACTGCAAGTCCTTTGACTGTATTTGCTGTCTTTTGTAGCATCTTATTTCCCCCTTTATTCTTGAGCATCTTCCCAGTCCGAAAGAAATCTCTCTATACCTATATCGGTCAGCGGATGGTCGGTCAATTTTTTCAGTATCTCATAGGGCAATGTTGCCACGTCGGAACCGAGCTCGGCTGCTCTCATCACATGACGGGGACTGCGCACGCTGGCGGTCAAAACCTGAGTCTCAAAATCGTAATTATCATAAACCTTACATATCCGCTCGATCAATCTCATCCCGTCCTTGGAACGATCATCCAGCCGGCCCACGAAAGGACTTACAAAGGTGGCGCCCGCCTTGGCTGCTAATAGCGCCTGAGAGGGCGAAAATACAAGAGTAACATTGGTATCTATCCCTTCTTCGCTCAAAGTTTTGACCGCTTTCAATCCCGCTTCCGTCATCGGTATTTTTACAACCACATTCTCTGCCCAGCCGGCCAGTTCCCGCGCCTCTTCTATCATCTCTTCGGCTTCCAGACTTATTACCTCGGCGCTGACCGGGCCATCCACTATCGAGCAGATCTCCTTGACCCTCTCTTCAAAATCTCCTCCTTCGCTGGCAACCAGCGAGGGATTGGTCGTGACTCCGTCTATTACACCCATCTCGACTGCCTCTTCTATCTCCTCAATATTGGCCGTATCGATAAATAATTTCATAAGAAAAACCCCCTTGCAGATTGCTTTTATCAATTCATCCCCTATTTGATCAATTCGACGTTATTCTGGTTGAGTCTAGAAACCTCTTCCTCATCAGGATCATAATTTGTTACTGGATAATCGATATCTTCCAGAGAAGCAAAGTAGGAAGTAGAAGTTTTTTCTATTTTGCTGCTGGCATCCAAAAATATCGAAAAATTATGGGGTATCGATAAGAAAAATAATTCTCTCCCTTCTCTTAAAAAAAGCAATTCAAACCTACCATAATAAATTATAACACATTACCACAACAATAGAAAAGCCGAATGTTTCTCTTTAAAAGGATAAATTTTATGCAAAGTAAAAATATATCTTTAGGTTCTTTTCTTCTTGTTATCGGTTGATAGATATCGTATAAGATCACTTAAAGCAAAAAAATTTCATTGTGAACGAAGCTTTATATCTTCCAGTATAACTAAATAAGTATTTTCGACGCACCTGTTTGCCAGCTGAAGACAGAAAGATCTTATTTTTACTAGGTTTTACAGAGGATATATTGGAATAAAAGAATTGGAGGGAAGATAAATATTTGATTTTATTATAGTTTAAGGAGAGGGAAAAATCTTTTATGGTGAGCGACCTCAATTATCGATGTTCTAGAATAATTTATCCTCAAATTTTTACTTGCTGACTGATGATTTATGCCGCATCCGGTTTACTTCTTCAAAAATCATCAAGGACTATATCTTATTATAAGTCTTCTTTTATCGTTTCAAAAAGAGTCTCTAAAATCAGGTACATCGATTCAGCTCCAGGATCAATATGTCCTTTGCTCCTGTCTCCAAGTCGGCTGGACCTGCCTTTGCTGGCTATCATTTCTTCGGTAGAATCTCTTCCTTCAGCTGCAGCTTCAAGGGCTGCATCCAGCCCCTGCTCGATACCTCCGGATTCTTTATAGGCCTGAACTGCAGGATGGAGTGTGTCAACCATGGTTTTATCACCCGGTTCTGCCCCTCCTCTATCCATGATCTTATCATTCATGGCCTGAAGCATATTGCCCAGATCCTCATGACCGATCTCATTTTTATCCTGGACCTCCCTGGCAGCTGCCATAAAAGCCGAGCCATAAAGAACACCGGAAGCCCCGCCAGAAGCTGAAATAATAGAGCTGGCCGCATCGTTCATGAGATCTCCAATCCCATCATATTCGGATCCGTCGACTGTACTATAAGCTTCTTTGAAAGCGTTAACTATACTTCTACCGTGATCTGAATCTCCGATATCAGAATCCAGTTCATTTAAATAATCCTTATTTTCTTCAAGTTTTTCCTTTATCTTTTTTATAGCCCTCTTAATAGTTTCTTGATTTATAATTTTAATCACCTCGATAATTTAATATTAAATCTTCTATATCAGCCTTTCTGGATGATTACTTTTGCTCCTCCGCTTCATATTCCTCTATCAACTCCACTTTAGGAGCAGAACGGCCGCCTGTAAACTCCGAATCAATCCACATATCTACTAATTTGAAGGCCAGTTTATAACTTATTACCTGAGCCCCCATGGTCAAAACATTCGTATTATTGCTCTTTTTGGCTCTCTCAGCGGAATAAATATCATGACATTTAGCAGCCCAGATCCCCTCAAATTTATTCGCTGTAAGAGCCATCCCGATTCCGGTACCACAAATTAAGATTCCCTGTTCCACATCTTCAGTGCTTCTTATTTCTTCAACGACTTTTTTAGCCACGCGAGGATAATAAGTTTCATCAGCTTCTCTGGAGACCCCCACGTCCACAACTTCCAAATTTTTTTCCTCGATTATAAAATTCTTGACTTTATTTTTCAACTCCAGGGCATTTTTATCACAGCCAATCGCGAGCTTCATTGAATATCTCCTCCTAAGATAATTAGTTGACCTATCTATATTTCTTCGCTACAGAGTCCATTACAATCGCTATTATTATAATACTGCCATTAACAGCCTGCTGCCAGTAAGCACCAACACCGGCCAGCACTATGATGTTACCGACTACCGTCATCAGAGCTGCACCTATCAAAGCTCCAGTTATAGAGCCAATTCCGCCTTTTATTGCTATTCCTCCGATTATAGGACCCGCGATGGAGGGCAAAAGCCAGGGGTCGCCTATAGTCGACTGGGCAGCTGCCATTCTAAATGCCATCAAAATACCGGCCATCCCGGAAAAAGTTCCGGCCAGGGCGTAACCGATTATTCTGAGTTTATCCACCTTGATGCCCACTATGCGGGCGGCCTCACGGTTATCTCCCAGAGCATAAATTTTTCGCCCGTAGACAGTTTTCTTGGTCAGGAAATAATAAATCACAAAAACTCCCAGAAAGAAAAAGAGCGGTATGGGAACTCCGAAAAGATGACCTCCTCCTAAATTGGTAATATAAAGAGGAAATCCAGTAATATTGCGTCCCTCTGTATATACGAGATTAAAACCATCATAAGCGTACATGGCACCGATCGTTAATACGATGGGATTGAGCTTGAAGTAGGTTATCAGGCCGCCATTTATCACACCAAACAGCGCTCCAAATGCCATGCCGATGAGTATTGATAGAATGGGATTAACTCCCGCATGAATCATTAGGGTAGCGGTAATAACTGCCGATAGACCGGCTATAGATCCCAGGGAAATATCTATATCACCCTGTAATAGCAGAGTGCCCTGAGCCAGAGAGACAATCCCCACAAAGGAGAGGTTAAAGGCCATTGTGGAAAGATTGTAGGCGGTCAAAAAATCTTCCGATATAATGCTGGATATAATAAATATTGCTGCAAATATAACAAATATAGTTGCCACCTGTGAACGAACAAAATAATTTTTTACTGCCGACTTAACTTCCATCGACGTACTCCCCCTTCGATTCTGTTCCATCTATTTTTTGTTCCATCCCGATTACAGAACTCAATACCTTCTCTTTAGTTATTTCTGATTCTTCAAATATGTCGATTTGTTCTCCTTCATGCAGGGTCATTATGCGATTGGAGCATCTTAAAACCTCTTCCAGCTCTGATGAAACAAAAACTATTCCCACCTTTTCATTTTCTGCAAGAGCTTTCATGAGTTCGAAAACCTCTTCTTTAACGTTTACATCAATTCCCTTGGTGGGTTCGTCAAAAAATAATACTCTGGGTTCAGCTTTCATACTCCTGCCGATCAAAACTTTTTGTTGATTGCCCCCGCTCAAAAATTTTATTTTGGTTTCCTGTGATGCAGTTTTAACGTCATAATCTTCAATCACCGAATCCGATATTTCTATATTTTTATTTTCATTTATGACTCCCAGCTTCGAAATGCGATCTGTGTGCAGAACGCCGATATTATCTCTAACGCTTTGATCGGCCATAATTCCCTGGCTCTTTCTTTCTTCAGGCAGATATAAAAGCCCCTGAGAGATTGAGTAAGCCGGGTCACCGAACTTCCAGCTTCCCCCCTCAAATTCGATCTCGCCTTCATCAACCGGCAGATAGCCAAATATTGATTGGAGAAGTTCGCTGCGCCCTGCTCCAACCAGGCCCGCAATACCAAGAATTTCGCCCCTGTGCAGGTCGAAGGATATATTTTCAAAACGAGGACCGGTCAAATTTCTTACTTTGAGAATAGCTTCTCCGGGAGAAGTTTGCGGCCTGAAAGTTTTTTCAAAATCAATCTGCTGACCTGTCATCCTTTCCACTATCCAGTCCTCATCTATTTTTTCTACCCTGGAAAAGCCCTCCAGTTTGCCGTTGCGCAGCACAGTAACTCTATCGCCTATATCCAAAACCTCTTCCAGAATATGAGATATAAATACGATGCCTACACCTTCATCGCGCAATTCTTTCAATATGGAAAATAATCTCTCTATTTCTTCATCGGTAAGAGAGTCGGTCGGCTCATCCAAAATTAATATTTCAAATTCATCTTTTATTAGCGCTCTGCCAATCTGAAGAAGCTGTTTGTCCGCCACTGACATTGTTCTAACTTTTTCATGAGGGTCCACGTCAAGATTGAGTTGATCCAGATACTCCCGGGCTTCATCATGATATCTTCTGGAATCAAAAAGAAATCCTGTGGTATCTCTGTAAGGTGCAAATAGATTTTCATACACCGTAAGCTCATCAAACAGGTTTATCTCCTGAGGGACATAAGCTATTTTATTGGATTTATGCAAAAAATCATCTGCAACTTTTTCCCCTTCCAGAATAATTTCCCCTTCGTCAGCTTCATAAACACCGGTCAGTATTTTTATCAGAGTGCTTTTGCCAGCTCCATTCTCGCCCACCAGACAGTTTATCTCGCCAGCATAAACCTCAAAATCTACTTCATCGAGTGCCGTAACTCCGGGAAATGTTTTAGTGATATTTCTGGCCTCTAAAATGCTCATGTAGATTCCTCTCCCATGCATTTTTTTCTATCCATGCGATGCCAAAAAATCACCCAGCAGCTCCTGCAACTTTTTTACAATATAGCTGTGAGAGGAAAGGTAAACCTCTCCCCTCACAGCTTTTAATTTTTCCAGATATAAATTATTCGACTATGGTTGAATTTTAATAGCCTTCAAAATCAGGATCTTCTACTGTCTCCTGATCCATAACTCTATAACCTACATCGATCTCGGCCGGCATTTCGATTCCCGTAGCTCTGGAGAGCAGTGATTGTGTGACCCAGTGACCTACTATTGTAGGCGGGAATACATAGGAGGAGTCTATAACTCCCATCTCGACTAATTCTATGGTTCTGGGCAGAGCATCGATTCCCACTACTTCTACCTGATCTTCCATTCCGGCTTCCAGCACGGTGTTACCTATGCCTATCGGGCCGGCTGCATCGCAGGGAACAAAACCATCAAGATCAGGATTGGCAGATAATATTCTGCTTGCTTCCTCGTGAGCTTCCTCTACATCATCATAGGTAAAACCTTCAGCAACTACCTCTATATCTTCATACTCATCAAAAACTTCGTGATGGGCTTCGAAACGTTCCAGGTGGGCTGTATTCTCGGGGACGCCGTGTAAAATTGCTACCTCTCCTTCACCATCCAGAAGCTCAACCAATCGCCGGGCAGCCATTTCACCCTGCTCGGCATAATCCGCTCTGACTGTGGTAATGTCTTCGTCGATGTCCTCTATTTCTTCCGGAGTTCGGGAAACATAGGAGGTAACAGGTATATCCTGATCAAGTGCTTCCTGGATAAAGGGTTCGCTGGCATCAGGAGAGATAAGATCTATGGCTATACCGTCAGGATTCATGGCAACTGCTCTCTGCATGTATTCGTTCTGGGTCGAAAGGTCTGCCTCTTCAGGAGCCTGATAATCAATATTGATTTCAGTATCCAGCATTTCTGCATACATATCAGCTGCATCCTGGGAGGCTTCATAAACTTCATCGAACCATTCCTGAACCAGTATGGGGATCATGACAAAAGTGTATTCGTCCTGGACTTCCACATCTTCAGCCAGTTCAAGAGCTCTGGCTTCACCGGCTGCAAAGATAGCTCCTGCCAAAAATGTCAAAACCAGAGTCAAAACCAAAGCTTTGCGAAGAGCTCTCATCATTATAACACCGTCCTTTTTTGAATTTTTAAAATAAGCTTTGATAAAGCCATAAAATTATTTTTCATTTAATCAGTTCAGTATCCGGGCAGACGCCAGTTTCTGATTAGTCAGAGCTGATGATTAAATTTTTGCCCTCCTTAAATCCCCCCTTTACTGGATTTAAAGCTTGATTGGAATTTTTATATCTATAAAAATTGGGGTTTAAGGCAGCGGGAACTGAACTGCATTTACCGGAGCATCAATCAGTTCTTTGGTTTCATTATCAAGCTGAGTTAGAGTAATGGAGAATCCGCCCATTTCCATCGAGGTGAAGAAATTACCTATCCATGATTCGTAAACGTCAATTCCTTTATCATTCAAAATCTGTTCCACTCTTCTATAAATTATATCCATCTCCAGAAGAGACGTAGACCCCAGTCCATTTATCAAAACCAGTACATCTTCTCCCTCTTCATAAGGATAGTCATCGAGAATATGTTCCATAAGAATGTCTGTTGTATCATCCGCAGATTTCATTTCCACTCTTTCTATACCCGGTTCGCCGTGGTGGCCAACTCCAAGTTCCATCTCATCGGGACCGATATCGAAACTGGGGTTCCCTGATGACGGCATGATGCAGGGAGTGTGAGCCACCCCGGCACTCCGGGTTTTTTCCAGAACATCTTCACCGACTTCTTTAATCTCTTTCAGCTCAGCACCTTTTTCTGCCAGAGCCCCCACAACTTTCCAGACAACAATTTCGCCCGCGATACCCCGGCGATTTTCCGGATCCTCAGAAGAAAGAACATCATCATTTATAACTATCTGTTCGATCTCATGTCCTTCCTCTTCCAGCTGGTCAATTGCCATGCCAAAATTCATTTTATCACCATCATAATTACCAATAACCACCAGAACACCTTCTCCGGAATCAGCAGCTTTGATTGCATCATAGCAGTATTCCCAGCCCGGAGCAGAAAAAATATCGCCAACAGCGACCGCATCAAACATTCCTTCCCCAATATATCCTATGAATGCCGGCTGATGACCCGAACCTCCTCCTGTGACAATTCCAACTTTATCCTCAAAAGGAGCCCCACGCCGCACCAGGACTCTTTCATTTTCTCGCTCAACCATCTCTGAATTGGCAGATACAAACCCCTCGATCATCTCTTCCAATAAATCATCTCTGGAATTAATAAATTTTTTCAATATTTTATCCTCCGTTATATTATTTATTTTAGTTCTATTAGCTTAAATACTATTAACTTATTTCATCCTCTATTTCCTTTAAATTTTCCAGACCTTTAACTGCTAGCTCTTCTCCTGATTCAGCAAAATTCCTCCAGATAGCCAGCTTGGAATTTAGCTCCTCAAATTCCGGATCGAAAGATTCAATGACCAGCGGCCCCTCGTAATCGATATCTTTGAGAGCGGTGAAGAACTCCCGCCAGGGCACCAGGCCTGTCCCGGGAATCCCCCGGGTATTTTCACAGGTATGGACATAACCCAGATATTCAGAACCGCAGGTTTTAACTGCTTCTGTAAAATCAGTCTCTTCTATATTCATGTGAAATGTATCCAGATGAACTTTGACATTATCCATTCCAACATCCTCGCAGTATTTCACTGCATCCTCAGCTGTATTGAGAAAATGAGTTTCAAATCTGTTGATAGCCTCAACTGCAATATCGACCTCGCCTGTCTTTTGGGCATATTCCGCAACCTCTCTCATAGCATCGACCGAACGCTTCCATTCCTCTTCATTTCTGGGACGGCCGGGCAAATATCCCCAGGCGGCATAATTGACTCCTCCCAAAACTTCAGCGCCGAGTTCATTGCCTATATCAACAAGCTCTTTGAGAAGTTCTTTTCCTCTTTCTCTTTTTGATTTGTCGGGAGAAATTAAATTGCCATCATCTGGCAGTGTGGTAGTAAGAACCGGGTCAAGTTCGGTTTTATCCAGCTCTTTTTTGACAGCCCGCGTCGGAAAGTTTTCGGGCTCAGCAATCGCAAAATCAAGAACTTCGAAACCGAGTTTCTGGGCCTTTTCTACGATCCATAGATCATCTTCAGAAAAAAGTTCGCTCCAGATAAATGTGTCGACTCCAAATCGAAACATCAATAAACACCTCCAGATTTTATGCAAATTAGAACACAAAGTCTGAGTGCTGCATATCTGTGAACACCTCATTTAAGCAAATATTTTTATAATTAAGTAATTTTGGCAAAAAATTGTGCTTGCTTCGCGAAAATACTTATCTGAGCTTACACTCAGCCCGGCAAATCCTGAACCGGGAACACAATTTTTTGGCGAGAGGGACTGATCCAACCTTATATATTAAGATTTAACCAACTGTTTCAGAGAAAAATCTGAGTTATTATTTATGAAAATAAATCAAGATAATAGTGAATAAATTGATTAGATTTCGACAAAATATATTTCATAAGTCAGACTCCTCTATCAATTATATGATAATTCAAATTGCATGTTTTCACAATCAACAATTTTTCCACTTTTGTTCCGGAAATCTTTTGCTTTTGTTCCATTATTAAAGTCCAAAAAAAGTGGAAATACCGTATTATTAGGTGTAAGCTTGACAAAAACCTGTGATAAGATATAATGATTTAAAGTCAAGTATGTTACTATGTTTTTGGTGTTATGGCAATTTAATTTAACATGGTCTTGTTAAATTATGGTTTTTCTCCACATCAGCTGCTGGATTTTGTTTAAGAAAACTTGCATTCAGGACATTTTCCTGTTTTATATAGTACTCATTCATGGAAGCTATGAAGCTTCGCTCAGCCCGGCACATCCTGAGCCAGGGACACGATTTTTGGGCCATGGACCTGACTCAGGCTTCAAAAAAATTTCGAGTATCACTTCGTCTCATAGCTTCCTAGTAATAAGAGATTAGCAGTTCTCGCTTTAAAAGTTCTCGCTTTAAAAAGAATATGTCGTAAATTTCACCAACGGTTTTGGAGAAGATCCTAAATTATAAATTTTCTTCAGGGGGTAAAAACCATGAAAATCAATGAAGAAATCTCGGAGCTTATTGGAAATACTCCGCATTATCGCCTGCAGCATATAGACGAATACAGCTGCGAAATATATCTCAAGCTGGAAGCCTATAATCCCGGATCCAGCGTTAAAGATAGGATTGCTTTCGGAATGATCAGAGAAGCTGAGAGAAAAGGAGAGCTTTCAGAGGATGGTGTGATCGTAGAGCCAACCAGCGGCAACACAGGCATAGGCCTGGCCATGATCGGAGCCGCCCGCGGCTATAAGGTTATTCTGACAATGCCTGACAGCATGAGCCAGGAAAGGCGCGATCTTTTGCGGGCTTTCGGTGCTGATCTGATTTTAACCGAAGGTGAAGATGGTATGAACGGGGCCATTTCCAGAGCCGAGCAGCTGGCGGAAGAAAATGATGATTATTTTATGCCGGATCAGTTCAACAATCCGGCCAATCCCGGAGCTCACGGGGAAACAACAGCCCGGGAAATTCTCGATGACTTCGGAGAAAATCTCGATTATTTCGTGGCAGGAGTGGGAACAGGAGGCACCATAACCGGAGTGGGGCAGGTTCTCAAAAAAGAAAGCCCGAAGACAGAGATCGTGGCAGTGGAACCGGAAAACTCACCGGTGCTCTCAGGAGGAGAAGCTGGTTCTCACGGAATTCAGGGCATAGGAGCCGGTTTTGTGCCTAATATAATCGAACAGGATTTGATCGACACCATAATCACGGTTCAGGATGACGAAGCTGAAGAAAAAACCCGCGAACTCGCCCGCCGGGAGGGTGTGCTGGCCGGCATATCCTCGGGAGCGGCTCTGGCTGCAGCACTGAAGCTGGCCAAAAAAGCCCCGGATGACAGCACTATTTTGACAGTGGCACCTGATTATGGCGAGCGTTATCTCTCAATGGAAATATTCGGCTCATGACATCTCAAAAGTCATCCTGACGGTGACCTAAATCTCTTTCCGGCCCGGCTTCCGGATGTTCATTCCGGGCGGCCGGAGATGAAAGATCCAAAACTGCCCCTGATCCGATATCCTGACGATAGTGCTTGTCCTGAAAACCTATCATCTCTGCAGCTCGATTGGCTCTATCGACGGCCGTAAAATGATCGTCAGCCAGCGCTGTTATTCCCAGTACCCGGCCGCCTGCGGTCATGAGCCGGCCGTCTTTTTCTTCCATCGCATGGTAAAATAAATGAACGCCTTCCCGCCCCCCGGCCTCCTCCAGCCCGGATATCTCAAATCCCTGCTCACAGGCCAGGGGATAACCTCCGGAGGTCAGCATTATATTTACCGAATTTCGATCCTGCCAGTTCATCTTTCTGCCCTTAATTTCACCCTCAGCCGCCTGTCCCAGCTTCTGGGCCAGAGGCTCTTTTAATCTGGGCAAAATCAGCGGAGCTGCGGCAGAAGAGAGGCCCGGCTTTAAAGACGCAGCCCTGGGGCCGGCCTCACTCATGATCAATTCGACTTCCAGAAATCCGCGCGGATTCATACCTCTCTTTTTCAACCCTTCGAATATCGGCATCATGATCTGCCGGTATATTTTTTGATCTTTTGCCAGGGAAATCGCCGGCAGAGGGGAATAACCTCCCATGCCGGGAGTTAAGGGCCCTTCTCCTCCGGAAAATACCCGACGACAGATCCGCGCTGAGGAAAAAGGCAGAAGTGTTTCACCATCGCTCAAAGCAAAGACCGCCATACGATCGCCTGCCGGAATCTCATCAATAATTATTCTCTCCTCCCCGGAAGAGTCTGACCTTAAACCGAGCTGATCGAGCTTTTCCCCGGCCCCGGAAATATTATCGGCGGTCAAAATTAATCGTTCTTCTGCTGATAAGCTTTCATCGGATTCTCGCCGCAGCTGCAGAGGATAGTCAGCTTCCTTTAGAAATTTTTGAGCGCTTTCACGGCTGGAAAAAACTCCGCGATCGATAACCGGTATATCCTCTTCCTGAAAAAACCGGGTCGAGGCCGCTGAGGATCCTGTAAGCTTTAAAAGCTCCCGGGTAGGTGCCAGCACCCGCGTCTCCGGACAGTTTGCTGCCAGAGCTTCTAAATCAAAATCGGAGCTGCCGGCCTTCATAAATTCTGACCCCATCAACAAAAGCTCGATGTTATTTTTTCTGACAATTTTGCCGATCTCTTCTGCAGAAGAGTCCGGCGAAACTGCCGCCGGCCTGACCAGTTCTCGAGCACCCGGCTGACGGGCTGACTTTTCCGCGGCATAAATTTCGGCCACTTCTTTTTCCCGGGCCAATTTCCAGGCGAAAGCATGATATTTTATGTTCTGAGCCATCAATAGCAAAATCTTCATATAAGTTTCCCCCTGCTTTCAGTTTTCAGCTGCAGATATCCGAAAAGAAAATCGATTCTGCAAGAAGAGTCAGAAATTTCAGAGAAGCTCAGTCATTCAAAAGCCCTGCCCTGTCGATTATAGCCTCTCTTTCGGGGCCGGTACTGATCAGACTGACCGGTATCTGTGTTTCTTCTTCTATAAGCTCGACGAGTCGACGAGCAGAGTCCGGCAGCTTCGAATAATTGTTACAGCCTTCTATGTCCTCATCCCAGCCGGCAAGAGTTTTGTACTCAGGAGTAAAATCGCTGCTGGACACCTTTGCGCTGATTTCGGCCGGCATAAACTCATATCGTTCTCCATTTTTCCGGTAAGCGGTACAAACTTTTATCTCCTCGAGACCGCTCAGCACATCTATCTTTGAAAGCACCAACGAGGTGAGTCCGTTAAAATTGACCGCATGCCGCAGGGCCGGGAGATCCAGCCAGCCACAGCGGCGGGGCCGCCCGGTGGTGACTCCAAATTCTCCTCCCTTTTGACGGAGAATCTCGCCCATCTCTCCTTCTAACTCGGTGGGCATAGGCCCCTCTCCCACCCTGGTGATATAGGCTTTGCAGACTCCCAGCACTTCATCCAGACGTGTGGGGCCAAAACCGGCTCCGGTAGAGACTCCGCCGCTGCCGGGATTGGAGGAGGTCACATAAGGATAGGTGCCAAAATCGAGATCGAGCAAAGCCCCCTGCGCTCCTTCGAAAAGAATCTCGCTATCCTGGCGGCGAAGATTTTCAAGCTTAATCACCGTATCGATTATCCTTGATTCCAGCCGGCGGCCAAATCGCAGAAGCTCTTTTTTTATCTCCTCATAATCCAGAGGAGTTTCTTCATAAATATCGACAAGGAGTCGGTTGTGATAATTGACCAGCGGTTTCAATCTCTCCTCTAATCTGGCCTTTGAAAGCAGATCGATAGCCCTGAGGCCGCGGCGGCCGACCTTGTCAGCATACGCCGGACCGATCCCGCGTCCGGTCGTGCCAATTTTATCGTCTCCCTTGCGATCTTCCTCCAGATTATCAAGCCGGCGGTGGCCAGGCAGCACCAGATGTGCTCTTTTGCTTATGTAAAAATTATCGAAGTCTATACCCCTATCGACCAGTTTATCCATCTCCTCTATCAGCACGG
The DNA here is from genome assembly GCA_964436625.1 of uncultured Halanaerobiaceae bacterium. Classification (GTDB taxonomy): domain Bacteria; phylum Bacillota; class Halanaerobiia; order Halanaerobiales; family Halarsenatibacteraceae; genus Halarsenatibacter. Next base: position 6,325 of record CAYTDP010000034.1, on the reverse strand, counting down.
CCGGGTCTACCACAACTCCGCTCCCGATTATGCATTCGGTTTCTTCATGTATGATTCCCGAGGGAATCAAATGAAGCTCGTATTTTTCATCGCCCACAACTACAGTATGACCGGCGTTGCTGCCTCCTGCATAGCGCACGATCACATCAGAAGACTGGGCCAGCCAGTCAGTTATCTTACCTTTGCCTTCATCTCCCCATTGTGCTCCTACTATTACTTTACTGCTCATAAAAATTACCCGCCTTTCCAGTTAGCTTTTCTCAGCAAGCAGCCAGTTTCTACATAACAAAAGAAAATTTTGCCATTAAAGATTTAAACACAAGTTAATATTAGCAAATAAGATGCCGGCAGTCAAAAAACTCAGAGGAGAGAAGAGGGGGAAAAGAAATGGGAGCAAAACTGAACGCACTTTCAGCAGGAATTTTAATCTGTATAAAGAAATATAGAATTACGCGATAAGGTTTTAATCTTTCCGGTTTAACATCTGATCACTTTTTGTCGATCATACCTGCCGCCGACAATACTGGTACGCACACCACCTCTTTTACATAGCAGGCTTTTCCGTGCGATTATCTCTTTATCTCTGTTATTTACTGATATATAATGATCCGAAGCAGACAAAATTTTAATGCACGGGCTGGGGGAAATACTATGTCTAAAACTCAAAATCAGAAGGGGAACAGCGCTCTTTTGAGCCTGGAAACTGATTCAGGTACTTTTAAAATTGGAGAAGAAGCTATCAAAGCCGGTTTTCTCGCCCGGTTTTCCGAGAACAGCCTCAGCATATTCATGTATTTAGCGGCTGCGGGTGCGCATCGAAATCCCTGCACGATCCGCAGAGAAAAACTCTGCAACCTGCTGCCGGGTGATGTGAGCGATCTCGATTCGGGAATTGAGAAACTGAAAGAGCTGGGGGCCATCTCTGCTGAAGAAAAATCTCATCCCCGAGGTACGCTGCTGGAACTTAAGCTCCACCCTGAAAAGCTGATGCCGGCAGAAACAGCCAGCACTAACCCGATAAGAGATAAGGACACTGGATCATCATCAGAAGATGAAATTTTTGAGCGTCTTCTGGAATATCTGAGCGGGACCATCGATCAGCCGGAAGATGTCAGAACAGAACCCGAGCCAGAGCTGGTTAGCGAGGTAGAAAAATGGCAGCAGGACTTCCCATCTGAACTGCTCAAAGAGCTTTTAAGCCGGGTCGAAAAATGGACCGACAATCCGGGCAATCCCTCTCATCGAGCTCATTATTATCTGAGAGCAATCGTGGAAGACTGGTATGAAAAGGAGATATTCACCCTGGAAGATCTGCAGGAATATGACCGCCTCTATCGCGAAACAAGAGAACTGGCCATGATGTACGGTTTTAACAGCTACCATGAGTTAAATCCCATTCAGCTGGAAACCCTCCAGGGCTGGCTGAGCGGTTCACAGGCTTTAACTCTGGAAGCTGCTCTCCTGGCAGTGGAAAAAGCTGTAAAACAAAAAAGCGATGGGCGTCCTTCTCTTGATTATATCGAGAGAAATTACATAAAACCACTCAAAGAAGCGGGGGCCCGCACCAGAGAAAAGGCCCGAAAAGTGCTGAATGATCGCAGCAATCAGCACAGAAAAAATACCCGAACCGATCGCGAGACCCGGGGAGAGGAAAATTCAGGATCAACTTCTGCTTCCGGTCCAACCTGGAAGGATATGCTCTGGCAGAAGTAAATATTTGACTTAAGAGCCAAATCTGAAAAAGCGGCTGAAACTGAATCAATATCGTGTTAAAATGAAAATTGTACTAATAACAGCATAGTTTTAATAACAGCATAAAATCAGTCCAGCAGGGAGGTGCAGGCCTCGATATCGGGGCCGCATAATTATGGTTCAACAGGATCAGACCGCCTCCGAACTGCGGGAACCGGGCAGAAGTGAGCGAGAATTTCAATTTCTGGGAATTCTTCTGCAGTTTCCCGAAGAAATAGATCAGGCGGCAGACGAAGTTCAGCCAAAACACATATCCCATCCTCAGGCCAGGGCGATTTACGAAAATCTGCTCGAGCAGTTTCAGCAGAGCGGTTCGATTTCCCGCACAAAACTCATGATCAAACTCCAGGAGGGGGATTTTGTAGAAAATCCGGAGCAATTAATCGAACGTTTAACCTCCGGCTTTAACACCCGGGATGAACTTCAACCCACTATAGACCTGGTCAAGCAGCATTATCAGCGTCATCTTTTGCGCCGCACGGCTGAAAGCCTGGAAAATCTGGCTGACCGCTCCGATCTCACCATAGATGAATACCAGTCACGAGCTCAGGAATTGATATTCGAAGCTACCAGCGAGACTTCAGACGTCGAAAAACATATCTTTTCCATGGAGGAAGCACTGCTCAACTCCTATGAGTCTTATGTAGACCGCCGCCATGACCGGGCGGACGTGGGAGTCCAGAGCGGTTTTATGACGCTGGATAGAGTTATCGGCGGTTTTCAGAAAGGGCATCTGACAGTAATCGCCGCCTCCACCTCGATGGGAAAAACCGCCTTCGCCCTCAACATAGCCAAAAATGTTCTGGAGCGAGATGTGCCCGTCGGTATCATCAGCCTGGAGATGGCTGCCCCGGAAATAGTTGATAGACTTATAATTCAGGAAGCCGAAGTTAATGCCTGGAAATACAGCCAGGGACACACCAATGAGGAGGAAGATCAGCGAATTTCCCGGGCTCTGAATGATATGCACGAATTCCCCCTCATGATCTCCGATGAAAGAGGTCTTAATGTGGCTCAGATCAGAGCCAGGCTGCGCAAGTTCAAAGCCAGGCTCGATGAGCTGGGACTGGTCATTATCGATTATCTGCAGATGATTCAGCTCCCCGACGATTCCCCGCAAAATACAGCCCGGGCTATTGGAGATGTCGTGCTGCAGCTCAGAAATCTGGCATCGGAACTGGATCTACCCCTGATTTTGATATCACAGATAAGCCGAAGCTACAAAAATCGCTCGGATCAAAGGCCGGTGCTCTCCGATCTGCGCGATTCCGGCAATATCGAGGAGATAGCTGACAGCGTAATTTTCCTCTACCGGCACGAACAGACCAGTGCCGCCGCCCGCGAACAGGCGGAGATGGAGGGAACAGTAGGAGAAACAGATATAATAGTAGCAAAGCAGAGGACCGGCCAGACCGGATCGCTCAAGCTCATTTTTGATGATGACCATATACGCTTTCTGGATCCGGAAAACATGTCCATAGAAGGGAGCATGCCTGATGAAGGATGAGAAAGGCCTGGGACTGAAAATTTTTTATGTTTTTTATAATAATTACTCACAGCTCCAGGAGAAAAATGAGATAAGTCCGGAGCAGTTTTCAGAAATACAGGAACTGCTGGACAATATAGAGGATTTTGACGAAGATAAATTGAAGAATAAACTGCAGGAGATCTTCCCCGATTATGAACCGGGGCCGATACCCGATCCGGAGAGAACAGACTCAGGAGCGGACAAAATAATAGAGGACCACTCCCGGAGATGATCAGCTTAGGAAAAATAATTTCAATCTTCCCCTGGAAAACATAAACAAATTCTATTCCTGAATGTCTGGTAAAAACCTGTTCCTCGGCATATGGTTCAAGCGTTAATAAAACATTCTCTATTATTTCCATTTTAGGCATTAACAATTCTAATTCTTCTTGTTTTCAGCTGATAGATATCGCATAAGATCACTTAAAGCAGAGAAAAAAATTTTATTGTGAACGAAGCTTTATATCTTCCAGTATAACTAAATAAGTTTTTTTGACACACCTATTTACCAAATGAAGAAAGGAACCTTCGTCATTAGTGGAACCCAATAATGTTCAGAATATTTAATGGGAGTGCCAGATTTATGTCCGTTTCCGAAAAAAGCAAAGAACACAAAGCGGAAAGTACCATAACCATTCCAGCAGAAGTTCTTTATCAATACGAACAATTTTCTCGCTATAACTCTCCCTATACCTCTCATGAGCGGGGATGTGCGATCGACCTATATCCTCCTGATGACACAGCCCCCTCTCCAGCTGGCGGGGAAATAATTGATATTCAGACCGTGCAGACGCCTTCAAAACCATATGCTGAAAAAGAGGATTATCTGATAATTATCGATACTAAAAAAGGAGACCTGGATTATAAAACAGGAAAGGGAGAGCCGGCTGTTGTTAGGATTATGCATGTTGAGCCGGCTGTATCGGTGGGGGAGAAGATAGAAGCCGGGGATACGCTGGGTAAAACTGTGCGAAGCGGCTTTTTTGCACCCTGGGTGGATAATCATCTGCATGCTGGATTCAGAACCCGGGATGCAAATCATATGAGAGCATCGGGTTCTCTACCCCTGGAGATAGAGGTGGATGTGAAGCCTATCCCCTGGGAAGGTCGAGGGCAAGTCAGGGTGGCTGGCAAAACTTTTGCATTGCTTGATCTGCCGGTGCATCCCGCCCCGGGAGAATCCTTCGCTGGCATAGCAGATGACAGCGGAAATATACCGCTGGATGGCGGATTGCCGCATTTTAGCAGGGGAGGTTCATTCGCCCGGGAAAACCGCTCGATCAAATTTCTGGGGACAGAAGTGGGGACGCTGCAGGGCAACCTTATAAAGTGGAAGTCGATTAAAGTTTTTGCCAGTAAAAAACCCATTACCGGCCTATCTTTATTCGCTTCGCAGACAGATCGATTGGGAGCGCGGCTGATCTGTCCGGATGTTCCTTTCAAACCAGGAGAACCAGTTGTGGTAGAAATCGAACAGCTAAATATTTAATTTGGAACTTCTGCCACATAGAAAAATCCCCGGCCAGGTCGGAACCGGGGAAATTTTTGATCGTGTTTTAAGTCAATTACTTGTGAAGAGAGTTTATTCCAGTTCTTTCAGGGAAGCTTCCATTACTTCCAGAGTCTCATCAAGCTCCTCTCGGCTGTGAGCTGCTGAAACGAACATAGCTTCAAACTGAGAGGGCGCTATATAAATGCCTCCCCGCAGCATATTCTGAAAATATTCCGCATAAAGCTCGGTATCGGAGGAAGTAGCAGTTTCGTAATCGACCACCCTCTCCTTCGTGAAGAAAAGACTCAACAGGGATCCGACCTGATTGATCGAGAGCGGCAGATCTATTTTCCGCTTGAGCTCCTCCATACCCTCGCGCAGATAATCGGACTTATTCTTCAATTCTTGATAAACTCCTTCCTGCTGGATCAACTTCATCATCTCCAGGCCGGCCGTCATGGCCAGAGGATTGCCGGAAAGAGTTCCCGCCTGGTAGACAGGCCCTTTGGGAGCGACTTCGTCCATTATTTCTGCCCTGCCTCCGAAGGCTCCCACGGGAAAACCGGCACCGATAATCTTGCCCAGACAGGTGAGATCAGGCTCGACTTCATAGTATTCCTGAGCTCCCCCGGCAGCCACCCGGAAGCCGGTCATGACCTCATCGAAGATCAAAACAGCTCCCTCTTCCGAAGTGATCCGGCGGAGAAATTCCAGAAAACCGGGCTGCGGCGGCACGACTCCCATATTTGCAGCCACCGGTTCCAGGATTACAGCGGCAATATCGTCTCCTTCTTTTTCAAAAACCTCCTGTATGGCCTCCTCATCGTTGTAAGGCACTGAGATGGTCAGGCTGGCCAGATCCTCTGGAACTCCGGGACTGTCGGGCAGACCGAGGGTGGCAGGACCAGATCCAGCCTTGATCAAAAAGCTGTCACCGTGGCCATGATAATTGCCGGTAAACTTGATTATTTTATCCCGACCGGTATAACCACGGGCCAGGCGCACCGCACTCATCGTCGCTTCAGTTCCTGAATTAACCATTCTCACCCTGTCAACGGTGGGAATTAAATCGGCTATTTCTTCCGCCATCTCAGTTTCCACGATGGTCGGAGCGCCAAAGCTGGTTCCTTTGTCCAGCTGATCGGAAACTGCCTCAATTACATCCTCCTGACAGTGCCCGAAGAGCATAGGACCCCAGGAGCTGACGAAGTCTATGTACTCGTTGCCATCGATATCATAAACCTTAGAACCTTCAGCTCTCTCGATAAAAACCGGCTCCTCCCGCACAGACGAGAAGGAACGAGCCGGGCTGTTGACGCCGCCCGGAAGATACTGACAGGCCCTTTCATATTCCTCACGAGAGCGTTCAAACATCATCATCCCCTCCTGTTGAAATAAATTTGGATAAAATTGATGGTTCTTTTCCACATCAGTTATAGGATTTTGTTTAAGAAGACTTATATTTAGGTCATTTTCCCACTTTTATAATGCTCATTTATGGAAACTATTAGGCTCCGCTCACAATGAAATTTTTCCTCCGCCTCAGTTTAACT
>CAYTDP010000033.1:0-25698 GCA_964436625.1 uncultured Halanaerobiaceae bacterium | reverse complement strand
AAATGTCCAAAATGCAAGTGTTCTTAAACAAAATCCAACAACTGATGTGGAGAAGAACCAAAAATTATTGATTATATTTGAGGGGTGAAATTTTTGATTTCCAACTTGCTGCAGGGTGCGGAGGTAATATTTCAACCCCTGGTGCTGCTTTATCTGCTGGGGGGGACATTTTTGGGCCTTATATTCGGGGCCATCCCGGGACTTACGGCTACACTGGCTTTGATTTTGCTGCTGCCGGTCACCTTCGGTATGGAGCCGGCAATTGGTATGGCTGTTCTGGGAGCTCTTTATGTGGGTGGAATTTCCGGCGGTAAAATACCGGCTATACTATTGAATATGCCGGGCACGCCTTCCTCGATAGCGACTACGTTCGACGGGTATCCTTTAGCTCAGAAGGGTTATCCCGGCAAAGCTTTAACCTACGGAATAGCAGCCTCGTTTCTGGGGGGGCTGCTGGGCATGATCGCGCTGATTTTGCTGGCGCCGCAGCTGGCCCGGATAACGCTGCGCTTTCAGAGTTATGAGTATTTTATTCTGGGCATATTCGGACTGACAGTGGTGTCCAGCACCACCGGAAAATCTGTCATCGACGGTCTTGTCAGCGCCTGTCTGGGGGTTTTGATAGCTACAATCGGCGGCGATCCAATCGCCGGTTCGGTGCGATTTACCTTCGGTCAGCGGGCTCTGGAAGGCGGCGTGGAACTTCTGGTGGCCATGATCGGACTTTTCGTGATAACCGAGGTATTTACCCAGTCGGCCGAGGTCGATCGCGATTACGTATATTCTTCAAGCAAGCTGGACTCGCTCAAACTCCAATTTTCAGTTTTAAAAACTCAGATTAAAAATCTTCTGCGCTCTTCGGCTATCGGTCTGGGGCTGGGCATGCTGCCGGGAGCGGGAGGAACCATCGCCAATTTTGTGGCCTACGATCAGGCCAAAAAACTATCGGAGAATCCGGAAGAATTCGGCACTGGAAAACTGGACGGCATAGTGGCGGCTGAATCGGCCAATAACGCGGTAACAGGGGGAGCCTATATTCCCACCATTACTCTTGGTATACCGGGTAATACTGTAACCGCGGTGCTTTTGGCCGGATTGATCACTCACGGACTGACGCCGGGTCCTTCGCTTTTCATCAACGAGATCAATCTGGTCTTTGCTATGTTCGTCGGCCTTATAGTCTCCAACATCTTCATGTTTGCCCTGCAGTATACGGTGATGATCAGATTTTTCACCTGGGCTCTCAAAATTCCCAAAAAAGTGCTGCTGCCCGTAATCGTGCTCATGTCGGTGGCCGGAACTTACAACATCCGTTACAGCGTTAACGATCTCTGGGTTCTCATATTCTTCTCCTTTCTGGGATATATGCTGAAAAAGTCAGGCTTTCCGCTGACGCCCCTGATTCTGGGACTCATTCTGGGCCCGATCATGGAGAACAATCTGCGCACGACCATGATGGCCACCGGTGGCGAGATAACTCCATTTTTCACCCGTCCTTATTCGCTGGGGCTTATAGTTCTGACTGTTTTGAGCCTCTTTTTGACCTTCTTTATGAAAAAACTCAGATCCCAAAAAGAGTCGATGGCACAAAAATCAGCAGGAGAGGGTGAAGAAAATCGGTGAGCAGATTATGGGGAGACTTTGACAGGATAGAAAAGGATTTTGAAAGGCTGATGGAGAACGTAGAGGAATGCATGAATTCCGCCTTCCAGGCTGTGCTGGTTTATCTGCGCGAGGGCGAGACCGGCAGGGTGCGCCGCCTCAATCAGAAGGCCCATGAGAACGAGAGCAGAGCGGATGAGATTCGTCGCGAGATTATTAATAACATCATCGGCGGTTCGCTGATGCCGGGCACTCGCGTTGATATGCTTAACCTGATTGAGGCTATCGATGATATCGCCGATCATTCTGAGGACATTCTGGATGAGATAATATTTCTGCATCTGGATTTTTGCTGTCTCGATGTGGAGAAACTCAAAGAGATGACCGAGCTGATAGCAGATCAGTATCACAGGATGAGGCAGGGTGTGGAGGTGCTCTTTCAGGATATGAACAGGGCTTTAGTTTACGCAGGCGAGCTGGAGGAGATAGAATCAAGTGTGGACGAACTCGAAGAGGAGGTTACCAGAGCCGTGGGGCAGCAGGAGAATATCACCGCGGCCGAAAAACTGGCCCACCGCAGTCTGATCAAAAATGTTTCGGATACAGCAGATATAATAGAAAATGTCGGAGACAATATGGAAACCATAGTCTCTGTCAGGAAAGGATAGAGCGATCATGTGGTATTTATTGTCAGGAATTTATCTGGGAGGAACCCTGGGAGCCAATGACGCGGCCAATATTTTCGGAACAGCTGTTTATACCCGGGTGATAAAGTTTCAGACAGCAATTTTGCTCACCACTATTTTCGTCATTCTGGGTGCCGGCCTGGAGGGCGCCGGCGGCATGGAGACCTACGGTCGGCTGGCCGATCAGACGCTTTTGACTGCTTTTATAAGTTCGCTGGCCGCGGCGCTGACTGTGACGGGAATGACCTATCTGGAACTGCCGGTTTCTACCTCGCAGGCAGTGGTGGGAGCGATAATCGGGGGCAATCTGCTGGCCGGCGAGGTGGATTTCTCGCCCATGATCACCATAGCTGCCGCCTGGGTGACAACCCCGCTGGGCGCGATGGCCATAGCCTATCTGCTCTACAAGATTTATGTGCTGGCTGTAGAACCGCGCATAAACAATATGAAACGGTTTGAATATTTTGTCAGGATAGGCCTCATCTTCGCCGGAGTCTACGGCGCCTATGCCCTGGGAGCCAACAACGTGGCCAACGTTATAGGGGTCTTCGTAGAGGCGGGGATGTTCGAACCTCAGATCGGCGGCGTTATAGGAGGAATGGCCATCGGTATCGGCTGCGCCTATAGCCGCGGCGTGATGCGGACGGTGGGCGAGCGGATAACCAGGCTCACCCCTCTCACAGCGCTGATAACGGTGCTGGCTCATTCCGTTACTCTTTATATATATGCCCGCATCGGCATACCAGTCTCCTCCTCGCAGGCTATAGTCGGCGGAGTTGTAGGAGTCGGCCTTGTCAAGGGAACAAATATGCTTGACTGGGAGACGACCAGGAGCATATTTCTGGCCTGGATAGGCACGCCTACCGTCGGTCTCGTTACGGGTCTGCTGCTGCACCTGGGCATAACTGCCGTGCTGGGTTAAATTTTCACATTTTGCCGGAATATTTTATCAGCATTGACGGCACACCCATAATATGAGAGAATAAAAACCAGAAAGATCATGTCGAAAAAGGAAGGTGGCTGTCGATGTCCATTTTTCTGGTCGAGGATGAGGATTCCCTGGCCGAACTGCTGGAGATGAATCTGGAACTGGAAGGCTTTGAAGTCGTCAGGTTTGCCCGGGCTGAGACCGCCAAAGCAGAGCTGGAAAGTTCTATTCCGGAGCTGATCGTGCTAGATGTTAATCTGCCGGGGATGAACGGTTTTAATTTCATGAAAGAGATCCAGGATAGAGATTATCCGGTCATATTTTTGACCGTCAAGAGCGATCTCGAGGACAGGCTTCTGGGCTTCCGGCTGGGAGCCGACGATTATATAACCAAACCTTTCGAGGTGGAGGAGTTCATATTCAGGGTGAAAGCAGTGCTGAGGCGGACAGGCGATGAAACTGAGGATGAATGTATAAGAGCGGGCCCGCTTGTTCTGGATAAAAAACGCCATCTGCTGCTGGTAGAGGGTGAGGAACGCGAGCTAACCGCCTCGCAGTTTCTGGTTCTGGAAAAATTGATGGCCAACCCCCGACAGGTTATCTCCCGGGAGAAGATACTGCGCTGTCTCTGGCAGAACGAGCTGCCGGGAACCACCACCCGGGCGGTCGATATGCACATCAATCGGCTGCGTAAAAAGCTCGGTGAGCACCGTGATTGTATTGCCACGGTATATGGTGCCGGTTATAAGCTGGATGTGGAGTAAATGTCATTATCTATCAGAGGCGGCATCCGGGCAAAACTGATTATAGGTACCATTCTGGCTCTGCTGCTTTTCAGCTTAATGGTATTTCTATATATAAACAGCGCTCTGGAAAGACACATCATGGATAATGTCAGGCAGGAGATGACCGCCCGCAGTTATGAGATTCAGCAGTATCTTTTCGGTGTTTCCAGGCAGTACGGTGATGATATGCTGGATGAGAGCAATCTGACCTATCTGGAACACAGCCTCGAAACCAGGTATGAAGGTATGCGCATCTGGCTTTATGGATCTGAGGGTCCGGATGGAGGTGAGCAGTCCTTCTATCTGGAGAGCAATTACGGCGATAGAATCGAGATCATAGAAAAGTCACAGGAGAGAGCTGCCCAGGCCGAGCGCAGCATGGTCAGGCTCAATTCAGATAATTTTTCTTATCCCCGGCTGATAATGCATTTTCCCTATTATGATGACCTCGAAATCGGAGCGGAAATCAGCGGGATTGTCGGCCTGGAATACGAGCTGGCCGAAGAACATCGGCTGCTGGAAAGACTCAGGCTGGTGCTGATTTTGGCTTTTACTGCTCTGGTGGTCTTCACCGGGGCCTTTCTTTATTTTTATATAACCAGGATGATCTCACCGCTCGAGGCTTTAAAGCAGGCTATCGAGAGATATCAAAAAGGGGAGGAGAGAGCAGGAGAGCCGGCCGAACTCGAAGTAGAAGGTCAGGATGAGATCGGTGAGCTGGCCCGGGCTTTTAAAGACATGCGCTCCGGCATCGATGAGCTGATAGCCGATCTCAGAATGGAAAAAGATAAGCAGAAAGAATTTTTTGAGAAGATGACCCATGAATTTAAAACACCTCTAACCATAATCCGCGGTTTTGCCGATATGTATGATAAAGTGGACACTGAAGAGGAACGCTCTCGCTGTCTGGATAGAATCAGGCTCGAATCCGATCGGATGCTGGAGATGGTTGAAAATCTGCTCAGCAGCTCCCGCAGCGGCAACTATTCTCTCGAGATCGAACCAGAACCGGTGAGCCTGGCTGAGCTCTGCCGGCGGACGATAGATTTGATAGAGGTCAAAGCTTTAAGCCGTGATATCGAGATGCTGCTTGATCTTGAAGACTATTTTGAGGGATCCGAAATAGAGACAGAATCTTCGAAACCGGCCGCAATCGATCCGGTGAGAATTAAGGAAGTGCTGCTCAATCTGCTTGATAATGCCATAACCTACAGCGGCACCGATTTAATAAAGCTGAGTCTGCGCCGGCTTGAGGACGGCGGCTGCGAGATAATAATAAGCGATGAAGGCTGCGGCATAAAACGTTCGAAGCTGGAAAAGATAGAAAACGGTGAATTGAGCCGCGGTCAGGGGCTCGATATAGCCCGTCGTATAGTCGATCTGCACGGAGGAGAGCTCAAATTGGACAGCAGTCCTGATCAGGGGACTACCGCTAAAATTATCCTTCCGGCGTCGATATACGGGGGTGAAAGTTATGTTTGAGGGAAGATATAGCCTGCCCATACTGGTAATTTTGACGTTCATGGTCGTATTGACTGTTTTTATGATCAACGGCCGCGGAGAGGTGCTGCCCGAAGGGGAATTAGTAACCGTCGACGAGGATGAGGCTTTGAGCATACTCGAAAACCAGACCCCGATAGAACTTAAAATCTCAGATCTCAGCTGGGGCCCGGTGGTCATTCGCGATCATCAGCAGGTGCTGGAAATCTGGAGTCTCCTGCGGCGCACTCTGCCCGATGGAGGTCTAGTTGAGGAAGAGCAGCAGGAAAAGGCCGACGATGTCTTCCGGGTGGAAGTGACTTTTTTGAACGAGGAATCGCGGGAGTTTACCGTGCCGATCGAATACCTGCAGGAGGAAACTTCATATACCCGCAGCTTCTTTCAGTAGGATAAAAGACTTTGGATGGATCAATCATGGTGGGAATTAAGTTTTAAAAAAGGATTTCTCCATCTTCGTGTACAATAAAACAAACAACAAGCATAAATACAAACAACAAGCATAATTTCATAATTTTTCTCTGCTATGCTCAAAAATCAGAATAACAGGGGGGTGATCAAAAAGCTCTGAAGTAACTGTCTGCATGGGATCTTTTTAAAACTCAAAAATTCAAAGAGGAGGTATTTCTCAATGAGCGAAGATGAGAAAACTGTAGAGGAACTCATCGAGACCAGGGGAAGATGGGGTATTTTCATCAAACTGTTTGTGATTACCGCTATAGTAAGTTTTGCGGCTGAAGCTATAGGTGCTCAGGAGATAGAACTGGCAGTAGGCGAGCTGGTTTTTCTGCCTCTGCTCTGGGCCATGCTGATAGCGGTAAGTCTTACGCCCCGGCTGCTCGGATCTTTAATAACCCCTTTAAAGAAAATCATAACCAGCGATGTTATGGAAACCGCCAGTCCGATGATAATGATAGTGCTCATGCCTTTAGGAGTGAGGTATGGAACACTGGTTGGCCCCAATGTTCCCGAGATAATAGCTGCCGGTCCGGCTTTGATTCTGCAGGAGTTCGGCAATATGGGGACTATGTTTTTGGCTCTTCCCTTTGCTCTCATGCTGGGCCTTAAGAGGGAATCGATTGGAGCCAGTATCAGCATAGCCAGGGAGCCCGGACTCGGTGTTATCGGTGAGGTTTATGGTCTCGATTCGCCTGAAGGCCGCGGTATTCTCGGTGTTTATATAACCGGTAGTATCATCGGTACGCTGGCTTACAGCATAATCGGTTCACTGGCACCTATTCTGCCTCTCCATCCTCTCGCACTCGCTATGGCCTGCGGCATGGGTTCGGCGAGCATGATGACAGCTGCTTCGGCAGCTCTTTCCCAGGTGGTTGATCCCGCCTACTCGGATCAGGTTCTGGCCTATGCGGCGACAAGCAACATGCTCACCGGCGTAACCGGAGTGTATATGATAACTTTCATAAATCTCCCTTTAATCAACTTCCTTTACCGGAAGCTGGAACCTAAAATAGGTGACGGGGAGGGTGATTCAGATGAAACTTAATCCCAGAAAGAGATTTAATGAACTAAAGATACTTCTCTTTGCCGGCCTAGTAATTCTGATAGGACAGAGGATAGGGCTCGGGCTGAGCATCGCAGAAGCTGTTCCCGGCATGGTTATGATCATCGTATTTTCACTCATATCGCTATTTCTTAAAGACAACACGCCCTTTCGTTTTCCTGCTTTCGCCTGGGCGGCTCTGCTGGGACTTGTCCTGACGATACCTCAGCTGCCGACCTCTGAGGTGGTTTTGGAATATACAGATCAGGTGGACTTTCTGGCCACCACCCCTATAATTCTGGCTGTGGCCGGGATAGCAGTAGGGAACAAGGTAGATGAATTCAAAGAGATCGGCTGGAAGGTTGTTTTAGTTGCAATATTCGTTTTCCTGGGAACATTTATAGGTTCTGCTATAATAGCTCATATTTTATTGACACTGATGGGCGTTATTTAAATCATTTAAATTGCTGCAGAAGGGGCAGGTCTTTAATCGGTCGATTAAAGACCTGCCCTATGATTATTGTTTTTCTTTTTTGAGGGGGTAATTTTTTGATGAAGGTAGATAAAGAAAGATTGAAAAAGAATCTGGAAGAGCTGGCTGAGTTCGGCAGAAATGAAAAAGGAGGCATAGACCGTCTGGCCTGGACGGAACCGGCTTTAAAAGCCCGGGAATATATCAAGGAGAAGATGGAGGAAGCTGAGCTGGAGGTTTATGAGGACTCCGTCGGAAATATTTTCGGCAGAAGGATCAAGTATTCCCGCGATAGTGTTCTGCCGGCGGTGATGACCGGCTCACATATAGATACTCCCCTGAATGGCGGGAAATACGATGGAGCTGTCGGCGTTCTGGGTGGGCTGGAAGCCATCAGGGCCTTAAATGAAGCCGAAGTCTATACCGAACATCCGCTCGAACTTGCAGTCTTTGCCGGCGAAGAACTGAGCAGATTTGGCGGCTCCTTTAAAGGCAGCATGGGTTTTGCCGGCCAGCTGTCTGAGGAGCTGCTGCAGGAAAAGTGGATTGATGACTCGGGCATTACTTACCGGAAGGCTCTGGAGGGGGCCGGTTATGACCCGGAAGACTTTGAAAAGGCTGAACGCTCTCCCGGAACCGTCAGGTGTTATTATGAAATGCATATCGAACAGGGGAGGGTTCTGGATGAGAAAAATATTCCTCTGGGTGTAGTAGAGGCCATTGCCGGCGCTACCAGAGGCTGGGCGATGATAGAGGGAAGAGAGGATCATTCCGGGGCTACCCCCATGAACTTTCGGAAGGATGCTCTGGCAGCTGCTGCTGAAGTTATTCTGGCTCTGGAAAAATTCGGCCGCAGAGAAGCCTACCGGGATTCTGTGGCCACCGTGGGAGATGTGGCTGTAGAACCGGGAGCTATGAATGTGATACCGGGAAAGGTAAAGATTCCCCTGGAGTTTCGCGGAACAGACAAAGAATCGAAAAAGCGGTTGATGAACGATATCGACAGGAAAATCAGCGAGATTGTTTCTGCCAGAAAAATCAGCGTCGATTACAGCTATCATGAGGACGAAGATCCCTGTCCTATTCCGGAAAAATCTCGATCAATCCTGAAAGAGGCCTGCAGGGAGCGGGGCTATGAGTATATTTCGATGCCCAGCGGTGCCGGCCATGATGCTCAAATTGTCGCTGAAAAAACCAGAATCGGTATGATCTTTGTACCCAGCGAGGAGGGAATCAGCCATTCGCCCGATGAATACACTGAAATAGATGATATTGTCCGGGGAACGGAAGTGCTCGCAGATGTTATGCTGAAGGAATCCCGGGCAGAGGCCTAAAATGCATCGGAAGCCACAAAGAGAAGTGATACTCGAAATTTTTCAAAGTCCGGGTCAGCTTTTTGGCCTAAAACTGAACTTAAAGCAGAGAAAAAGTTTAATTCTGATATCGAGATGATCCTGACAAAATTTAAGCGGGAGGCTGGATTATGGATAAAAAACAGAGGTTGAAAAAAGCGGCTGTCGAGGAGATAGAAAAGAAGAAAGATCTTATCCTGGATGTGGGCGAGAAAATGTATGAAAATCCCGAGCTCGGTTATAAAGAAAATTTTGCCACCGATCTCGTCTCTGAAGAGCTGGAGAAGCTTGATCTGGAAGTAGAAAAGAATATAGCGGTGACCGGCTGTAAAGCCGGTCTCGAAGGAAGCGGGGCCGGTCCCACGCTGGCGGTTATGGGCGAGCTGGATGCGGTGATAGTTCATGAGCATCCCGACGCTGATCCTGAAACCGGAGCTGTACATGCCTGCGGACATAATATACAGACTGCCGCCATGCTGGGGGTGGCTCATGCGCTCAGCAGCGAAAAAATCATGGCTGAACTGGCCGGGGAGATTGTGTTTATGGCTGTGCCCGCCGAGGAGTTCGTCGAGCTGGACTATAGATCCGGGTTGAAAGAAGAAGGGAAGATTGATTATTTCGGCGGCAAACAGGAAATGATAAAAAGAGGACATTTTGACGATGTCGATATGGCCATGATGATCCATTCTCTGGAGATGGATGAAAAGGATGTGATAGTGGGACCGGAGGGCAACGGTTTTATCGGCAAAAACGTTAATTTCGTCGGCAGAGAGGCCCACGCCGGCAGCGCCCCCGAAGAAGGAGTTAATGCCCTCAATGCCGCCATGCTGGCCATGAATAATATCCACGCCCAGCGGGAGACATTTCCCGATGATGAGCGGGTGAGAGTTCATCCGATTATAACCAAAGGCGGAGATATAGTAAACGTGGTGCCGTCGGATGTCAGAATGGAGACCTATGTCAGGGCGAGAACTCTGGACGGATTGACAGAAGCCAACGAAAAGGTCAATAGAGCTTTGAGAGCGGGCGGAGATGCAGTCGGCGCCGAAGTTAAAATAGAGGAGATTCCCGGTTATCTCCCCATGATAAACACCGGGGACCTCGACGAGATATTTGCCGATAATGCCGCCAATCTGACCGATGAGGAAAAAATCCAGAGAGGTGCCAGTTTTGCCGGTTCCTTCGATTTTGGAGATTTAACCCATATCATGCCCGGCCTTCATCCGCTCGTGAGCGGAGTCAGGGGCAGCATACATTCACGCGAATTCGAAATCGAAGATAGAGAAAAAGCCTACCTGCTGCCTGCTAAAGTTATGGCCATGAGCGCTATCGACCTTCTTTATGGAGAAGCTGAAAAAGCCGATAGAATTATCGATAAATTCGAACCGGTGCTCAGCAAAGAGGAATACATCGATTTTCTCGAGGAAATTTCCAGTTAAATTCAAATAAAAGCCATAAAAGCCGTAAAAACCGCAGCCGAGGAGGGGATAAAAATTATGGATTATTTATCATATACGGACCCGGAAGCAAAAGCAATTCTGGATAAAGAGCTGGAGCGCGAGGAAAATTCTATAGAATTGATAGCCTCAGAAAATTTCGTCTATCGATCGATTCTGCAGGCTCAGGGATCTGTTTTCACCAATAAATATGCCGAGGGTTATCCGGGTGATCGCTATCACGGCGGCTGTCATTATATTGACGAGATGGAAACGCTGGCCATAGAGAGGGCCAAAAAACTTTTCGGAGCTGACCATGCCAATGTTCAGCCTCATTCCGGGGTTAATGCCAATCTGGCCGTGTATTCAGCCCTGCTCGAGCCCGGCGATCTTATTCTGGGCATGAATCTCGATCACGGCGGTCATCTCTCCCACGGAAGTTCGGCCAGCATCACCGGTAAATTTTTTGATGCTATCAGTTATGGCATCAGAAAAGAGGATGAGCTGATTGATTACGATGAGGTGGAAGGACTGGCTTTAGAACACGAGCCAGAGATCATAGTGGCCGGGGCCAGCGCCTATTCGCGGGAAATAGATTTTGAGAGATTTGCCGGGATAGCCGACGAGATCGATGCCTATTTCATGGTGGATATGGCCCATATTGCCGGGCTGGTGGCAGCAGGACTGCATCAAAACCCGGTGCCGGCCGCGGATGTAGTGACCAGCACCACAACCAAGACCCTGAGAGGAGCCAGAGGCGGCTTTATTTTATGCGATGAAAAATATGCTGAAGCGATAGATAAAGCTATCTTTCCCGGCACCCAGGGCGGTCCTATTTTACAGAACGTCTTCGCCAAGGCCGTCACCTTTAAGATCGCTCAAAAGGAGGAGTTCAAAAAATATCAGCAGGATGTCAGAGAGAATGCCCGTATTTTTGCCGGTGAGCTCTCCCGGAACGGTCTCAGGATAGTATCCGGAGGGACTGACAACCACTTATTTCTGGTAGATCTATCCCCCTGGAATTTGACCGGCAGAAAAGCCGAAAAAAAGCTGGAAGAGATAGATATAACCGTCAATAAAAACCTGATTCCTTACGATGATAAATCTCCCCGGGTGACCAGCGGCATCAGAATCGGTACACCTGCGGTTACCGCCCGCGGTTTTAAGGAGGAGGACATCAAAGAGCTGGCCGGCATAGTTCAGCTCGCTCTCAGGGAGGAAAAAGCTCAGGAGAAGTTGAAGCTGGAGGTAGAGAAGCTGTGTGCTGAAAATCCGCTTTACATGAACCGACTCGAGAAATAGAAAGGGAGGAGAGCTAAAAGATGGATATTAACCTGCAAAAAAGAGCCTTCGAATTGAAGGATGAGCTGGTCGAAATCAGAAGAGATCTTCACAGACATCCGGAACTGAGTTTCGAGGAGACCAGGACGGGTGATAAAATAGAGGAATATCTGCAAGAACTCGGAATAGAGGTAGAAAGAGGGGTGGGAAAAACCGGCCTGGTTGGCTATCTGTCGGGAGCGGAGGAAGGTCCGACAGCTGCGCTGAGAGGGGATATCGATGCCCTGCCGATCGAAGAAAAAAACGAGGTTGAATACAAATCTCAGAATGAAGGAGTTATGCATGCCTGCGGTCACGATGTACACACCACGTCTTTGCTGGGCGCGGCCAAACTGCTCTCAGAAGTCAGGGGTGAACTGCAGGGAGATGTAAAATTTATATTTCAGCCGGCCGAGGAAATTAACAGCGGAGCCAGAGCCATGATGGATGACGGGGTATTGAAAGATCCTGATGTTGATTGCATTTTTGGCCTGCATACTAAACCTGACATCGAAGCTGGAAAAGTGGGGGTAAAAGCAGGGCCTATGATGGCCGCTGTGGATGTGCTGGAAATAACAGTCGAAGGCGAAGGTGGACACGGTGCTATCCCCCATGAAACACGCGATGCTATAGTTGCCGGCTCCGCCCTGGTGCAAAATCTGCAGACGGTCGTAAGCCGCAGAGTCTCTCCTTTCGAGAATGTGGTGGTCTCGATCGGCAAATTTAATGGCGGTGAAGCCTGGAACGTAATTGCAGACAGAGTCGAAATGAAGGGAACGGTGCGAACATTTAATCCGGAGGTGCAGAAAAAACTGCCGGATATCCTCACCAGGATAATCGAAAATATCTGTGATGCTCATGACACTTCCGGCGATCTGGATTATAAATTTGATCTGCCGGCTTTGATCAATGATGAAAAGATGAGTCATTGCGGTAAGATAGCAGCCAGGAAAATCGTCGGTGAGGAGAAGGTGATAAGCCCTGAACCGACCGGCGGAGGCGAGGATTTTGCCTGTTTTATGCAGGAAGTGCCGGGCTGCTTTTTCTTTTTGGGAGTGAGAAATGAAGAGGAGGGAATTGTCCATCAGTGGCATCATCCTGAATTTGATGTCGACGAGAGTTCTCTGCCGGTAGGCAGCGGAATTCTCGCCCAATCAGCTGTAGAAGCTCTGCAGGAATCCTGAAAAGTCCGGGCGGTTTGAAGGCATCATGCTTGCAATTAAGCAGGCTCTGTGTTAATATTTTCTCGAGTCAGGCCTGCTGTTGGAGTTTCGAGTTTTAACCGAGTCTACAGCTGCAGCGGCCTTTTTTCGGAATAAATTTCCCATCAAAAGATACAGCTTTCAATACAGAAATCAAAAACCAGATCGAACGTAAAAGGAGTGATGCAGCATCTATTATATATTATCTCTTATGGGCATGGGGCTGGTTATGCTCGGATTTGCCCTCATGACCGGAGATCTTTCTTTGCCCTCAGTCTGGTTGACTCAGCTTTTCAACTCGGATAAAAATGCCGGACAGCGTTTTTGGGGCAGAGCTTTTATCCTGGCTGGAATAATCAGTTTTTTCTCGCCGCTGATGGTAGTTTTCAGCAGCAGACCGATATGGCTTTTCTTTCTGCTGTTTTTAACCGGTCTGGCGGTCAAACTGCTATTTACCAGACTGGGTAGAAGCTATTGAAAATCCAAATAATTCAATAAAGCCATGCTGAGCCTCCCATATCGGGAGGCTTTTGTCTTTCAGGCAGGAATGAGGTGCTGTCAGCTAGAATTTGTTAAAAAGACAAGAAGAACCATAAAATAAAGCAGAGGTGCTCTGAATGAATAGGGGAAAGGGCTTCAGCGGAAAATTTTTTAAAATATATGTGCTGCTGGTACTGGCAGCGACTACTGCCACCGGGCTCAATACGCTCATGGGAGCAAGTTCTTACTTTATGACCGGATTTTTGGATCTCTCGGTTTATGCCCGCACGCTGATGGATATGGTGATCATGTTTTTTCTATACGGTCTTCTGGGTCTTTTTGGGTTCAAACTGGCCGGAGAGATCGGTTTACCCGGGGTCTGGAGTGTGCAATATCCAGGTCTGATAGATTATTTGGAACCGGCCTTTGCCGGCATCGCTGTCGGGCTAATTTTTATTTTCCTCGAGAGCGGTTTTGCCGGGCTGCACGGGCTGGGATATTTTGCCGGGCCGGGATTCCCTCATTCTCTTTTTGCTCTGATCACGGGGGCGGTGGCCGAAGAAATTCTCTATCGCCTTTTCTTGATACCAGTGCTGGTCGCGGTCATCCTGGCCTACCGACAGCAGAGATTTTCGGGTGAAGCAATCCCGAAAGGTAAAAAAGGTTTAAGCGGCAGTATTTACTGGCCGGCCGCCGCCGCAGCCGGTATTATTTATACTCTGGCTCACGGATTCGATATGATCGTTTCTCTGGAGGAAATTTCTCTGACCCAGCTGCCCCCGCTCGTCTGGCTTCAGGTTCTGCTGATGAATCTGGTGCTGGCTCTGGCGGCTGCCTGGCAGTTCCGACGGCGGGGTTATCTGGCTGCCGTGATGTTCCATGCCTGGTTCGGGCTGGTCTGGTACATAATCAGGGGCGGTTTCTTGATCTGAGCGGGGATAAATTTTCGCATAATTTATTTCGGCCCAGGAAAGGGGCTTTGTCATGAATTTAAATCAGCTCCGCAGCAGGCTGCAAAATCTGGATAACGTAACTCACTGGCGCGAGCTTTCCGGTCAAAAGGCAGAATACGCTGATTTTCCCGATTTTTTGGACTGCGAGCTGGTCGAAGTTTTAAAAGAGCGGGGAATCACAAAACTATATTCGCATCAGTCCCGGGCGGTAAAAAAGGCCTGCGAAGGTGAGAATCCGGTGGTGGTAACGCCGACCGCCTCGGGCAAAACCCTCTGTTATAATATTCCGGTGCTGAACTCGATCGTCTCTGAAGGATCGACCCGGGCTCTCTATCTTTTTCCCACCAAGGCTCTTTCTCAGGATCAGCTTAAAGAGCTGCACGGTCTGGCTGAGGGGCTGCCGGGCGAGATCAAAACCTTCACCTATGATGGCGATACCCGACCCTCGGTGCGCCGGAGCATCAGGAACGCAGCTCACATAGTGATCACAAATCCGGATATGCTGCATACCGGTATTCTGCCCCATCATACCAAATGGGTCAAACTTTTTGAAAACCTGGATTATATTGTCCT
This sequence comes from uncultured Halanaerobiaceae bacterium, assembly GCA_964436625.1. Lineage (GTDB taxonomy): Bacteria > Bacillota > Halanaerobiia > Halanaerobiales > Halarsenatibacteraceae > Halarsenatibacter. The sequence continues at coordinate 10,911 of CAYTDP010000033.1, read as the reverse complement.
CGATGAGCTGCACAGCTATCGCGGGGTTTTCGGCAGCCATGTGGCCAATGTAATTCGCCGGCTCAAGCGGATAGCAGAATTTTATGGGTCCAGCCCTCAATTCATCTGTTCTTCGGCCACCATTGAAAATCCCGGGGAACTGGCCGCCCGCCTCACCGGCGAGGATATGAAGGTAATAGATGAAAACGGAGCCCCTCAGGGACCGCGAGATTTTGTCTTTTACAACCCTCCGGTGGTCAATGAAGAGCTGGGGGTCAGGCGCAGCTGCGTTAAGGAAGCCAAAAAACTGGCCCGGCGCCTTTTGAAAAATCAAATTTCCACCATCATCTTTGCCAGAAGCAGGCTCAACACCGAAATTTTGCTCTCCTATCTGCAGGAAGAGCTGCCCTCTTCTATTCGGGTCGAGGGCTATCGGGGCGGCTATCTGCCCGGGGAGCGGAGAAATATCGAAAAAGGTTTGCGAGAAGGTGATATCACCGGGGTGGTTAGTACGAATGCCCTGGAGCTGGGCATCGATATCGGACAGCTGCAGGCCTGTCTGATTGCCGGTTATCCGGGAGCGATCTCCAGCGTCTGGCAGCAGGCCGGTCGGGCCGGCCGGGGCCGGGAGCGGGCCCTGACGATAATGGTGGCTTCCTCCAGCCCTCTGGATCAGTTTATGGTAAAAAACCCCGATTACTTTTTTGAGCAGCCCCCGGAAAGCGGTCTCATAAACCCTGATAACCTGCTGATCCTGATCTCTCATTTGAAATGTGCCGCTTTCGAACTTCCCTTTGAAGAAGGCGAGACTTTCGGCGTAGAATCGACCGCCGAGATGCTCGAGTATCTCGAGGAGGAGAGAGTTCTTCGTTACAGCGGCGGCCGCTGGCACTGGATGGCCGATAAATATCCGGCCGAGGATATAAGTCTCAGGAGCGCCTCCAGCGATGATTTTGCCGTCATAGATGTGAGTTCCCCAAATCATCAGGTGATAGGAAGGGTCGACTATCACAGCGCCCCAACCACAATTCACGAAAAGGCTATCTATCTGCATGGCGGCAGCCAGTACCAGGTGCAGGAGCTGGATTTTGAGGACAGAAAGGCTCTGGTCGAAAAGGCGGATGTCAATTATTATACCGACGCTTCTCTGGCGGTGGATTTGAGAGTCCTGGAGGAGTTTGACTGCGAGGAAAAAGCCAGCCACCGGCTCTGTCACGGCGAGGTTTCGGTCACGGCCCAGGCTACCATGTTCAAAAAGGTAAAATTCAAGACCCACGAAAACGTGGGTTATGGAGATATAAATCTGCCGGAACAGGAGATGCATACCACCGGCTGCTGGTTTACCGTTCCTGGATCCCTCCAGGAGAAATTGGGGTCTGAAGTTTTAGAAAACGGGATGCTGGGGACTGCCAGGCTGATCGTTAATATAGCGCCATTGTTTCTGCTCTCCGATCCCGGAGATATAAAGGAGGCTGTTCAGGTCCGTTCGCCTCATACAGGTGAGCCGACAATTTACTTTTATGATAGCTATCCCGGCGGCATAGGCCTCAGCGAAAAACTTTACCGCGTGCACGACAGGCTTCTGCAGAGAGCCAGGGACCATTTGAGGGATTGCGGCTGTGAGAGCGGCTGTCCCTCCTGTGTGGGACCGGGCAGCGAGGTCGGAATAGAGGCCCGTGAGGGAGCCGAACTGATTTTGAACAAGCTGCTGCAGGGAGGCAGTGAGGATGGATATTAACAATAAGCTGGAGAGGTTAAAAAAGAGAGCAGCTGAGAGGTCATCAGGCGAAACCGGGCGGAACGGATCTGAAGAATCTCCGCCGGACTCCGCTCAGGGAAAGAATGACTGTGAGGATCGCGATCACTATCTCGAGCACAGAAAATTGAACCAAAATTACCAGCACGGTCGATTCTCTCTTGACGATCTGCCGGCTGAATTCGCCTGCGACTCCGATTTTTTGTTCCGGCGGCAGGAATCGGTAAGCCGCGAGCGGCTGCTGCTTTTAGACACGGAGACCACCGGTCTGGCCGGGGGCACGGGGACCAGTGCCTTTCTTGTGGGATTGGGTTATTTTCAAAACGGCACTCTGATAGTTGAACAGCACCTCATGCGTGATTTTGTGGAGGAAGCCTCGCTGCTCCAGGAGGTAAAAGCGAAGATGGAGAGCCGGCCGGTTCCGGTTACCTTCAACGGCAAATCCTTCGATCTGCCGCTGCTCAAAAACCGTTTCATCCTCAACCGGATTGACCCACCAGGACCGGAGTCTCATCTCGACCTGCTCCATCCCTGCCGGCGTCTCTGGAAACATCACAATTCCTGCAGCCTGACAGCCCTGGAGAAAAATCTGCTGGATTTTCACCGGGAGGGTGATATAGACGGCAGTGAAGTTCCTCATTACTACAGAGCTTTTCTCGAACGGGGCAGCTGGAAATTGCTGGAGCCGATATTGCTTCACAATCGTTATGATGTAATTTCCATGGCTTTTCTGGCCCTAATTCTGGAAAGAGCGGCTGAAGCTGAGGGGAATTACCGCCATAATGCCCGCGAATATTACAACCTGGCCTATCAGCTGGAGGAGTGCGGACGCCGTCAGCAAAGCATAGAAAGTTATGAGCGGGCTCTGGCTGAAGTCGGGGGCAGGCGGCTGAAGACCGAAATAGAAAAAGAATTGAGCTGGCAGTACAAGCGGGTTGATCGTTATGAGGAGGCTGCCGATATCTGGCAGAGGATGTCAGATGAAGGACGCGGCGGCCTCTTTCCCTACCGGGAGCTGGCCAAATATTACGAGCATCAGCGCAGGGATTATGCCCGGGCATTGAAGTTCTGCCGCCGGGCCCGGGACTATCTTCGCGAATACAGACAGATCATGTCGGACTGGAGAAAACGCCGGGAGGAGCTGGTTTACCGTCATGAGCGGCTCGAGGAGAAGCTTGCCAGCCAGGATAAATAGCAGTTATGAAATTTGATTCTTCCTTGAAACAGCTGGTTAAATTTTCATATATACTGTTCGGAAAGGATGGAGGCGGCTGGTCAGAAGTTGAGGAGGCGCAGGAATGGCAATCTGGATATTGAGGATCTTAAGCTATATATTTCTTCTATATCTGCTTTATTTCAGCCAGGAGGTGGGCAGATATCTTCTGGGCCGCCGGCTGGGAGTGCCGGGCAGCAGCATCAAAATCGATATGGTTGAATTCCCCCAGCGCACCTCGATTTATGATGGGGAGAGATGGGTGAGTTCGAACGAGGAGAGGTTTCTAAAGGCTTATTCGCGTTATGATGTTTTCTGGGAGTACGGTTTTTTATTTGCCAGTTCGGGAATTTTTGGCGAGTCGGCGCTGACCGTCATTATAACCCTGAGCTGTGCTCTTTTGAGGCTTGATGAGATAGCGCTGGCGGCCGTGCTGATATCGACTGGTCTGAATCTGGTCCAGATGGCCTACAGCATTATCATAAGCTGGCGCGGAGATGAGATAAAGGGAGATTATACCGTCATCCACAAACTCAATGCCCGCCTGGCCGCCGGACTGGTTTTTTTCGTGTTTTTGCTGCGGCTGGCTCTTTTCGCGGCTGTCTGATAGGGAGATACAGAGGTTGATCAGGAATGTTCCCGACCGTATTCAAATATGCGTTTTATATGTTTCATAACTTTTTCGGTATTCTGATCGGGGTCATGAGGGCGGCGGTTATTGATTATCAATGACAGCATACCCTGATATATCAGGCGGATCTGTTCATCTATTTCCCGGGCCATTTCTTCGGAGAAGGTCCCATTTTCTACCAGAGGTATTATGGCCAGTGAGGTTCGGCGCGAAAAATCAGTGGCTTTGAGCATGGGAATAAGCTCCTGCGGCGGGGAATTTAAGTCTTCCGGGAACAGCTGAAAGTAATTTTCCAGAAGATTGCCCGGTCTGCCTCCAATATCGTCTATAAAGATAGCATGGTAGATTTTGGGTTTTTGAAAGGAATGGTAGCAGAAACATTCCCACATGAGCAGGAGTTTTTCGAACTCTGTTTCGCCCCGGTCAATATAATCCGGCATCTCATCTATGTAATCTTTCATAAAACGGGCGGCGGCGAAAAAAACCAGCTGATTGCAGTTATCGAAGTAATTGTAGATAGTAGCGCTATTATAACCTGCTATATCAGCGACTTTGCGGATGGTGACGTTTTCTATTCCCTCATCTTCGATGATTTGGGCTGCCGCATCGATAAAAACTTTGATAGTACGAATTTTCTTAACATCTTTTTTATCGAATTTTATCATTTAGCAGGACTCCCCCTGAAATAAATAATGTTTATATTATAATCACGATTAAACTTTGTGTTAAGAATATAATAAATCAGCTGAAAATGCAAGGGGCCAGAATTTTCTGGCCCGCAGCAGTTCAGCCGGGAAGGGTGATTTTTAAATGAAATTCTTTAAGACAGCTGGCAGGAAGCTCCGATCGCTCAAACGGGACAGACCGGTCCGCCGGTTAAGGCCGGGCCGGGGTATTCATAAGCGGCTGGAAAGAAAGGGAAAAAGACCTAAAGTGGCTTATTTCTGTATGGAATACGGACTCGATAACAGTCTGCCGATTTATGCCGGGGGGCTGGGTATTCTGGCCGGCGATGTTTTGAAGGCAGCCCGGGATGAAAATATGCCCCTTGTCGGCATAGGACTTTTGTGGCGGCAGGGCTATACCTCACAGCGCATAGAGGAAGGCAGACCGGTCGATAGTTATCCCCGCCATGATCATATATATGATCTTGTTGACGATACGGGAGTTCGAGTTAGCGTCGATATAAGAGGTCGAGAGGTTATCTGTTCTGTTTACCGGGCCGGCGATTTTGGCAATGCTGACCTTTATCTGCTCGATGCCAATCATCCTGCCAATGAAGCGGGAGATGCCTGGCTTACCGGTCAGCTTTACGGCTGGTTCAGCGAAGAGCGGATAGCCCAGGAGATGATTCTGGGTATAGGCGGTGTGAGAGCTCTGCGGGCGCTTAATATCGATGTCGATGTTTATCATTTTAATGAAGGGCATGCCGCTCTGGCCGGCACCGAACTGATAGAGGAGAAGCGAGCCGGGGGAGCCGGATTTGACGAAGCTCTAAAAAATACGCGGGAGGAAGTAATTTTTACCACGCATACCCCGGTTGAGCAGGGTAACGAAGAGCACAGCCTGAGAACTCTTTCTTACATGGGAGCATTCAACGGTCTCAGCCTGGATGAGATGGTACAGATTGGCGGGGCGCCTTTCAATATGACTGTGGCAGGCCTGCGCCTTTCCTCGCTGGCTAACGGCGTCTCTCAGCTCCACGGTAAGACCGCACGCAGGATGTGGGAGGACGTGGATGATAGAGCCCCTATAAAGGCCATAACCAACGGAGTGCATCGCGGCAGCTGGGTCGATGAAGAGGTTGTCAGCGCCTGGCGCGAGGACGAAGGTCCTTCGGTGGCTGCAGAACATGCTAAAAACAAAGCTGAACTGCTGGACTTTATAACTGAACAAACCGGCCAGAAGCTGGCTGAAGAAAGGCTGCTTTTGGGTTTTGCCCGGCGGGCTGTACCCTATAAGAGAGCCACTCTGCTGTTTTCTGATGAGGAGCGCATCGGCCCCTATCTGGAGGAAGGCAAAATTCAAATCGTTTATGCCGGCAAAGCTCATCCCCTGGATGATAACGGCAAGGATATCGTGGCCGAACTGGTCAAAATGAGCCGTAGATATCCTGAAGCGGTGGTTTTTCTGCCGGATTATGATATGGAAATAGGCCGGCTTTTGACCCGCGGTGTTGATGTCTGGCTCAACAATCCCCGCAGACCGCTGGAGGCCAGCGGAACCTCCGGTATGAAGGCGGCGATGAATGGCATCCCCAATCTGAGCATTCTCGATGGCTGGTGGCCTGAGGCCTGCCAGCACGGTGTCAACGGATGGAAGATAGGAGATGGTTTTGAGGCTGATACAGCCCAAAAGCAGGATGAACACGATCTCAAAAAACTCTACCGGGTTCTGTTAGAAGAAGTTCTACCTCTTTATTATGAAGAACCGGGGGAATTTGCCCGGATAAGGGAAAATAGTATCGCCTCGACTATCGATAAGTTTACCGCTGCTGAGATGATGAAAAATTATTATGATAGGCTTTACAGTCAAAATCAACGCCGCTCGGCCGAGAGGATGGGATAATCTCTGTTTTGAATGTTGCCATGATATAAGATATAATGTAAGCGCAGTGAGAAAGGCGGGGTTAATATGAAACGCCGGCAGGACAGCAAAAATGACCGGACTCGTTTTTATCGCTCGCGCCGTCATAAAGTACTGGGCGGGGTCTGCGGGGGTCTGGCTGATTATTTTGATATCGACCCCATATTGATTCGACTTCTCTTTATTTTGCTGCTCCTGGCCGAAGGCATGGGTTTTTTGGTTTACATTATAGCCTGGATAATAATACCTTTAGAACCTCTGCCGGAAGAAGGCCGGCAGCAAAATTTTTACCGCGAGGAAGACCGTTCTCGCGCAGGCCAGGATCGCCGGAGCGGCAGGACGGACGGTTTTTTTAGTTCTCGCGAGCGTTACCTGGGAATTTTTCTCGTTCTGCTGGGAGCCCTGTTTTTGTTCAATATGTGGTTTCCAGCCTTCTATCTAAGACCGTTCTGGCCTTTGATACTCATATTTTTGGGCCTGCTGCTTCTGGTCAGGGGGGTTGATTTCGGTGGATGAAAGCCGTTACAGCAGATCAGACATCACCTTCGGTATTCTGCTGATAGGAACAGGTATGCTTTTTTTGCTGGATGCCTTCGGCTATCTGGGTTTTGATTTCTGGAGCCTGCTCAAGAGAAGCTGGCCTGTTTTTCTGATCCTGCTTGGCCTGAACATAATTTTTCGTGGCACCAAATTCTGGTGGATCACACCTCTGCTTTTGATCATGATTTTCGTTGGACTTCTCTTTCCCAATCCCGCCAATCCCATTTACTGGCATATGGTGGGAAGAACAGGGCCGCAGGTTGAAGAGAGCACCGAGACTCTGGGAGAAGAGATGACCTACGATCCTGAGATCGAAAAACTTCTCGTCAAATTTAATGTTGAGGCGGGGAGACTGGATGTAAAGCCTCTTTTCTCGGAGGAGGAAGAAGGAGACAATCTCTATGAATTGAATTTTGAATACGGAGAGATGGAACCGGAAATAAATTACGATTACGATAGTCAGGATAGGCTTGGCAAACTTTCGATCTATCAACATCAGCGTTTTGAGCTGGAAGAGATGGATTTTATCAACCATGCAGTATTGCAGCTGAGCGATAGACTTCCGCACGAGCTGAAGATAGAATCAGGTGCCGGACATTATGAACTGAATCTGAGAGATCTCAAAGTTAGCAGCCTGGATATCAACTCCGGCGTAAGTGACCTGGAGATTTATTTTGGTCGGTATTCCAGCGATGTGAAAATCAGTTCCGGAGCCTCTGATATGACCTTTCATCTGCCGGAGGAAGTGGGGTTTAAAATCGACACCGAGAACGTGGTCAGCAGCGATAATTTTGCCGATGTGGATCTGGAAGAGGTCGATCCCAACACCTATCTTTCGAAAAATTTTCAGGAGGCTGATGAGAAAATTATTATAGAGGTGGCGAGTCCGGCCAGCAGTATAGAGGTTATTTTTGACTGAGAGCTAAAACCCGCGGTCGATGAGAGATCGATCTGGTCTTTAAGCCATTTTACAGGGGGTTATCAGATTGAAGGATACCATGAAAGCGGTGGTGAAGACTGAAGCTGCTCCGGGAGCTTCTCTGGAGGAGGTGCCGGTGCCCAGCCCCTCCCCCACTCAGGCTTTGATTGAGGTAGAAAGCACTTCAATCTGCGGAAGCGATTATCATATCTACGCCTGGAATGAATGGGCTCAGGAAAAAGATATCGAGCTGCCTCATACTATGGGACATGAGCTTGCCGGCCGTGTAGTTGAGACGGGCGAACTGGTGACGAGAATTTCTGAAGGTGATTTTGTTTCAGCTGAAACACATATTAACTGTGGAGAATGCTATCAGTGCCGGACCGGTCAGCGGCATATATGTCAGAATATGGAGATACTGGGGGTTCATACCGACGGTGTCTTTTCGGAGTATACAGCTATTGAGGCCGATATGCTGGAAATAAATCCGCCGGGACTCTCGCCGGAACTGGCTTCTCTGCAGGAGCCGCTGGGGAATGCTATCGATACGATAAATGCCGGAGAACCCGCCGGGAACAATGTCCTGATCACCGGGGCGGGGCCGGTAGGCCTTATGGGTGTTCTGGTGGCCCGGGCTCTGGGGGCTGCCACGATAACGGTGACCGAACCGCATGATTACCGTCGTAAGCTGGCAGAAGAACTGGGGGCCAGCTGGGCCATCGAGCCGGAAAGTCTCGAGGATCATTTAAACCAGAATCTCCGGGCGGAGGGGTTTGATCTTGCAGCCGAGATGTCCGGAAACAAAGCTGCCCTGCGCCAGGGCCTTGAACATTTGACTCCCGGCGGTAAAATGGCCATTTTAGGTGCATTCGACGGTGAAGTCAGTCTGGATATCAACCAGCAGGTTTTTAAAAATCTCAGGGTGGAAGGAATTACCGGGCGTAAGATGTATCGGACCTGGTACACAGCCAGGCGGTTATTGCGAGAGCAGATTATAGATCTAAAGCAGCTTGTCACCCATGAATTTTCCCTGGAGGAATTCGAACGGGGTATGAAACTTATGGAATCGGGTGACTGCGGTAAGATCGTGCTCTTGACTTAAAAGGAGGTAACAAGTTATGAATGAGAATTTTGAGGCAAGACTGAAGGAAGATATAGCCGAATTAAAAGAAGAAGGATTATATAACCGCATACGCACTCTGGAAAGCCCTCAGGGAGCCTGGGTTGATATAGAGGGCGAAGAGAAGCTGAATTTTTGCTCCAATAACTATCTGGGACTGGCCAATCATCACGAGCTGGTCGAGGCTGCCCAGAAAGCTGTGGATAAGTACGGTGTTGGGCCGGGAGCGGTGCGAACTATAGCGGGAACTATGGAACTGCACCGCGAACTGGAGGAGAAACTGGCTGATTTTAAGAAGGCGGAGGCGACTCTGACATTTCAATCCGGCTTCAATGCCAATCTGGCCGTCATACCGGCCATTACAGGTGAAGAAGATGTTATAATCAGCGATGAACTAAACCATGCCAGCATTATCGACGGCTGCCGTTTATCACGGGCAGATCTGAAAGTTTACGAACACGCCGATATGGATTCGCTGGAGTCGGTCCTGGAGGAGGCAGAAGGGAGACATAAACTCATAGTGACCGACGGAGTTTTCAGCATGGATGGCGATATAGCTCCACTGCCCGAGATAGTCGAGCTGGCCGAGGAGTATGACGCGGTGGTTATGGTCGATGACGCTCACGGTGAAGGAGTGCTGGGCAGCCACGGCAGGGGAATTGTCGACCATTTTGATCTGCACGGCGATGTTGATATAGAGGTGGGGACTTTCTCCAAAGCTTTCGGCACAGTCGGCGGGGCGATTGCCGGCAGCGAGACTCTGGTGGAATTTCTGCGTCAGAAAGGCCGACCTTTTCTTTTCAGCTCAGCTGTAACCCCGCCGGATCTTGCTGCCACTATAAGAGCGGTCGAGATTCTCGAGGAGAACAACGACCTGGTAAAAATGCTCTGGAATAATGCTGAGATATTCCAGAAGGAAATGAAAGAAGCTGGATTTGATGTCGGGGGCACCGAGACTCCGATAACTCCGGTCATGCTGGGGGAGGCGGAAACTGCCAGTCGTTTCAGCGAACGCCTCTTTGAGGAGGGAATTTTTGCTCAGTCGATAGGATTTCCTACTGTACCTAGAGGAGAGGCCCGTATAAGAGTTATGATCTCGGCTTCACACGGCCAGGATGATCTCGAGTTTGCTCTGGACAAATTCAAAAAAATAGGACTGGAACTGGATATAATCGATTGATTGACGATCGGCCGGGCAAAATTTGATCTGTATGTCAAAATCCCCCGCTTTTATGCGGGGGATTTATAACGCTTATATTTAAAGTTTTAGTTCCTGTCGCTGTCCCGGTTTTTCTACGGCCAGGATATTCGTTCTTTCTCCATCGTATTTTTGGCGAAAGCTTTCTGGAGTTTCATAATCATCGCCAAAATGGATTGGCACAAAGTTTTTGGGGCTGACTTTCTCGATGAAATAACGGCCGGCCAGATCGAAGCTTTCTTCCAGTCTGGGATCTACGGGAACAAAGGCTAGATCAATCTCCCTGCCTGCCAGTTTATCTATAACCTGTTTGTATTCTTTTTCCTCGGTCCGGCGCTCTTTTTCGGAAAAACTCTGCCAGTCCCACCAGTTGAGATCTCCGGCGAAAAAGATCAATGGTCCGCTGTTCGAAAGTTCGGTCAAAAGCGAGATACCTTCATCGGTGCTTTCGTAAGCTTCCACCGTCGTTTCACCGGATTTAATCTTTTGGCCGGGAGATATATAATTGAACTCAAAATTTCTGTTTTCGTATTTTTCGGTCCGCGATCTGAGATCGCTGCTCAAGATATATTTGGCCCCGGCAAATTTTTCGCCCCAGCTGAATATTTCCGGATCGTAATGGTCTCCGTGACCGTGGCTTACATAAAAATAGGCACTTTTGATATCATAATTTTTCAGCCATGTTTCCGGGAATTTGCTGCCTGCCTGCCGGTAATAATCGAAAATATGCAGATTTTTTGTCTCGTGGTTTAAAACTGCCGAACCGCTGTGGTAGATATGCCATATGGTTAAGCTGATTTCTCGGCTCATTTGTTTATTACCTCCGCATTAGAAAATGTTTAAGCCGCTGTTTCGTATTATGGTTCTTCTCCAAAATTTTTGGTGAAACTTACGACATATTCTTTTAAAGCGATAACTGCTCACCTCTTATTACAGGAAGCCATGAGATGAAGTGATACTCGAAATTTT
>CAYTDP010000032.1:0-26147 GCA_964436625.1 uncultured Halanaerobiaceae bacterium | reverse complement strand
AATGCAAGTGTTCTTAAACAAAATCCAACAACTGATGTGGAGAAGAACCTAAATTATAAACTGACCGCGGGGGGATACCAATGGCTGCCAGCTATATTCTGGCCATCGATCAGGGAACCACCAGCACCCGGGCGATGATATTCGACCAGAAGGGCAACATCGTGGAAAAATCTCAGCAGGAGTTTCAGCAGATTTATCCGAAATCAGGCTGGGTGGAGCATGATCCTGCTGATATCTGGGAATCGACCAAGTCGGTTATGTCGGCTGCTCTGCAGCAGTCGTCCCTGAAAGCTGAAAATATCGCAGGAATTGGAATAACCAATCAGCGGGAAACCACATTGATCTGGGATAGAGAAACCGGTGATCCCGTATACAACGCTATCGTCTGGCAGTGCCGCAGAACCACCGATATATGCGCTGAATTGAAGGACAGGGGACTTGAGGATATGTTCCAGCAGAAAACTGGCCTTCTTCTCGATCCATACTTTTCCGGCACAAAAGTCAAATGGATTCTGGATAACGTCGAAGGGGTGAGAGAAAGAGCTGAGAATGGAGAGCTCGTTTTCGGTACGGTCGACAGCTGGCTCATCTGGCGGCTCAGCGGAGGAAAAAAACACGTTACGGATTATACCAACGCTTCCAGGACCTTGATGTACAACATTCACGATCTAAAATGGGATGAAGACCTGCTGGAAATCCTGGATATTCCCGCCTCTCTGCTGCCAGAGGTACAGGAGAGCAGCAGCATATTTGCCCGCACCTCGCCGCAGAACTTTTTTGGCTATGAAAAACCCATAGCGGGGATAGCAGGTGATCAGCATTCCGCCACCTTCGCTCAGGCCTGTTATAAAAAAGGCATGATAAAATCCACTTACGGAACCGGCGCTTTTATGCTGATGAATACCGGCGCGGATTCTTACATTTCCGAAAACGGCCTGCTTACCACCATAGGCTGGGGTCTAGAAGGGGAAATCAATTATTGCCTGGAAGGCAGCATCTTCAATGCCGGTTCGGCAGTACAGTGGCTGAGCGATGAACTGGAGCTTTTGAGCGATCCGGCCGATTCTGAATATTTTGCTCAAAAGGTCGATGATACCGACGGTGTTTATATAGTTCCAGCCTTTACCGGCCTGGGTGCCCCTCAATGGGAGCCCAGAGCCCGCGGTACTGTTGTGGGAGTGAGCAGGGGCACAACCCGCAATCACCTGATTCGGGCCACACTGGAAGCGGTGGGTTATCAAAGCAAGGATCTGCTCGAAGCTATGTACGATGACACCGGCATAGAATGCCGGGAGATAAGAGTTGATGGCGGTGCGGCCAGCAACGGATTTTTGCTTCAGTTTCTGGCGGATATAGCCGATACAACCGTGCAGCGGCCTGTAAATACCGAGACGACTGCGGCTGGAGCCGCCTATCTGGCCGGACTTGCAGTAAACCTCTGGTCGGATAGAGAGGAAATTGCAGGAATGAGGAGAGTGGATAAGGAGTTCACACCGGAGATCGATCAGACCCGCAGGGAGGAGCTTATTTCTGGCTGGAAAAGAGCTATGAAATCGACCCTGAACTGGGCTGAAATATAACGGTAGGGTTATCAAAAAATTTGAAGACAAGAAGATCCTAATTTGCAAATCAGCTCTGAATGGCCTATAATAGATCTAGAAGACCAAGTTCACAAATTCTATATAGTTGAGCGTTTAGAGGTTATGGTTGAGAATAAGAGAGAACCATTGCCTGCCGGGGCATTGCTATGTCCTGTGGAGGTGATGGTTCTCTCTTTTTTGTTTGCTAAAGAAATTCGAAGGAGGGTTTTTATGAGTGAAAATACCAGAAATGAGTACGATGTGGTCATAGTGGGCGGAGGAGTGGTGGGTTCAGCCATCGCCCGGGAGCTGAGCAGGTATAATATTTCTTTGTGCCTGGTCGAGAAGGAATCGGATGTGGCTTCTGGAACCTCCAAGGCCAATTCAGGTATCATTCATGCCGGTTACAATGCTGCCGAGGATACGCTCAAAGGCAGGCTGAATGTTGAGGCAAATCCGGTTTTTGATGAGCTCTGTGCTGATCTGAATGTGCCTTTCGCCAGAATTGGTTCGCTGGTAGTGGGATTTGATAAAGACGATATTGACTATCTGAAGCGAGAAAAGAACGCAGGAGAAAAACGAGGTATTCCCGGCCTGAAAATTTTAAACAGGGAGGAACTGCGGGAAAAAGAACCGGATATCCACCCTGAAGCAGAACTGGCCCTTTATGCTGAAACGGCCGGTATTGTCTCACCCTACAAGCTGACCATCCGTCTGGCGGAAAATGCGGTGAAGAATGGCGCCGACGTCAGATTGAATACTGAAGTTTTGGACATCGATACGGAAAAAGGCCGGATTAAAAAGGTGATTACCGATAGAGGCAGCCTCAAATGTTCTGTGGTGGTTAATGCCGCCGGAGTTTACGCCGATAAAATCGCAGCCATGGTCGGTGAAGATTACAGCATAACACCCCGCAAGGGTGAGTATCATCTTCTGGATAAGGAATACGGAGATAGTGTAAATCACGTCATTTTTCCGACGCCTGATGAGAAATCAAAGGGAATTCTGGTTACTCCCACCGTGGCCGGCAATCTGCTTTTAGGACCTAACTCGGTCGAGATTGATGACAAAGAAGATGTCACCGTAACCGCAGCCGGTCTGCAGGAGGTGAGGGAGGGAAGTAAAAAACTCTTACCCGATCTGCCGGACGATGGAGTAATATCCTCCTTTGCTGGCCTGAGAGCGACCCTGCCGCATGAAGATTTCAAGATAGAACCCTTAGAAGAGCCGCTGGGATTTATCGAGGCGGCGGGAATACAATCGCCCGGATTGACCTGTGCTCCCGCCATAGCCTGGATGGTGAAGGATTTGATCGAAGAAATCAGTCCGGACCTGGAAGAGAATCTGGATCTAGAGCCGAAAAATGATTTTGATCCGACTCTGCCCCATCATCCTCATCTTCGAGATTTTTCCGACTGCCGGCAGAACTGGCAGCCTCAGTTCGAAAAAAATCGCGATTACGGGCAGGTCGTCTGCAGGTGTGAACATGTGACCAGAGGAGAGATCATCGATGCTCTCGATAGACCTCTGGTATCGCCCACTCTTGACGGGATAAAAAGAAGAACCAGAGCTGGCGGAGGCAGATGTCAGGGCGGTTTTTGCGGACCGCGGGTGGCCGAAATAATTGCTGAAGAGCTGGGAATTTCTCCCCTGGAAGTGACCAAAAGCGGTCCCGGATCGGAAATTTTAGCCGAGAGGGTCAAAGATTTGAAACCGGATTCTGACTTAACTTACGGGGTAGGTGAAAGCCATGATTAAAAAATGCGAACTGGCCGTCATAGGTGCCGGACCAGCCGGTCTGGCAGCGGCAATTTCCGCCTATGATGCCGGTGTAGAGGATGTTGTTCTGCTGGAAAGAGACAAATATCTGGGTGGTATTCTTCAGCAGTGCATACACAATGGTTTCGGCATTGATTATTTCGATGAAGAACTGACCGGACCTGAGTACGCTGAAAGATTCATCAGAGAAGTCAGAAACAGAGATATCAATGTTAAAATGAACACTATGGTTTTAGATATAAACGAAGATAAACTGATAAGCGCGCTCAATGAAGAGGAAGGGGTGATCAATCTCAAAGCCGAGTCGGTTGTCCTGGCCATGGGCTGCCGGGAACGGACCAGAGAATCGATAAAGATTCCCGGACACAGACCGGCCGGAGTGCTGACAGCGGGAACCGCTCAGCGTTATATTAATATAGAGGGCTATCTGCCGGGAAAGGAGGCTGTAATTCTCGGTTCTGGCGATGTGGGTCTGATAATGGCCCGCAGATTGACGCTGGAAGGAGCCGATGTCAAAGCCGTGCTGGAGATAATGCCTTATTCCTCCGGGCTTATAAGAAACAAAGTGCAGTGTCTTGATGATTTTGGCATCCCTCTCAAATATCAGCATACGGTCAAAAGAATACACGGCCAGGAAAGGCTCGAAGCTGTCGACATCGTGCAGGTCGATGATGATTTTAATGAAATCCCGGGCACCGAGGAGACTATAAGCTGTGACACACTGCTGCTCTCGGTAGGATTGATACCGGAAAATGAGCTGAGCAAAGAGATGGGACTTGAGGTGTTACCCGACAGCGGCGGTGTCAAAGTAAACGAAAAAAGAGAGACAGAAATTCCGGGTGTTTTTGCCTGCGGCAATGTGCTTCAGGTTCACGATCTGGTCGATTATGTCAGCGAAGAAGCAGAGATAGCAGGGCAGGCAGCAGCGGATTACATTCAGGGAGATCTTGCCGGCCGCGAAGAAAAAGTGCCTGTCTCAGCCGGTCCAGGCATAAATTATGTGATTCCTCACGAGCTGGAATATCTCTCCGGAGATGAGAACCGGCTGAAATTCTTTATGAGAGTTGATTCCCCTCAAGAAGACGTAAATATCGAAGTTGGCACTCCTCGTGGTGAAAAGATAGCATCGTACGGAAGAGATATCGTAACTCCCGGCGAGATGGAATCTGTCACTGTTCCCTATCAGCTTATCGATAGAGCTGAAAACCTTAAAGAACTGGAAATATCTCTGGCCAGAAAGGAGGAAGACTGATGAGTGAAAATAAGATTGAAGAAACCTTAATCTGCGTCAATTGTCCTAAAGGCTGCCGCATAGAAGTGGAAGCTGAAGGTGATGAAATAATCAATATGGATGGCTATGAGTGTGCACTGGGTCGCGATTACGCCATCGAAGAATTTAAAAACCCCACCCGGATTCTGCCCACTACTGTGAGAGTTAAGGGAGGAGTGCTGCCGCTGGTTCCGATTAAATCCGAAGATCCGCTGCCCAAAAACAAGATCGGCAGGGCTATGAGAGAACTGGCTGAGGTCGAAGTTCAGGCGCCAGTCCAGCTGGGGCAGACTGTAAAATCGAACGTTGCGGGTACAGATGTCGATATGGTAGCCACCCGCACAGTCAAAAAAGATGATTTTTCAGCTTCAGAAAATAAAACAGATCAAAGAAAAAGAAATCGCGAAAAAGTCTGTTGAACAGGTGAATATTGCAGTGAAATTTTGAGCCTCCCCTCCAGGGGGGCTTTTTTTTGGTTCTTCTTGTTATCAGTTGATAAATATCGTACAAGATTACTTAAAGTAGAAAAATTTCATTGTGAACGAAGCTTTATATCTTTCAGTATAATTAAATAAACTTTTTTGAGACCCCTATTTACCAACTGAGGACAAGAAGATCCTTTTTTATTAGCTTTTTATGCTAAAATTTGATAAAATAATTCAGGAAGGTTCTTCTTGTTATCGGTTGATAAATATCGTATAAGATCACTTAAAGCGGAAAAAATTTCATTGTAAACGAAGCTTTTTATCTTCAAATATAACTAAATATGTTCTTTTGACGCATCTGTCTACCAGCTGAAGAGAAGGAGATCCTTTAAGAATTGGGGGTAATTAATTTATGGAATTTGCAGACCTGGAAGAGATAATCTATAAATACAGGGAGAATATGATCTCCGCGCTGAAAAAGTTGGTGTCCTATGAAAGCGTGGAAGGAGAAAGCCGACCGGGCAGTCCTTTCGGAGAAGAGGTGGCTGCCTGTCTGGAGGAAGCTCTAAAGATCTCGGAAGAGCTGGGATTGGAGACAAAAAATTATGAAGGATATGCCGGCGCTGTTGAAATTGGGGAGGGGGAAGATCTTTTAGGCATACTCTGTCATCTTGACGTAGTCCCGGCCGGTAGTGACTGGAGTTATCCGCCATTTGAAGGAGTCGAAGCTGATGGTCGAATTTACGGTCGGGGTACTCTGGACAATAAAGGACCGGCTGTGGGAGCTATTTTTGCCCTCAAAGCTTTAAAAGAGCTGAATATCGAGCTCGATAAAAGAGTCAGAGTCATACTGGGAACCAACGAGGAGAGCGGATTTGCTGGCATTGAATATTATCGGGAAAATGCAGAAATTCCGGAGCTTTCCTTCAGTCCTGATGCTGTTTTTCCCGCTATTCATGCAGAAAAGGGAATACTTATTTTCGATCTGGTTTCTGAATACGATAATAAGGGCAATAACAGCAGCAAAACCTGTGACTCCAGCGGTGAAATTAAACTGGTCGATATCGATGGCGGTGAGGCACCGAACATGGTCCCGGACCGCTGCCGGGCCCGGCTGAAAGGAGATTATGATTATCTGCGGCAGGAGGTTGAAAGTGTTAACGAACGCCGACCCGAAGATATTAGATTGGAGCTCAACAAAGGAGACGAATTCTTTCACCTCATACAGTACGGCGTGGCAGCTCACGGCAGCAAACCCCAGGACGGTAAAAATGCTGTCTCATATCTGATGGCGTTTTTGGATACTTTAAACTCTGTCGAAAACAATTTAAGCCGATTTTGCAGCTCTTATAATGAACTGATCGGTCTCGATTATCAGGGGAAGAATATCGGCTGCGCTCTAAAAGATGATGTCTCCGGAAACCTGGTGTTCAATGTGGGTCAAATAAAGGCCGATAATAATGAGTCTATTCTGACAGTTAATATCAGATACCCCGTCAAAGAGACTGCTGAAAAAATTTATGGGCGAATCGAAAATAAGATAGCCGATCACGGCTTAAAACTCGTTAAAAAAGAGCATAAAGAACCGCTATTTGTCGATAAAGATGATCCGCTGGTGGAGACCTTGATGAGAGTTTATAACAGCATAACAGGAGAAGAGGCCGAACCGATAGCTATTGGTGGCGGTACTTACGCTCGTTCCATGCCCAAAGCTGTGGCTTTCGGGCCTTTATTTCCGGGAGAAGCAGAGCTCGCCCATCAAAAGGACGAGTTCATAAAAATCGAAAGTCTGCTTAAAAACGCGGCAATATATGCCTGTGCCATCGCTGAGCTGGCCACCGACACAAAACTGGAATAATAAGAACAAAAATAAAAAAGTAAAACATAATTTGAGAGATGATAAAAGATGTTTAAATTGAATATCTCCTATAAAACCTTAATAATGAGGATCATTGCATTTCTGATCATAGTAGCCGCCCTAAAAATATTTATTTTTCATTTAACACCTTTTTTTCTGGCTTTTCTGGCTGCCCTGATTCTGGAGAAGCCGGTTTCTCTGCTTTCAAAGAAAATGCCCAGAATTGTAGCTGTGTTGATAAGCCTCTCGCTGTTTTTAATTATAGTAATAAGCATTATAATGCTTTTAGCTTCCAGTATAATCTCAGAATTGATAGAGCTGGCCCGCCTGCTGCCGGAATACAGGGATGCTATCTCGATGCAGCTGGAAAATCTCATTCAACAGCAGGAAGAATTCTTTGAGGTAATTCCGGACGAGGTGGCCTCGCTGCTCGAACAGAATTTCTATCTGGTTTATCAGCGCGGAGAAAGAATACTCTCTCAAACTATGAACAGAATATTGAATATAACATTCAATCTGCCCGGCATTATAATATTTATCATCTTCACTATATTTTCCACTTTCTTTATCAGCCGCGATAAGGAATATATTTTTTCTTCCATATCGGAGAAGGTGGATATATCCGATGAAAACAAACTGAAAATGGTCAGCGATTTTTCCACCTATGTCAGAGTCCAGTTTTTCATCATTATTCATACCACCGTCTGGGTGGCTGTAGTTTTAAACCTGCTGGATTTCCCCTACGCATTTCTGCTGGCCATCGCTGCCGGTGTGCTCGAACTCATTCCTGTCGTGGGACCAGGAGGAATATTAATCCCCTTATTTCTGCTGAATTTATTCCTCGAACCGCTCCACTCGCTTATATTGATCATAGCATATATGATAATCTCCGGATTTCGACCTTTTCTGGAATCCAACCTGCTTGCTAAGAGCATCGGAGTGCATCCGCTCATTTTGCTGCTGGGACTTTATGTCGGCCTTACCTTTATGGGGTTTCAGGGTATTATTTTAGCTCCCCTCTCGATAATTACTTTCAAGGTTCTCATGGTGGCCGATGTAGGGATTTGATCGGGTTCGCGTTCAAACCAGAATTGAATCAAAAGTTTATAAGCACCGATTACTTTTTTTAAAAATTACTCAAAATGGAGATCTTTTAGCAGGAATTTTGATTATAATGAAGAATATTAGTTTATGAAATGGATTTCATCTGAGGATGGATCCAAAATTCCCACAAAATAAGGAGGCTAAAAAAGTTGAGTAAGTTACTTATCTGCCTGCTAATTTTCTCCGTCATGTTTGCAGTTCCCGGTGATGTGGTGGAAGCTGATGAGGCTGACGAACCCGAGGTTGAACTGACCATCGCCGGAGGTGCGGTGGGAGCAGAGCTGGAAGCCACCGAAAGAGCTGCTGAAATGTTCATGGAAGAAAATCCCGAAGTTGAGGTTACAGTCTATGATACTCCGGATGAGAGCGATGAGAGAAGAAGTCTCTATCTGCAGTATTTTGAGGCTGAAAGTTCAGAGGTAGATGTTTATCAGATCGATGTTATGTGGCCGGGAGATATGTCTGACCATCTTTTAGACCTCTACGAATACGGTGCGGAAGATTATGTCGATGAACACATTCAGGGTATAGTTGAGAACAACACCACTGCTGATGGCGAACTTGTAGCCATGCCCTGGTTTGTCGATGCCGGTCTGATGTATTATCGCGCCGATCTCCTGGAAGAATATGATCTCGATGTACCCGAAACCTGGGGAGAGCTGGAAGAGAAAGCCAGAATAATTCAGGAAGGGGAAAGAGAAGAAAATCCCGACTTTCACGGTTATGTCTGGCAGGGCAATGCCTATGAAGGCCTGACCTGCAACGTGCTGGAATGGTTTGCCTCTAATGACGGCGGCAGATTTGTATCTCATGATGAAGAGGTCACGGTGCTCAACGAAAATAACGAATATATGCTCGATAAGGCCGGTGGCTGGGTGGGAGATATCTCTCCTTCTGGCGTAACCGGTTACGCTGAAGAAGATGCACGTGCCGTTTTTCAGGATGGCAATGCCGCTTTTATGAGAAACTGGCCCTATGCCTATCCCATGCTCGAAGATAGTGAAGCTTTTGGGCCTGAAGATTTTGGCGTGACCGAAATTCCTGCCGGGCCCGAGGGAGAGAGCGCAGCAACCTTAGGAGGCTGGCAGATCGCAGCCAGCGAATACAGCGATCATCCTGAATACGCAGCCGAGCTTGCCCTCTTTTTGGCCAGCGAGGAAGTGCAGAAGGAAAGAGCTTTAATTGCCGGCGATGCGCCGACAATAGAATCGCTTTATGAGGATGAAGAGATTCTGGAAGCCTATCCCTACTGGGAAGATTTCTTTGAAGTGTTTGTCAATGCTGTACCCCGACCTTCGACTGTAACCGCCCCTAATTATTCTGCGGTTTCCGAGGCAATCTACTCTGAAGCTCACAGCGTATTAACCGGTGATCAGGATGCCCTGATAGCCCTGGAATACATGGAAATCGAAATCATGGATATAACCGGATTTCCTCCCGGTGATCCCAACTAAATAGATAACTTCTTTACTGCCATGAAAATATGCTGGCCCAATATTCCGGGAGGAGAGATCCTCCCGGAATTTTAATAAAATTTTTGCTGCAGTTTTAAGCATTGACAGGAATAGAGCAATACGCCGAAAGGAGGCCGAGGAGTGAGCTTACAGCAGCGTGAACGCCGGCTGGCTTTTAAATTGATGACTCCGGCTTTTATCGTTCTGCTGGTAGTAGCTTTATACCCTCTGGGGCATGTTTTTTATACCAGCATGACCGATAGGGTTTTTGCCGGGGTTGAGGATCCCGAATTTGTCGGTTTCGAAAATTATAGAAAGCTGCTCAGCGTCAGCGTAGAGGAATTACCCCCTGTTATCGATGAGGATACGGGAGAACAGAAAATAGATGAGGACACCGGAGAACCTGTTTTTGAGCGCCCTATTAGGGTTTTACCGCGCGAACCGGAACTCTATCGCGAACTTACAACATTCAGCATATTCGGAAACAAATATGTTCTCGGGGCTATAAGCCCAAATTTTATAAAGGCTATCTGGAACACCCTTTACTTCACCGTGGTATCGGTGTTTCTCGAAACTGTGCTGGGATTAATAATAGCTCTGGTGGTCAACAGCAACTTCAAAGGAAGAGGTGTGATCAGGGCCACCATGCTGGTCCCCTGGGCTGTAATCACGGTAGTGTCAGCCCGAATGTGGGAGTGGATGTTTCATTCCAGCCGCATGGGCTTTTTCAATACCCTCCTGGATTATCTCAATCTGGTAGATGAGCCGATCTCCTTTTTGACGATACCGCAGCTGCAGATACCTTCCCTGATTGCTGTGGACGTATGGAAAACGACACCTTTTATGGCACTGCTGATTCTGGCCGGACTGCAGATGATACCGCGTGAATTATACGAAGCAGCCCATGTAGATGGTGCGGGTAAAATCAAGCAATTTTTTAAGATAACTCTTCCCTTGATCAAACCATCTCTGGCTGTTGCTCTGGTCTTTAGAACGCTGGATGCCCTCAGAGTATTCGATGTTTTCCACGTGATGCTGGCCAGATCCAGATATTCGATGGCCACTATGAATTATTATGAGCTGGTCGGCAACCGAAATATGGGGCTTTCTTCAGCCATTGGAGTTATTATCTTTTTCATAATCTTTGCCTTCGCTATCGGTTATATGAAAATGCTGGGGGTGGATGAATAAATGGTAGATTTCAGCGAAAAACCGGTAAAATCCGCGCTGTTTTTGCTGATGCTGGCTCTGATAATGATATATCTTCTCTTTCCCTTTTACTGGGCCATCAATTCCTCGCTCAAAACTGAATCTCAGCTTTTTATGACTCCGGCCACAATGATTCCCCGCGATCCGGTGACCTTAGAATTTGCTCCCACGCTGGAAAATTACATCCATATTTTTCAGTCGGGTGAATTTATCAGGGGGCTGCGCAACAGCGTAATTGTGGGCACTTCTGCTACATTTCTGGCTTTATCGATCGGCTCATTTGCTGCTTTTGCCCTGGGTAAGCTGAGATTCCGGGGGAAAAAACCCTCTCTTTATATTATTCTGGCTATGACGATGTTTCCGCAGGTGACGATACTGGCGGGCTTATACGCGATCATAACCAGACTGCCGCTGGGGACTATACCGGGGATGGTATTCTCGTATCTGATTTTCACTCTGCCCTTTACAACCTGGGTGCTGACCTCATTTTTTAAGGATTTACCCATAGAGATAATGCAGTCCGCCCAGGTAGATGGAGCTACTCCCATGCAGACTTTTTACCATATTCTTCTGCCGCTGACAGCTCCTGCTCTGGTAACCTGCGGTCTTCTGGCCTTTATTCAGGCCTGGAACGAATATGTGTTTGCGCTGACCTTTACCTCGATCGACCCGGGTTCGAGAACCGTGCCGGTGGCTATTGCCCTATTTACCGGAGAGGCGGCCATGCAGGAACCGATGGGTGAGATTCTGGCGGCTGCGGTAGTTGTAACCATACCTGTAGTGCTGCTTGTATTGATATTCCAGAAAAGGATTGTTGCCGGACTCACCGCCGGAGCAGTCAAGGGTTAATAATGGTGCTAATTCTATGAATGTTACCATCAAAGATGTTGCCCGGGAAGCCGGGGTCTCTCCGGCCACGGTTTCCCGGGTTTTAAACGAGAGCTCCCGGGTCAGTGAAAAAACAGCCGCCAGGGTAAAGAAAACAATAGATAAGCTTGATTATGAGGTCAACGTTTCGGCGAGAACTCTTAGAACCAAGACCAGTCAGCTCATTGGAGTCATCGGAGCCAGCATAACCAATCCTTTTCTCATGAAGGTTCTTGAGGGAGCAGAAAAAAGAGCCAGAGAGCTGGATTTCAGTCTGCTGCTGGGAGATTCAGGACAGTGTCAGCAGAAAAAACTCGATTATCTGCAGATAATGAAACAAAAAGATATCGACGGCATAGTGGTTATAAGTTCGGAGTGGCAGAAGAAATTTTTTTTGGAGCTGGAAAAAAGCGGCATACCCACCGTAGTGGCCTCAGGACATGTAGAAAAATTTAGTTTTCCCGGGGTGGGAATAAAAAACAGTCTTGCCTCCCGGGAGGTTATAGAATATCTTCACGAACTGGGCCATAAAAAAATCGGTATAATCAGAGGCCCTTTAAAAGATCGGATATCCAGCAGCCGGAGGATGGCAGGTGTAAGAGCTGTCTTTCAGGATCTGGGATTAAATTTTGACAGCGATCGTATTTTCATAGGCGATTACACCTTTGATTCGGGTTATTCAGGGGCTCTGGAGCTGCTCAAGAAGAACAGTGAGATCACAGCACTTTTTGCCTTCGACGATAGAATGGCCATTGGAGCTATAAGAGGAATTGAGGCACTGGGCAAAAAAGTTCCTGAGGATATATCGGTGGTGGGGTTTGATGATATTGATCTTTCCCGATTTGTAAATCCCCGTCTCAGCACTGTCAAACAGCCATCTTCTACCATCGGCAGGGAATCTATGAATCTTTTATTAAATGTGATTAAAAATGGACCCGGGGCCGGCATAGACAATTTTAAGTATATCGAACACGAACTCCTCATCCGGGATAGTACTCGCCCTGCTGCGGATCGATCGTAGCCAGCTGCCGGGCAAAGAAGTTTATTAAATGCCAGCCAGCTTCTTTTGACCGCAAAAGAGGTTGGCTTTTCGTTTTTTGATTCTTCCAGCTATCAGTTGATAGATATCGTATAAGATCACTATAAACAGAGAAAAAAGCAGAGAAAAAATTTCATTGTGAGCGGAGCTTTTATATCTTCCAGTATAAACTATTTAAGTCTTTTTGCCCCACCCATTTACCAGCTGGAAACAGGAAGATCCTCCTTTTTGATTGTTGGAAAAATAAAGGTTATAATAATAGGCAGAAATAAAATACAATTTTAAACGCTGAAAGGAGATATGATGAATCAAAATTACAACTTTTCCAGGGTTATCGATAGAGAGGGAACCAATTCTATGAAATGGGATCGCAGGGAGGAAATTTTCTCAAACTCTTCGATTACTCCTCTCTGGGTGGCCGACTCAGATTGGCCCACGGCACCCGAAATTTTAGAAAGTCTGCAGGAAAGGCTGGAACACGGAGTCTTCGGGTATACATATCCAGGAGAAGAGATAAAAGAAGCAGTCTGCAGCTGGTTCAGGCGCAGATACGACTGGAATATAAAAAAGAACTGGGTGAATCTGCTCAGAGGTGTAGTTCCGGCTTTAAATATCGCTGTTTCGGAACTCACTTCGCCCGAAGCGGGAGTCATCATCCAGCCTCCTGTATATTATCCTTTTTATGATGTTATTGAACGAAATGACAGAGAGATCATGAAAAATTCGCTTATTCTGGATAACGGACAATATAGAATGGATTTTGCAGGTCTCAAGGAGCAGGCAGCTGCGGAGAAGGCCGAGATGTTATTACTCTGCAGCCCTCATAATCCCGTAGGCAGGGTCTGGTCAGATGAGGAGCTAAAGCGACTGCTTAGAATATGCCGGAATAATGACGTCACCATAATAGCGGATGAAATACATGCCGATTTTATATTCTCCGGCAGCAGCCACACCCCTCTGGCCTCCCTGGGCCGGGAAAATAGAGATAAGATTCTGACGCTCAATGCTCCCACCAAAACCTTTAATCTGGCCGGTCTGAAAATCGCCTATGCTGTCACGGCTGAGTCAGAGCTGAGAGAAAAGTTCGATTCAGCATGCCAGAGAACGATCAAGGGAGCCAATATATTCGGTTATCAGGCCTTAAAAGCGGCCTATCAGGAGGGGGAGGCCTGGCTTGAAAAGCAGCTCGAATATTTAAAGAGCAATCTCGAATTGACCGGAGATATGCTGGGAGATCTCGAGGGGATTGATTTGATCGAGCCGGAGGGGACCTATCTGGTCTGGCTTGATTTTTCCGCTTCGGAACTAAAAAAAGAGGCTATTGAAAAGCTTTTATTCGACAGAGCTGAAGCAGGGCTCGAACCCGGCTACTGGTTCGGTGAAGAGGGCGAGGGATTTTATCGATTGAATCTGGCAACTCAGAGAAAAATATTAAAACCAGCTCTTAAATCTCTGCGCGAAAACTGGCAGAAAAGACATAAGGTGCTTGAGGAATGAAAACCACGGAAACTGTGGTTATAGGTGCCGGCCCTTCCGGTCTGTTTGCGGCAATCCAGGCGGCTGAAAAAGGAGAGAGGGTCGTGGTACTGGAGAGGAATAAAGAAGCTGGAAAAAAACTGCTTCTCACCGGCGAGAGCAGGTGTAATCTCACTTCCACCCTTCCTCCGGATCAGGTTCTGGATCAGGTTTTTCAGGATGCTGAATTTCTCTACAGCTCGCTTTATACTTTTCCCCCTGCCAGAACCCGGCAGTTTTTCAGCGGCAGGGGTCTAAAACTCAAAGAAGAAAGAGGAAGCCGCATCTACCCGGAAAATGACAGCGCTGAAAGCGTCAGAAGACTGCTGGTTGCTGAGGCAGAAAAAGCAGGAGTGAATATCATATATGAAAGCAGGGTAGAGGAGATAATTTATGATTCTCGCTGTCGGGGCGTGAGGCTGCAGCAGGGAGATAAAATAAATTCTGACAGGGTTATACTGGCGGCCGGAGGATGTTCCTATCCCTGGACCGGATCTGATGGCAGTGGTTACACTCTCGCCCAGAAAACCGGGCATTCACTCTGCCCCGAACCTGCTCCGGCTCTTGTGCCTTTAAAAGTGGCCGAAGATTGGCCTGCTGATGCTGCCGGTTTAAAATTGAAAAACACCGGTCTCAAGCTGAAAAGAGAAGATGAAGTTTTATTCACCGAGACAGGAGAAATTGAGCTGAGAGAGAATGAGCTGGGAGGTGCCGCTGTGCTGGCCGCCAGCTGTTATTTTGAGAGAGGTGCCGGAAAAAGCACGCTGATTATCGATTTGAAGCCCGGTCTCGATAAAAATAAGCTGGATGATAGATTGAAAAGAGATTTTGATAAATTCAGCAACAAGCTTTACAGGAATGCTTTTAAAGAACTGCTGCCCGCCTGGTTGAGGCCTGTGGTCGTTAAATTATCGGAGATTCCCGGAGATAAAAGAATAAATCAGATTACCGCCGGGCAGAGAGAAGCTCTGGCAGATCTGCTCAAACATCTGCAGCTCAGGGTGACGGGAACTTCAGGATTTAAAAGAGCAATTATAACCAGGGGAGGAGTTTCTACCGATGAGATCGATCCCTCCACCATGGAATCAAAAATTTTGTCGGGACTGTATTTTGCCGGAGAGATATTGGCACCAGCCGCCCACACCGGCGGACATAACCTGCAGATAGCTTTTTCGACTGCTTATCTGGCCGCAGCCGGAGGTTGATGAGATTTTATAAGCAGGCAAAAAGCCGCAGTCTCATCTGGCTCTGACTGCGGCTCTGGTGATTTCTATTCAATTCAGCGCGAGTTGATAGGGTAAGATAACAATTTTAATCCATCAGCATATTTACCGGTTGAATATCAGGTGATTATCTGGCCGCCTGAATCCTCTTCCGTCTCGGGTTCCTGCCCCTGAAGGGTACTGCTGATAATTTCATTGACATCTTCCATAATTTCGTTGAATTCCTGCTGAGCTGAGAGAAAATCTTTGATCTTGGGATTTTGCTGCATTTTGGCCTTGAGATTCTGGATCTTCTTTTTTTGACTTTGATCTATTTCCTGCCCGTTCATCTGCGCCATCTGGACCCTTTTTTGAACGGATTCGAGTTCTTCCATCAGATCACCGGCTTCATCGTCGGCCATTACGGCTTCTTCAGCATCTTTCATTTCCTGATAAGCCTGTGAACTGACTATCTCCTGTGCCAGCTCTCGAGCTTTTTCTTTTATTGCCATTATCTCACCTCACTTTTTTAGGACTCTTTTCATCTTAACATCATTTGCTAAGACTGTCAAACAATAAAATTGGCTCTCGACCAGGATCTGGATGATAAACTTTAAAACCCCGGAAATTATGTATATAATGAAATAAAGAGTTCTGAAGCTATCAAGCGTATTGATACTGGATTTTTTCAAAGTTCGGGTCAGGTTCCAATAATAAGCAGGATGAATAAGAATTAAATTATATTCAATCAGCTGATATCGACAATATCAATACTAAACGGAGAGTGTGAGATGAAACCCAATTACAACAATCGAAAAACAATAAAAAAAGGATATCTGGATCAGATAGAAGATTACTTCCACAAAAACTCCACCGGGACCGCTGATTACAGGCTGGGAGTTGAATTCGAATTTTTTATTATAAAAAACAGCACGACTAAAGCTGTGACCTATTTTGAATCTGAGGGTATAAATGATATATTTAAAGAGATGGCCGGGAATAACTGGAATATCTGTGATAAGGCTGGAGAAGATCAGATTTTGGGGCTGCGCAGAAACGGCGATGAGATAAATCTGGAGCCGGGAGGTCAGCTGGAATACAGCTTTGCTCCCAAAGAGAGTCTGCAGGAGATAGACGGAATATTTAAAGATTTTTGCCGGGAGATTTTTCCCCTGCTCAATGCCCGCGATTACAGTATGATCAGCCTTGGCTATCAGCCGGTGACTACCATAGAAGAACTCCCTCTTTTACCCAAAAAAAGATACAAACACATGTATAATTATTTCGCCGGCAAAGGAAAGTGGGCCCATAATATGATGAAGGGATCTGCTGCCCTGCAGGTCAGCATCGATTATTCTTCAGAAGCGGATTTTCGCGATAAATTTGCTGCTGCAGCCTGGCTTACACCGGTGATTTACGCGGTTTTCGATAATTCTCCTTTTATGGAAGGCAGGCCTGCCAGTTTCTGGGGGGTAAGATCGCAGATCTGGCGCAACTGCGACGATGATAGAAGCGGTCTGCCTCCCGGCTGTTTGAGGGATGACTTCTCCTTCCGTGATTATGCCCGCTTTATACTGGAGCTGCCGGCAATATTTAATCCAGAGGATGATAGCTTCACCGGTGATAAAGCCTTCTGGGAGATATTCACCCGGGAAGAGCTGGCAGAAGAGCTTATACAGCACATGTTTACAATGGCCTTTACCGACGTGCGGGCAAAAAATTATCTGGAGCTGAGAATGGCCGATTCACTTCCTTATCCACTCTGTCTAGGCTATATATCCTTTATAAAAGGGTTATTTTACAGGGAAGAAAATCTTCAATTTCTGAAAGATATAGCCCGTGAAACCGGAAGAGAGAGAATAGAATCAGCTTTAGCGGGTATTCCTATCCAGGGCGTCGAGCTGGAATACTCGCGGGGGAAAAGCATCAAAAATTGGCAGCAGGAATTATTTTCTCGAGCCAGGAAGGGTCTCAATGATTGGGAGCTGAAAAATCTCGACAGGCTGGAAGGCTTTTTGAGAAAATGTCTCCCTCCCAGAACCGCTTTCCAGAACGGCGGCCAGAAAAACGACGAGGAGATTTTTTCTTTGCAAATTGAAGATCTGGATTATTGTAATCTGAATGGTCTAATGAGGGGGAGATTATAAGATGAAGGACAATTATTTTCAGGGTTTAGTCAAAAACGAACTCGTCAGCAGTCCGGAAAAATATCTGGACGAATACCAGCAGAAACTCTGGCCCGACCTGATAAATAGTTCTGTCAGATATCATGGAGATCCGGTCAAATTTCCCTATACTCCTCACCTTGTCTCGGCCCGTCAGTGGAAGTTTTTTCGGGAATTCACCGAAAAATTGACAGCTATATTCAATAAAATTACCGATAGATACCTATATGATCCGGGATTCAGAAATCTTTTTCCTTTCTCTGAAAAGATGGAGAAATATATTCTCATAGATCCGGGTTACCCTGGACATTTCCCCATCGCCCGCTATGATATTTTGTATAATCAGCAGGGGGAAATAAAGCTGGGGGAGTTAAATACCGACGGGACTTCGGCCATGAACGAGGTCAGAGTCATGCAGAACATTTTGGGCGAAAGCGCACTGCTGAGATGGTTGAGGGATAATCACGGAGTGTCTCTATATGGATTCGAGCTGTTTCGGAGCTGGATCGAAATTTTGCTGGACAAATATCGCTGTTTTAGCGGCAAAAAAAGAGTCAGTCCTGTCGTAGCTATAGTCGATTTTTTTGAAGACGGTATTTTGAGCGAGTTTAAAGTTTTTGCCAGGATGTTGAATGAATGGGGTGTCGAAACTTTTCTGGCCGATCCCCGCCAGCTCGAATATGCTGGCAGCAAATTGAAATACAAAGACAAAACTATAGATTTAATCTATCGCCGTTCCACCACCGGAAGGCTCTTTGAAAATTTCAACGAGGTAAGACCGTTATTTGAAGCTTATAAATCCCGGGATGTCTGTCTCTGCGGAGGGTTCAGATCCCAGGTAATTCATAACAAAGCTGTGTTCCGGGTTTTATCCCAGGCGGAGGAATTTAACTTTTTATCGGATGATGAAAAGGAATTTTTGGATAACTATCTGCTGGAGACTGGATACGGTTCGGAGATAGACGAAAACAACAGACTGCAGAGAAAGCTGAAGGAAAATAAAGATGAATACGTGCTTAAACCCTGTGATAGCTTTGCGGGAAAGGGGGTCAGGCTCGGCAGGCATCATTCTCTGTTTGAATGGAATAATCTGCTGGAAGAATGTTCCCGCAGGGATTATCTTTATCAGGAATACTGCCCCACAAATACGATAGAACTTCTGCCTGCCTACGATTATGAGGATAAAGGAGAGAAAAAACCTGAACTTGAGCCTTTTAATTATACCTTCGGATTTTATATGTATGATGGAAGTCTGCAGGGGCTCTACAATAGAGCTGGAAGATGTGATATAATAGGGACGGATTATGAATGTATAACTGTTCCAGTTTATGTTGCCGTTCCAGAAAACACCTCTCTACAGGGTTTAAAAGAGGAGGTAAAATATGAATGAAACCGGTCTGCATGTATTTATTTCCGGCCGGGTTCAGGGAGTGGGCTTTCGAGCTTTCACCCGCAGAAATGCTCGCCGGCTCGGCCTGAGAGGCTGGGTCAAAAATCTAGCTGATGGCAGGGTTGAAGCCGTATTTTACGGAGAAAAAAGCGATGTGGAAGAACTTCTGACCAGGATTAAAACAGGTCCTTCGCTGGCTGAAGTAGAAGATATCGAAGTTGAAGAGATAGATGAAGCTCCCCCCGAGGAAAGTTTTCAGGTGCGGTACTGAAAAGTGAATTATAGCTTCCAGCCATTGTCATGATGATAGCGGTTTTATACGATATCTATCCACTGATAACAGGAAGAATCAAGATAAACAGCAAACAGCCGGCAAAGCTTTGATCCAGCCGGCAAAAACAACAATCATCAGGCAGGAGGCGCTGAATTATGGCTGAAAAAGCACTTCTCTGTGTGGATCTGCAGTACGATTTTTACGAAGATGGGGCACTGGCTGTTCCCGGGGCCAGCGAAATTAATCCCCGCATTAATGAACTTATGGATTCCGATGGCTACAGGACTATAGCGGCATCGCAGGACTGGCATCCGCCGGAACATATGAGTTTTGCTAAAAATCACGATAAAGACCCTTTTACTGAGTATGAAGGCGAGAACGAAGGCATAGGTCCGGTGCTCTGGCCGGTACACTGTCAGCAGGACACCAGAGGAGCTGCCTTTCACGAGGATATAAATACCCGCCGGTTTGACATGATAATGAGAAAGGGACAAAAAAAGATGATAGATAGTTATTCTGCTTTTCAGGACAACAACGGGCGTGATCTGGGTCTGGCGGATTATTTTAGAGGGCTGGATATTGAGGTTATCGATATAGCGGGATTGGCTTTAGATGTCTGTGTTTATTACAGCGTCTGTGATGCTCTGAAATACGGATTTGAAGTTAATTTGATCAGGCCAGCAGCCCGGGGAGTAAATGCCAGGCCCGGAGATGTGGAAGAGGCTCTTAAAGATATGAAAGAACGGGGAGCAGAGATTATCGATGATATAGAAAAGGTGGTTTAAAGAATAGCTCAATTAACAGGAGGAGTTAACTTGGACGAGTTCGACATTTTGATCACCACGACCTTTGGAGTTGAATCGGTTGTAAAGCACGAACTGAGAAAATTGAATTATGATGTGAAAAATGTGAAAAACGGCCGTATAGAGATATCCGGCACGGGCAGAGATCTGGCCAGGTGCAATCTGCAGCTGCGTTCGGCCGAACGAGTATATTTGAAGCTGGCAGAATTTCCGGCCCGTGATTTTGATGAACTTTATGATAATATATATGAAATAAACTGGCCGGATTTTCTGCCCGGGGATGCGCATATTCCGGTCAGCGGTAAATCGGTCAAATCTCAGCTGCACAGCGTTCCTGCCTGTCAATCTGTCATCAAAAAATCTGTTGTGGACAGGATGCTGGAAAATAGCAGCCGCGAAAGACTGCCGGAAGAGGGGGAAACCTATCCTGTAAATTTCTTTCTGCATAAGGATAATGCTATTATCTGCCTCGACAGCAGCGGAAAGGGACTGCACAAAAGAGGTTATCGACAGGAATCGGGTCAGGCTCCTCTTCAGGAAACCATAGCTGCAGCTATGATCAACTTAAGCCGCTGGGATCGCGATAGAATTTTGCTGGATCCCTTCTGTGGTTCCGGCACTCTATTGATAGAAGCGGCCATGATGGCTAAATCGATTCCTCCCGGCTGCAACCGCAGCTTTGTTAGCGAGGAATGGAAGTTTTTGGGCGAAGATAGCTGGTATGAGGCCCGGAAGGAAGCGAAGGAAAGGATGAGAAAAAATCGGGAAGTGAGATTAATTGCCGGTTATGACCACGATGATGATATTATTGAAATGGCCATACATAATGCCCGTCGGGCGGGAGTAGAAGAGTCAATTCACTTCCAGCAGAGGGAGCTGGATGATTTTTCCACCAGCAGAAAATACGGATATGTTATCACCAACCCTCCTTACGGGGAGAGGATGGATGAAGAGGAGATAGAAAAACTCTACCAGAAACTGGGCAGCAAACTTTTGCCTCTGGATACCTGGTCCTATTATATTTTGACCTCCTATTCAGATTTTGAGAATTCCTTTGGAGAAAAAGCCAGCAAACGCAGAAAGCTTTACAATGGAGGTATCGAATGCCAGTTTTATCAATATTATGGGCCCTGGCCGCCTGCGGATGGTGATGAAGGCTGATGAAGCACTGGAAAAATAGGTACAGACCGCATATGGCTGGATTGACTTTCAGTCTTGTCTTTGGATTCTCTTTCCTTTTTTCCAAAGAAGCTCTTGATATCATAGCTCCATTTCATCTGCTCGGCTTCAGATTTCTTGCCGCTTCTCTGGTTATAACTATTTTGAGCTTTATGAAAGTAATAAAGACAAATTTTACCGGTAAATCTATAAAACCTTTGATGATAATTTCGATTTTTCAGCCATTTTTGTACTTCACATTTGAAATCCTGGGTATAAATTTCACCACCTCCTCTCAGGCCGGCCTGATGATCTCTTTGATACCGGTGGCGACAGCTGTGCTGGGAGCGATCTTTCTGGGAGAAGTTCCGGGCTGGAAACAATCGCTCTGCATAATTCTATCGGTGCTGGGAGTCGGACTGGTGGTGACTGCCCAGGGAGACATAGGTTCTCAGGCTCACTATCTGGGTATCATATTTTTGCTGGGAGCGGTTATATCAGGAGGCGCTTATAA
The DNA here is from genome assembly GCA_964436625.1 of uncultured Halanaerobiaceae bacterium. Taxonomy (GTDB): domain Bacteria; phylum Bacillota; class Halanaerobiia; order Halanaerobiales; family Halarsenatibacteraceae; genus Halarsenatibacter. The sequence goes on along the minus strand of CAYTDP010000032.1, from coordinate 4,541 downwards.
CATAATTTCCCGTTCGATATCGGTAGATTATACTCCAGTCGAGATCACTTTTTTCATGTGTTATTCGGGAGCTGTGCTATTCAATCTGCTCGGTATAATTCGTTTTGAAGGAGCTATTTCGACCTACAGCAGCTATCTTTTTAATACTCAGGTAATGATTTCGGTGATCTATCTCAGTACATTATCCTCTATTCTGGCCTTTTTTATGCTGAATTATGCTTTATCGAGACTGCCGGCCAGTCAGGCGTCTGTTTTTGCCAATCTGACCACTGTGGTCTCCATTCTGGCCGGTGTACTTATCAGGGGAGAGCCCTTTTATGCCATCCAGGCGTGGGGAGCTTTGCTGATTATAATCGGTGTCTGGGGTACCAATTATTTTGAGCTCCGCAGCGATGATAATCCGGAGATCTCAAAAAATTTACAGAAGGAGTGAGATTAATTAATGGAAAACGTTTTAGTCCGGGGAATCGCCGGCAACATGGGAAAACAGGCTGCTATTTCAGTCATGGAATGTGATAACTTCAGGCTGTCCGCCGGGGTGGATATAGATGCTGCCGGTAAAAAAATCGACGAGCTGCCCTCTCTGAGGGAGGCCCCATCCCGGAAAATTTTTCAAAGTGTCGAGAGAGCGATAAAAGAAAAGAACTTAAATGTTATGATAGATTTCACCTCAGCCGAAGGACTTCTTGAGGCAGCAGAAACAGCGCTGGAGGCGGGGATGAATTTGATAATTGGAACAACCGGACTGTCGGAAAACGAAAGAGAAGAGCTGGCAGAAATGACTGAGTCAAGAGGTCTTTCCGTGCTGCTGGCCCCTAATTTTTCGCTGGGTGCTGTTCTTCTGATGGAACTGAGTGAAAAGGCTGCCGAATATTTCAACAGGGTCGAGATCATAGAAGGACACCATCAAGGTAAGGATGATGCTCCTTCCGGCACATCTATTGCCACAGCAGAGAAGTTAAGCGGCTGTGAAAAGATGGCCGGTGAAAACGATATTGATTTTACAGTTGAGGGAGTTAGAGGAGGAGAGGTCAATAACGTGAAAATTCACAGCCTGCGGCTGCCCGGTCTTGTTGCCCGTCAGGAAGTCATACTGGGAGGAGAAGGACAGACTCTAACCCTGGAACATAATACCACCTCACGTTCTGCTTTCCGTCCGGGGATAAAACTGGCACTCCGCAGCATCGATGAATTCGATGGTTTTGTTTATGGGCTGGAAAACCTTCTTTAGGAGGTAGGAATATATGAGCTGTAAAACTGCTGTTTTGGGAGCGACAGGTCTGGTCGGCAGAGAGATAGTAAATTTGCTGGAGGAACGCGAGTTTCCCGTGTCCGATCTGTATCTTTATGCCAGTGAAAACTCAGCCGGGGAAAAAATGTCTTTTTTCGGTGAAGACATAACTATAAAAGCTTTAAAACCTGATAATGTGGAGAATTGTGATATATATCTTTCCTCAATGCCCGGCGAGGTCAGCCAGCAGATAATTCCTGAAATCCAGGAGAAAAACTCCGGCGTGATAATCGATAACAGCAGCTCTTTCCGCATGGATAGAGATGTGCCGCTGGTAGTGCCGGAGGTCAACGGGGAACTTCTCGATGAAAATGAAGATCTGATAGCCAACCCCAACTGTTCGACAATTCAGCTGGTTATGGTTTTAAAACCCCTGCTGGATGAGTTCGGCCTGAAGAGGGTGCTGGTGAGCACCTATCAATCCGCCTCCGGCAGCGGTGCTGAGGCCGTTTCGGCATTAAAAAAGGAGAGCAGGGCCAGATTACAGAACGGAGATTGTAAAGCTGAATATTATGATAATCCGATAGCATTTAATCTCCTGCCGGCCATAGACTATTTTCATGAGGATGGGTTCAGCAACGAGGAGATAAAGATGCGCCGCGAGAGCCGCAAAATCCTGGCAGAGGAAGATATAGAGATTAACTGCACCTGCGTCAGGGTTCCGGTGGAATACGGCCATGCTGAATCGGTTTATCTGGAGCTGGAAGAAAAGACTCAGGCAGAGATGGTCTCTGATCTGCTGGATCAGGCTGTGGGAGTCAAAGTGCTGGATGAGCCGGAAGCAGGCGTATATCCTCAACCGCTCGATACTGAAAAGACGGATGATGTGCTGGTAGGCAGGATCAGAAACGACAGGGATCGCTCCCGGGGAATCCATCTTTACATAGCGGCCAACAATATTCGTAAAGGTGCTGCCCTCAACGCGGTTCAGATTGCGGAAAAAATCAACAGCGGCAAGTGATAAATTTGGGAAGTGATAAATTTGAACATAGTAATACAAAAATTTGGCGGAACTTCGCTGGCCAGCAAAAATAAAAGGGAGATAGTAAGTCAGAAAATTATCGAGGAGATCGAGAAAGGCAAAAAACCGGTGGTTGTGGTCTCGGCTATGGGTGAAAAAGGTCATGCCTACGCCACCGATACCCTGCTGGAGATGATAGAAAACGGCGAAATTTCCGCCCCTGAAAGACAGAAGGATCTGCTGCTTTCCTGCGGTGAAATTATTTCCTCGGTGGTACTGGCCTCTGAACTCGAAGAATCTGGACAGAGAGCCTTTTCACTTACCGGCTGGCAGGCTGGGATAATAACCGATGAACGTCACGGCAGGTCAAGAGTCGAATGCGTCGATCCGACCAGAATTTTTGAGCTCTGGGAGCAGGAAATTGTTCCTGTAGTGGCGGGGTTTCAGGGGATAACCCCCGAAGGTGAAATAACCACTCTGGGTCGGGGCGGCAGCGATACCACCGCCAGTGTGCTGGGATATGTACTCGATGCTGAAAAGGTCGATATTTACAGCGATGTCCAGGGACTTATGACATCTGATCCTGAAAAATGTCAGGCCGCTAAACCTTTAAAAGAGGTCACCTACAGCGAAGCATGTGAGCTGGCCTACCAGGGAGCCAGGGTCATTCATCCCCGGGCTGCCGAAGTTGCTATGAACGGAGATATACCCCTGAATATACTCCCTCTGGAAGACTCGGACAGAAAAAATGGTACCAGTCTGCGCGAAGATGGCGTGAGCATTGATACCGATAGACCGGCAACTGGCATAGCAACCAGGAGTGATATCGCCTTTTTTGAGATTTTCCCCGATAATGGGAAGAATTATGCCACCGGCCTGAAAGTATTTCCGCTCCTGGCCGCAGAAAATATAAGTGTAGACTTCATAAATATAAGGCCGGAGAGAATATCTTTTGTCGTCGATGATTCGCGCAGCGAAGAGGCCGGAGAAATTATGGAAACAGAAAATTTTAATCACCGCATATCGCATAATTTCAGCAAAGTATCGCTGGTAGGAGGCGGAATGACAGGCCAGCCCGGCATAATGGCCAGGATTGTTGAAGCTTTCTGCCAGGCGGATATCCGTATTTTTCAAACTACTGATTCTCACACCACTATTTCCTGCCTGATCAAAAGCAGCAGGGAAAAGCTCGCCGTCAGGACGCTGCATCAAAAGTTCGATATTTAAATATCTAAATGGAGGTATTAAAAATGAAATTTGGCCCCCTTGTTACCGCTATGATAACCCCATTCACCGAAGAAAATGAGGTAAATTATGATGAGGCCGCCAGGATTGCAGTTGATCTGGCAGAAAACGGCTGCGATGATATTCTTGTCAGTGGAACTACCGGAGAATCACCGGCACTGGCAGAAGAAGAGAAGATAAGGCTGATAGAAACTGTGGCAGACGCGGTGGAAGACAAAGCCGAGGTGATAGCAGGTACAGGTTCTTATAACACCAAAAAAAGCATAGAGCTGAGTCACGAAGCCAAGATGGCCGGTGCTGATAAGATTATGCTGGTCGTCCCCTATTACAACAAACCCCCGCAGGCTTCTCTTTATGAGCATTTCAAAACCGCTGCTGAAAGCATTGAGCTTCCCATAATGCTTTATAATGTGCCTTCCAGAACCTCACGCAATCTGGAAGCGGACACAACTGTCAAACTGTCAGAAATTGATAACATTACCGCCATAAAGGAAGCCAGCGGTGATGTGGAACAGGGGGCGGAAATAGTCACCCGGACCGGACCGGAGTTTCAGGTTTTGAGCGGAGATGATGGGCTCACTTTACCTCTGATGGCAGTCGGAGGAGAGGGAATTGTCAGCGTGGCGGCAAATCTGATCTCCGGCCGCATTAAAAAGATGATCAATAAATGTTTTTCCAACGATTTTCATGAGGCCAGAAAAATTCAAAAAGATCTGCTTCCCGTTTTTCAAGCGATGTTTATAACCACAAATCCCATACCCGTAAAAACTGCCATGTCGATGAAGGGCTGGAACACAGGTGATCTGCGTCTACCGCTGACAGCGATGAATGAAGAGGATAAAAGCGAGCTCGAGAGAGTGCTGACAGATAAAGAAATAATTTAGGTTTTTCCCCAAAACCGCATGAATATGATAAAAATATATAAAACCAGCCTATAAGGAGAAGATAGATTACGATAAATTACTTCTCTGCGAGCAAAAAATAAATATTTTAGGATCTTCTCCAAAACCGTTGGTGAAATTTACGACATATTCTTTTTAAAGC
>CAYTDP010000031.1:0-26347 GCA_964436625.1 uncultured Halanaerobiaceae bacterium | reverse complement strand
ATATTCGACGAGGAAAAAGCCGCGAATAAAAACGGGAGAACTGGCGAAAGAACCGGCAGCAACAGAAAAATTCCTTTCCTGATAACGAGTTCATATTTCCTCTCATTTTTGTTTATCAGAATAGCCGTAGTAATTGCTGGATCGGTACAAAGCCCGGCCTCACAGGCAGCTAAAGCGGGCGAACTGAGATTTTACATCGGAACCAATATTATCCTTTTTGGCTATCATATCCATCATCTTGTTATTGGAATATTTTTGATAGCGCTGGCAGGCTGGTTTGCTATTGTTGGCTCCCAGAGACTCTCGAGATCGGAACTGGCCATCATGTATGGAGTAGGTATGGGACTTTTTATGGACGAGGTGGGTATGCTATTATCCTGGGGGGATTACTGGTCAACCACCACCTATGTTTTAAGCCTGCTGCTGGCAGGAATATTCCTAAACGTGATTTACTTTCCTGATTTCTGGGCTGAAGTTAGAGGTCAGTTAAAACACACAAATCCACAGCATTTTATTTCCGTGAGAGATACCAGCAGAAATTTTGTTATCAGGGGGGTTGATATAGTGGCTGAAGAAGCTAGTGATACAAACAAAATAACAGGAACCTTTTCCGGAATTATATATATAGGTGTAGGCCTTTTGGTCATTGCTTATCCCGATCTTGTTTATTACTGGGTTGCTGGAGGCTTTTTGCTTCAGGGGATTTCAGCCCTGGTCCAGACCTGGAAATCTTAAAATTATTAGAGATTTCCGGCTATCCAGTTGCAGCGATCTACTCTTAACTTTTGGTCATCTATATCGCTGTTTTCGGGGTAAATTTCAAACATTTTATTCCCATAATTGATCAAATCTTTTAAATAAATTGGTTCGTAAGCAGCCCTTCCTCTGCCATGAGCATCGGCCAGTAATATCTGGCAAAATTGTTCAAAACTAAGGGGGGAATGCTTTATATCCACCAGCAGGTCGACTTTTGTACCGGGTCTTAACTTTGGAAAGTAATGTCCTTTCATGTGAAGTCTGGCTGCGGTCAGGGCGGCTTTTTCCCAGGCAGGCAGGACTCCCAGTCGCCGGGATAACCTGGTGATATGTATTTCTGCTTTTTTTTCGTGATCATAATGATGAGGCCTGGCTTTTAAAGGAGTGTCCTGCTTGCCAAAATCATGCAGCAGAGCAGCATATCTTACCATTCCCGACAGGGTAAGCTGGGCTGCTTTATTTACTACCAGAAGCGAATGACGCCAGGCGTCCCCTTCGGGATGTCCATCTTCAGGTTGAGATACCTCTTTTAAATTGTAAAGTTCTTGCAGGCAATCATAATATTTTTTTTCATTTAATTCTGCCAGTTTTTTGCCCGGCCTATCAGAATAAATTATTGTTTTGAACTTGCTGCCTGAGCAAACCACTCTTTCTCCCCCTATTTTGTGTTCTGTATTTATTTTTTTCTTTCTTGCTGGCAGATATTCCTTCTATCATAGCTGATTTTATTCTAAAAGAGATGGGTGTTGGGGGATTTTTTAATGATTAAAACTCTGGTTTCTCCTATTTTTATTCTTTTGGTTTTTATGATCTTATTGATAATTATATCGGGAAAAAAATCTTCTGGATATCACCGCAGAGATACTGGCGGCTGGAAATTTCTTTTGGTTCCTGTTTTACTTCTGTGGATTATAAGCACTCCTATTTTTGTTGATTTTACAGCTGAAATTTGGGAGAAACCCTACAGTTCTCCGGAAATGATTAAACCTGGAGAAACTGAGGTTGAGGCAGTGACAGTTTTAAGCGGAGGAATTTATAAAGGTTTTTATCCCGAGCAGGATCTTCCCGGAGACGGAACTATTCACAGAACTTATCGCGGAACCAAATATTTTCTGAAGACAGTTAAAGCTGATCATTTAGTCTTTCAGGGCCGGATGTCCGGCGAAAATCCTGAAGCAGGGGTGAAACTTATGAGAGATCAGGCTAAAAATATGGGGGTTGATCCTGAAAAAATTTTGATGGAAGCTAAATCTCGTAATACCAGGGAGCATCCTCTCGAGCTTCTCAATAAAAGTCAAATTAAAGCTGAAACCCCCATAGCTATTGTGACTTCAGCCTGGCATATGCGTCGGTCCGAAAGAGAATTTTCGCTTTATTTTGAAGATGTTACTCCGGTTCCTGCTGAATTCATTTCCGGGGATCTGCCGGGCGGCCTAAAAAATTATCTTCCCAGAGCTTCAAGTCTTAGAAAAAACACCAGATTATTTCATGAGATCATCGGCTGTTTATGGTATCGATTTCTTCATTTTGTGGACTGAAAGGAGGAAGCGGTGTATTATGAAAAAAATTAATGAAATTTCTTCACAAATTGATGGTCCTGACATCGAGGCTATGAAAAAAGCGGGCGAAAGATTGGACTCTTTGACCAAACCCCCGGGGAGTCTGGGAAAGTTAGAAGATATAGTAAAAAAGCTGGCCGGAATAACAGGGGATATAAAACCAGCTGTAAAAAACCGTGCTCATCTGCTTATGGCGGCTGACCACGGCGTAGCAGAGGAAGGAGTGAGCGCTGTTCCTGCTGAAGTGACAGAATTTATGGTTTATAATTTTTTAGAAGGAGGGGCAGCTATAAACGTTCTCTGCAGACAGGCTGAAACAGAATTAAAAGTTTTTGATCTGGGGATTAACAATGATATCGAGCATGAAGATATCATAGATAAAAAAATAAAATACGGTACAGATAATATTGTCAATGGACCGGCTATGAGCAGGAGGGAGGCAATTGCTTCGATTGAAACAGGCATTGAGGCTGCCTGTGAGTGCGCAGAATCGGGCGCAGACATCATCAGCACTGGAGAGATGGGTATTGCCAATACCACTCCCAGCAGTGCCATAGCTGCCGTAATGACGTCTCGAAGCGTGGAAGAGGTTGTGGGCAGAGGGTCAGGGATTGATCAAAAAACTTTTGAAAAAAAGAAAGAGGTCGTAAAGAAGGCGATAAAGGTAAACGATCCTGACCCCCAGAACAGCATTGAAGTTCTGGCTGATCTGGGAGGGCTGGAAATTGGCGGTATGGCGGGTGTAATACTGGGATCGGCAGCATCTTCTCTTCCGGTTTTGCTGGACGGCTTTATCTGTGGGGTGGCGGCTTTGCTGGCCTGCAATATTAATTCCGGTGTGAAAGATTATTTAATCCCTTCTCATAAATCAGTTGAACCCGGACATGTAAAAATTTATCAAGAAATGGGGCTTGAACCCATGCTCGACCTCGATATGCGGCTGGGAGAAGGCACCGGGGCTGTTTTAAATATTAATCAAATAGAGGCTGCCTGCAGAATAATCGATGAGATGGCAACATTTGAAGAAGCCGGTATAGATTTAGAATAGGTAATGTTGCAATGAAAGGAATATAGATATATTTTTAATTGTAATTTTTGGACTATATCAAAAAAAGGGGATATATAAAATGTGGCAGCCCGTGACTTTCGAAGAAAGACTTATAGATAAATATTTTAAGGACTTAAAGGGTGATCTATATTTAAAGGTTGAACTGGGCGAAACCGAGGGCAAAAATGAACCCATTACGATTAGTGCCCTGTTGATTTCGTCTGCTGGAAATAATGTGCACCTTCCCGAGGATTACAGCAACCCTCTTCTGGCTGAAGCTGCAGAAGGAAAAGATGTCAACATTATAGAAAGCTGCCATACAGCCGATGGGGAGACGTTAGGAAAGCTTCTGGTCGGAACGGATCTGGTCAAAAAAAGATTATCTCCAGCAAATATAAATAGGGTGCTCTTGTGCGGCCAGAAAAATGTCAATATAGAAGATTTTGCCAGAGAACGGAATATTAAAATTATAGAGTATGAGAAATTAAATTTTGGGGGAATAAGTGCTGCTGGCTCCAAAAGAAGCCAGAAATTTGTTGATATAAGAAAAAAACCTGATGAAAGCAGAAAGCGGGCATTTTTGAAGGGTTGGAAGGATGCCGTTTCGGGGGATATTTATTCTGGGGCTTATGACTATAAAACTCATGCCAATATGGGCAATCTATTTGGCTGGATTTATGGTGATGTCAATAAAAGTTTTAGGAAGCAAACCTGGGAAAGGTATATTGATAAAAGTGAAGGAATTTGAATAAATTCGCGCTGAAAAGACTGGTTATGGTGCCGGCTTTTAAAATGGCCGGCACCTAAGATTTCTATCTGTAAAGTTATATTCAGCATTAATTGTTCCAGCTTAATATCTGTATATTGCGCAGATATCAGCATTATTCGGCATTTCTTCTTGAGTCAGGAGAAAAATTTGACCGCCTGTTTTAAGTGTGTTAACTGCAGCTAAATTGGGCAGACTATAGCTTTCGGGTGAGCTTTGATTGGTTTTAATTCTATTCTCCTCCTGATCAAAAATTCCTGCAGGTTCATCCAGCTCATTGAGGAGGAGAGTGTCCACTCTTCCCTGGCGAGAAGCTGAAAGTATTTCCTCCAGTTCCGCTGACGTTTTTTTGGTGTTTTTTAGTTCCATGTACTGATCTCTTATTTCCTCATGCGGTTTTTTGAAATGGGGCTGAATAACATCAAAGGATTTGTCCAATATTTCTTCTCTGGCCAATCTGTCGGGGCTTCCCTGAATAAATTTTTCCTGCAGCCCCTTATAATCAAAAACTTTCTTAATATGGGGAAAAAGTTCTTTTACACACATCACGAATAAAGGGAAATTCTGTTCCTGAAGATGATCATTTAGAGAATCGTACACTTCGTTCAAATATTTGATCAATCTTGCGGGAACTTTTTGATCGCGTTCATCATGGCCGTGGTGAATTACCGATGTTCCTCCTCTGGAAGCGGAGTGTTGTTGAGTGGAAGATTGTCGGTCGTCATCAGCTATGACTTCATCGAGGCTCTCGGGCATATCAGCGATTTCAACCAACTCTATTTCTTGAGGAGTTCCCTGGAAAAATCGGCAGCTTTTTCGGCTTACAGCCAGAAGAAAGAATCGTTTCTCGGAGAAAATTTCAGGAATTAAAGGAGAAATATAAAAATATTTTTCGAGCTTTATTTTAGGCTCAAATTTTAGAGGGAGTCTGTAAATCTTGAAATCTTTTTGGCTTTTCAGGATTGCCAGCCCCCTGCTTTGTTCAAGCCAGAAGTCTCTATCATTTAATAAATTTTCCAGGGGATGGAGAAATTCATCTGCTTCTTCCCCTTCGATATCCCAGGACCTGAGTTCATTTCTGGCTTCCCTGTAAAGATTTTTAAATTGAATTTTCATCTTCTCCACAGCTTCTCCAGCAGAAGATTCAGCGGGCATAAGCATTGTCAGGCAGGGGCCATTGTTTTCATTAAGGAGATCTTTAATCTCTGATTTTGTGATTTGATCCATAATATCTCCTCCCAAATAATTTAGACTTCATCGGTGCTTAAAGTTTGATTTTTCTGATATTAATTAGTATGTGCTGCCAAACGGGCATTCCATCTGTGCTTTTAATGATATCAGGAGGCAAACCGGTTTGCAACAGAAATTTTAATCACTGTTTCACTTTAATTTTTTTTAAAAAAAGATTATAATATTATAGTGAGGGTGTATGCTAAGATTTTACAGAAACATCGAGATTAATTGATTAAAATTTAACTACAAGGGGGTTAAATTAATGATTGTTATTGGAGAACTGATAAACACCAGCCGGGAAGGTCTGGAGGAGGCTGTAAAGGAAAGAGATACTGAGTTTATTCAGGATTTGGCCAAAAAACAGGAAGAAGCTGGTGCTGCTTACGTGGATGTAAACTGCGGTACTCTCATAAAAGAGGAGGAAGAAGCACTTGAGTGGCTGGTAGAAACTGCTCAAGAGGCTGTTGATGTTCCTCTGAGTATTGACAGCCCCAATCCAGAAGCGGTTAAACGCGGTCTTGAGAAACATGAAAATGAAAGCCCTCCGCTTATTAACTCCATAACTGATGAAGGGGAGCGTTATGATGAGCTGCTTCCCCTGGTACAGGAATATGACGCTAATGTAATAGCTCTGTGCATGGAAGATGAGGGTATGCCGGATGATTGTGATGATAGAATTAGGATTGCCAGCAATCTTGTTGATAATTTGAAAGAAGATGGTATAGAAGAAGACAGAATTTTTGTCGATCCCATCATTCAGCCGATTGGGACAGATCAGGAGATGGGTCTGCATATATTAAATGCTATTGAGGCTATAACTGAAAAATATCCAGAGGTACATATAACCTGTGGGCTAAGCAATATTTCTCATGGCATGCCTCAGCGTCCCCTGTTAAACAGAGCATTTTTGGTTTTAGCAATGAGCAGAGGAATGGACAGCGCAATTGTTGACCCTCTGGATGAACATTTGATGTCCCTGGCTACAGCTTCAGAAACTCTGCTCGGCAACGATGAAGGATGCATGAACTACCTCCAGGAATCCAGAGCCGATAATCTTGTAGTCTGATAAATATCTCTGAAGACACATGATAAAATTTTAAAAATCACTAAAATCCTGAGGGTTTATATTTTTGTCCCGGTGCTTTGATGAGCGCCGGGTTTTTCATTTGAATTTAATTATCCCTAAAAACGGAGGAGGATTTTTTCTCGCAGATAAGAATTAAAGTATACAGTTATAATTGTGGGCGCTGACGGAAAATACAAACAGGAGGAGTATTTTGATGTTCGAAAAATTTAAAGATCTGGTTGATCTGGTTGATTTTCATTTAGAATTGAGATTTCACAGAAGGGTAATAAGCAATTTGAGCATAAAAAACGGTAGTTTGAGAGATGCCAGCAGTTCTGAGCTGAGAGGAGTGGGTATCAGAGCTTTGAAGGACGGCAGCTGGGGATTTGCTGCTACATCAGATTTATCCTACCAAAGTCTTAAGACTTCAGCATTAGAAGCTGGAAAGGCTGCTCAAAAAGCGGCAGCAGCCAGTTCAGATAAAATTGAAGGTCTGGCATCTGCTGAAATGGCCAGGGGTGATTTTAAAACTTATTCAGAATCAGCTGAATATGAGCCTGAACTGGCAGAGAAAATTGATACTCTGTTGACATGCGATAAAAAAATTCGAGAAAGCGATGAGCTTGTTGAGGGAAGTGCAGTAGGCTTCACCGAACAAATCAACAAAAAGTATATTTTTACTTCTGACGGTGCAAAAGCCGAGGTTAAGGACAAAAAAGCAGATATCTCCCTCAATGCTTTCGGCGGGAGGTCAGGCAGACAGGAAAAGGCTAAAGTCAGCAAGTCTATAACCGGTGACTGGAATAAACTGTTTTCTGATAAAAGCCTGAGGCAGATGAGGGTCGATGTTATAAACATTCTTAAAGAAAAATTCAAGGCTGAGAGAATTGAGGGGGGAATATATAAAGTTATACTCGACCCTGCCCTGGTGGGGGTATTAGCACATGAAGCTATCGGCCATACTGTCGAAGCTGACTTTGTTAAATCGGGATCTGCAGCCAGGGGAAAAATAGGTGAAGTAGTGGCCAGCGATTTGATCACCATGGTAGATGACGGAGGTCTATGCGATGCTTCGGGGAAAATTCTGGTAGATGATGAAGGTGTGAAAGCCGAAGAGACCGTAATCATCGAGAACGGTGTTATGAAAAATTATCTTCACAATCGTCAAACGGCCTATGAATTTTCAGCTGAGCCGGGTGGTAATGCCCGTGCTTATAATTACAACGATGAACCTTTAATCAGAATGACCAATACATATATAAAGCCGGGAGATGACGAGCTGGAGAATATGATTTCAGAAATTGATGAAGGGCTTTATCTCAAGGGACTGGGAGAAGGAGGCCAGGCGGATTCCACGGCTGAATTTATGTTTGATGTCGAACGGGCTTATAAAATTAAGGACGGGGAGATAGACAGACCGGTGAAGGGAGTTACTATAACGGGACAGGCTTATGATGTTCTCAAAAGCGTTGACGCGATTAGTGAGGAGTTTGAAATTGGCCTGGGCAGGGGTTATTGTGGCAAATGGCAGCGGGCTAAAGTAGATGCTGGAGGACCCTACCTGAGATGTGAAGTCAAAGTTGGAGGCAAAAACAGTGGATGATATCAGCGAATTAAAAGGCGAAAAAATATGCCGGGAAATTCTGGAACGCGGATTGGAACTTAAAGGAATTGATGGGATTGAAGTTTTTTTTCAGAGCAATAAAACTAATGAAATAAAAATTGAGCAAAATGATATAGGAGTTCCCAAGACGAATTATTACAGAGGGGTGGGGATCAGAGTTTTTCAGAATGGAGGCCAGGGCTTTTCCTCAACCAATGTCATGGGGGAGGAAGAGATAGAAAAAGCTTTGAACAATGCTGCTTCTATTGCTAAGAAATCTCCTGCTGACCCCAATAATAAACTTCCTGAGCCTGGCAAAATCGTAGGTGTGGAGAATATTTACGACGAAACCATAGAGGACATCAAACTGGAAAATTTGATAGAAAACGCCAGTGATTTTAAAAACGAATTTTTAATGGACAGCAGAGGTATTATCGATTCAGCCAGCTTTAAAAGCAGCAGATCTGTGAGAGCTATAGCGAATTCCAGAGGAATTTCTGCCGAAGAAAAGAGTACTCATTTTCAAAGTTCTGCGATTGGATTTGCCCGGGAAGATGATGATATCTCATCATTTGACATTGAAACTCAGGCGGCCTGTCAATATAAAGACTTTAAACCGGTGGAAAGCGCGGAGAGTCTCAGAGAAAAAGTTATTTCTTCCCTGGGAGCCAGAAAAATTGAAGGTTTTACAGGGAAGATCTTATTGGCTCCTGAGGCTGCGGCAAAATTAATAGTCAATCCTATAATTTCTGCGGTTAATGCTAAAAATGTTGCTGATGGACTTTCACCCTGGAAGAATAAACTCAATGAAAAGGTAGCTTCAGAAAAAATTACATTATCCGATAGAAGCTCTCTGCCGGGAGGAGTGGGATCGAAAAGTTTTGATCGGGAGGGAGTTCCCCCTGTAGATATTGAAATCATTGAAAACGGGGTCCTGAAAAACCTGCTGCATAATTCCTATTCAGCTTCATATTTTGATACAAAATCCAATGGCCATGCCCGGGGGGGAGCTCAAAGTGCCCCCGGAGTGGGTACTACCAATGTATTTTTGAGAAAGGGCGATCTGCCGGTGTCAGAAATTTGTCGATCTGTAAAAAAGGGACTGCTGGTAAATCGGTACTCTGGCAGTGCCGACCATTTGAGCGGCAGCTTTTCTGGAGCGGTTAAGGGTGGATACCTGCTTTCCAGCGGCGACAAAAAGCCTGTGCGAGAAGCTATGATTTCAGGCAATATTTATGATTTGCTAGATAAAGTGGAGGCTGTTTCAAGAGATACCAGGCAGGTAGGCAGCTTCAGGCTGCCGTATTTGCTCTTAAAAAACGTTGATATTACCGGATGATTAAGGAGACCGGGAAGGATTATAGGCTATGATGAAGAATTTAATAAATACAGTATTTTAATTAGGGAGAGGTGGAGAATATGAAAGGCAAGAAAAAGATTATACTTATACTATTGCTGCTTTTGATTCTCGGGGCGGGAGTTCTCCACTTTAGTGATTTATTATTGGAATATCATCAGCTCGAGATTGAGCTGGATGGAGAAGGGCAAACAATTCCTGAACCCGGCATACATGAGTATGAAGATGGAGAGGAGATAGAGATCATAGCCGAACCGGAGCAGGGGTGGCGATTTGTTGAATGGACAGGCGATATAGTTTCAGATAACAGAAATTTAGAGTTTAATATTGAAGAGGATATATATTTAAAGGCGAACTTTGTCAGAGAGGAGTTCAGTCTGGACCTTGATTTTTCAGCAGAACGCGGAGAAGTAAAATTTTCTCCAGATCAGGAATATTATAAATATGAAGAGCAGGTGACGCTGAAGGCGGTGCCAGAAGAAGGGTATGAATTTACTCGCTGGCAGGGAGATCTGGAAGGAGATGAAAAGGAAAAAAAGATCGAAATCTCCAGAGATCTTGAGATAGCAGCAGTTTTTGAGCCCAAAAGTTATACGCTCACAGCCCATGTAAGAGGTGAAGGGGAGATAAACTGGGAAGTTATTGATATTCCTGAAAATATAGATATAGAAAATGAACAGGGTACAATAATAGATAAAACCGGGCTGAAATTTCCCGCTGGAACCAGAATAAGTCTGGAGGCAATCCCTGGAGAGGACTGGGAATTCACCGGCTGGTTTGGAGATTTTGAGCAAGAAGACAGGGAAATTGAAATTGAGCTGCATGAAGATACAGATATCAGCGCTTTGATGACCCATGATGATTACATCGCCAGTCCGGATGTCTTTGCTGAGCACGGCGAGATCAAAATTCAACCCGAAGAAGATATTTATGAAAAAGGGCAGGAAGTAGAGATCGAAGCAATTCCTGATACTGGTTTTAAATTTGAACGCTGGCAGGGAGACCTGGAAGGAGATGAACCCGAAAAGTCATTTGAAATACATGATGAAAAATTAATAGAAGCTGTTTTTGAGCGAGTATTTCATGACGTCCTGGTAACAATTGAGGGAAATGGCGATGTAGAATGGGATTTTGTAGAGATACCTGAGAATGTAGTTAAAGATGAAAAAGAAGGTATGATCGAATCTTATACAGAATTATCATTTCCTCATGATTCTTTGGTGAGATTTGAGGCTTTTCCTGATCCGGGTAATAAATTCGTGGGCTGGGGAGAAGATATCGAGAATGAAGATGAGATTTTGGAAGTTGAAATAAAAGAAGATCTTGAAATAACTGCGGAATTTGAGAGCCAGCAGTATATCATAGAATTCGATTATGATACAGACAGAGGTGAAGTTTTATTTGAACCTGATAGAGATTATTACTATTATGGAGATGAAGTTCAGATTGAAGCTGTGCCAGAAGAAGGTTTTCAGTTTACCGGCTGGGGTGGAGATTTAGAAGGGGAAGATCCGGTTAAGACTGTGGTTGTAGATGAGAATATCACTGTAGAAGCGGGATTTGACTGGAAAAGATACAGTCTTGAGGTTTCATATGACGAAGAGAGAGGTCGAATAGATTTATCCCCGGATAGAACAACCTATCACCATGGAGAAAGCGTCACTGTTGAGGCGAAACCTGAGTCCGGCTGGGAATTCAGAGAGTGGAGAGGAGATTTAGAAGGAGAAGAGCCGGAAATTGATTTTGAAATGAGAGATGATATGGAAATTGAAGCTGCATTTGTTCCTGAAGATTATGAGTTTCTGCTGGAATTTGACGAAGATAAAGGTAAGATAAGCATAGATCCGGAAAAGGATTATTATCAAAAAGGGGATCAGATATTTTTAACAGCTGAAGCCAGAGAGGGTTACACTTTTGAGCGCTGGTATGGTGATATAGAGGGCGAGGATCCAGAAATAAGTCTCGAAGTGAAAGAAGATATGAAAATCGGAGCTGAATTTGTGCCGGCCCGATATGAATTGGATGTTATTGTTATGGGGGATGGTGAGGTAAATTACGAGCCAGAGAAAGATGATTATGAATATGGTGAAGAAATAAAGATCGAAGCCCGACCTGAACTGAGCTGGGAGTTTTTAAGGTGGTCAGGAGATCTAAGCGGGAGGGAGAACCCCAAAACATTTATAATAACAGAGGATATGACAGTAGAGGTTAGATTCAGATTTGAAAAGTAATGTTGATAATAAAAGATAAATGATAAAAGTTGGCCGAAAATCAGTCCTGTTCTATCTGTAGAAATGCTTCTGAGGAGGCAGGCAAAATGGAAATAGAGGCTTTATTTAAGGCCTTATCGCATAGAAACAGGTTGAGAATAATAAATCTTTTACACGAGAGCGAGCTATGTGTTTGTGAGCTGAAACATATCATGGAGACCACGCAGTCAAATGTATCTCGTCATCTCGGAAAGCTCAAAAATACGGGGTTGATTACATTCAGAAGGGATGCTCAATGGATTTATTACAGCATTGATGATGAATTTGTCAGTTCTCACCCTTTTATGGAAATAGTTTTAAATGATGAGCTTGATGAGGGAATTTTTGCAGAGGATAACGAGAAATTGAAATGCTATCTGAATAGCGATCTTGACTGCAGCGATCTCAGGAACGGACACTGCATAGATTTTTAGCGTAGAATATTTTTTCTGTAAGGAGGAAAAGGCGTGTTCAGTGAGTCTTTGTTTTCTGGTCTAGTACCCGCAATTAAATTTACTCTGGCGATATTGATTTTAATAGTAGCAGTTGATTTCAGCAGATAAATCATATAGATCTGGATTTTAAGGAAATTAGTTAAACTGGAAGGAGAGTGCAAGTTATAATATGGGTAGTGATGAAAAAATATATCTCTTAGATGGCCACAGCCTTGCTCACCGGGCTTATTATGCTCTTCCTATGCTAACCAATTCGGATGGGGAGTATACCAATTCGGTTTTTGGTTTTACGAAAATGCTCTTGAGTCTTATAGATGAAAAATCGCCGGAATATCTTGCTGTGGCCATGGATAAAGAGGGGAAGACCTTTAGACATGAAGAATATGAAGAATATAAAGCTGACAGGAAGGAAACTCCTGATGAGCTCAAACCGCAGTTTAATAAAATCAAGAAAGTGCTTGAAGTTCTGAAGATTCCTCTTTATGAGAAAAAAAGATTTGAAGCAGATGATTTGATAGGAACCATAGCAAATAAAGCTGCCAGTGAAAGCTTAAAGGTAATTGTTGTGAGCGGAGACAGGGATGTTCTGCAGCTTGTCGATGAAAAAATATCAGTACTTTACACCAGTGGAGGGGTTAAAGACAGAACATTTTATGACCTGGAAAAAGTCAGGGAGGAGTACGAGTTAGAACCTGAACAGCTCGTGGATATGAAAGGTTTAATGGGGGATAGTTCTGATAATATTCCGGGAGTTCCTTTGATAGGAGAAAAAACTGCTACAAAACTGCTGAAGAAATTTTCTGATTTAGAGACGATTTTGGATAATGTTGACAAGGTCTCAGGCAAAAAGCGAAGCGAAAATCTCAAAAAATTTGCTGATCAGGCTCGGATGAGCAAAAAGCTCGGATTAATTGACACCAGTGTTCCCCTGGAGTTTAAACTGGAAGATTGTCGCAGAGGAGAATTTGATGAGGCAGAGGCTTATGAGTATTTTTCCAGCCTTGGTTTTGACAGTATGCTGGACAGGTTTGAATCGGGAAGAAAAAAATTAGATGGTTCAGATATCAATTTGATTGAAAAACCGGATATCAATGATATGATTCAAAATGTGACTCAAAAGGCATCTGAAGATGGAGCCTTAAAACTTTCAGTGCTTTATTCCGGGGAGGATTCGCCTGTAGAAAATTTTGACAAAGGGAAAATTTTACTTGCTGGAGAAAATGGGATCTATCAGATCAAACCCGGCACTTTAACTAAAATATGGAACGAAATTTATGATTCAGATAATACGAAACTAAAAATTTGTCAGGGGAAAGAATTGCTGCTTGTTTTGAGAAGTGCGGACATTTCTCTGCCGGATATTGATTTTGAGCCTCAGCTGGCCAGTTATCTTTTAAACCCTTCTGATAGTCTTCCTGATCATCAGGATATTTTGGAAAAACACCTGAAGCTGGATGTGTCAGAGGAGATAGAACTCCGGGTAATTCAAGCACATTTTCTAAACAAAATTGATCGAATAGAAGAGAGACTTCAAAACCAGTTGAAAGAAAAAAATCTTTCCAATCTTTATGATCAGGTCGAGCTTCCTCTGCTCGCTCCGCTTGCAGAAATGGAATACAATGGTATAAAAGTTGACACCGCTTATCTGAACGAACTTTCCGAAAAATGGCAGGGAAAAATCGAAGAAATCGAAGAGAGAGCTTATGATCTGGCTGGCGAGGAATTTAATTTGAATTCCCCTCAGCAGGTCGGTGAGATTTTATTTGAAAAGCTAGGACTTCCTGTCATTAAAAAAACTAAAACGGGTTATTCCACCAGCATGTCCGTTCTTGAAAAAATTGAAGACGAACATTCGATAGTTCCTGTGATAAAGGAATTCAGACACTGGTCAAAGCTGAAATCCACCTATCTTGACGCACTGCCACCTCTGGTAAATGATGAAACAGGAAGAATTCATACGAGCTTTAACCAGATGGTTACCGCAACCGGTAGACTTAGCAGTACCGATCCCAATCTGCAAAATATTCCCATCAGGAGCGAAGAGGGAAGAGAGATCAGAAAGGCTTTTGTGCCCGGCTCAAAGGATTGGAAATTGCTCACTGCAGATTATTCACAGATCGAACTTAGAATTCTGGCTCATATCAGTGGAGATCAAAATTTGATTGAGACATTCAATGATGAAGGAGACATTCATAACGAAACTGCCAGGCGTATTTTTAGCGTTGAATCGGAAGATGTAACCGGCAATATGCGCAGAAAGGCAAAAGTTATTAATTTTGGGATTGCTTATGGCATGAGTGCTTACAGTTTGAGTGAAGATCTGGATATACCTCATAATGAAGCAGAAGAGTATATCGAAAGGTATTTTTCCAGATTTTCGGGAGTAAAAAAATACATGGATGAAATTGTTGATCGGGCAAGAGAACAGGGCTATGTCACAACGCTTTTAGACAGGCGTAGATATATCGCTAATATAAATAGTTCAAATTATCATCGCAGATCTTTCGCCGAAAGAACTGCTATTAATACTCCTATTCAGGGCAGCGCTGCTGATATTATGAAGTTGGCCATGCTTGATGTTCATGAATTATTAAAGGAAATGAAAGCCAGGATGCTGCTGCAGGTACATGACGAGCTGGTTTTAGAGGTCCCTGAAAGTGAGCTTGAAAATACAGCAGCCAGGGTGAAACAGAAGATGGAAAATTGTTATGAATTGAAAGTGCCAGTGATTGTGGATCTGGAAGCGGGAGATAACTGGCGAGACAAAGAAAAGCTGGGAGCGTCAGAGGATGCCTGAACTGCCAGAGGTTGAAACAGTAGTCAGAGGACTCCGGGATGAGCTTTGCGGCAGGAAGATAGTTTCTGCCAGAATTAAAGAGGCTACTATTCTGGGATATCCTCACGACAAAGATGAGTTTGCAAATACTCTGGAAAACAAAAATATAACGGGCATGAGCAGAAGGGGTAAATATATAGTAATTGAGCTTTCTGATGAAAAATTCCTGATCGTTCACCTGAGAATGACAGGCAAACTTCTTATCAGGAATTCCGAATCTATTTTGAAAAAGCATACTCATGCCATTTTCAGACTCGATGATGACAGAGATTTAAGATTTAACAATGTCAGGAAATTCGGTCGTCTATACCTGGTAGATCAGGATGAGCTCGAAAAAGCCGGGAGTTTTTCAAAATTGGGCCCGGAACCTCTTTCAGACGATTTTGACGAATCTGTTCTTGAAGAAATATTTGCGGGCAGAAAAGCTCCTGTTAAATCCGTTCTTCTTGACCAAAAAAAACTGGCCGGAATGGGAAACATATACTCAGATGAAGCATTGTTTAGAGCAGGTATTAAACCTGATAAACCGGCTGGCGAGCTTAGTTCCTCAGAGATAAAAAAGCTTTATAACTCGATTATTACGGTTTTGAAAGCGGGAATTAAATATAGAGGCACCACATTTAGTGATTATGTTGATGCACTCGGGGAATCAGGTGATTTTCAGGATGAACTGAGAGTTTATGGGAGAGAAGAGGATAGCTGTCCTAGTTGTGGGTGTGAAATAGAAAAAGAAAAAATTTCTGGTCGTTCTTCTCATTACTGTCCTTCCTGTCAGGAGTGACTTCCGGAGGTGTAAATCATGGCTTTGGGATTAACAGGTGGAATCGCTACCGGAAAAAGTACAGCTGCTTCGATACTTGAGAGGTTTGGCGCCCATGTCATTGAGGCTGACGAAATTTCACGAAAAATACTTGAAAAAGATGGAAAAGCATATGAGGAGGTTGTTGCAGCTTTTGGCGGTGAAATATTAACTGAGGAAGGCAGAATCAATAGAGATAAGCTCGGCGAAATAATCTTTAATGATTCCCGTCAAAGACAAAAACTTGAAAAAATCACTCATCCATATATAATCAAAAATCTTAAGAAAAGGCTTGCAGCCAGAAATTACAGCAGGGATACTGTCGCAGTGGTACCTCTGCTGTATGAAGCGCAGCTGCAGCATTTGTTTGAGGAAGTCTGGGTTATTTCCTGCAGTGAAGAAGAGCAGATTTCCAGATTGAAAAACCGGGACAGGCTTGATAGTTCGCAGGCCTGCAGCCGTCTTTCAGCTCAAATGAATCTGAAAGATAAAGAAGCTAAAGCTGATCAAGTCATAAAAAATGAAGGTTCTTTAAAAGAGCTGGAAGATAAATTAAAAAAAGCCTGGGAGAATTGGATGGATAAGAATAAATTTGATTGAAAGATAACATGATATTATATACAAATAGATTTATTCTTTCTTGGAGGAATTATCCGATATATTATTGAATTTATGATATGATTATAGCGCAAAAATATCAACAATTAGGGTGGGTGAGACTTTTGAAGGAACAGGAAAGTCTGGTTCAGGTAAAAAATCTGAAGACTCATTTTTTCACAGAAGAAGGTGTAGTTAAAGCCGTCGATGGAGTTGATTTTGAGATTTTTTCCGGAGAAACCCTGGGAATTGTGGGAGAATCAGGTTGTGGTAAAAGTGTTACAGCTCTGTCAATAATGGGGCTGGTAGAGTCACCTCCTGGAGAAATTGTTGAAGGAGAAATAAATTTTGCAGGCCAGGATCTCACTGAATTATCAGAAGATGAGATGAGAAAAATCAGAGGAAACGATATTGCCATGATATTTCAGGAGCCAATGACTTCTTTAAATCCTGTTTATACAGTCGGTGATCAGATAAGCGAATCCTTAATACTTCATGAAAATCTGAGCAAGGAAGAAGCGAGAGATAGGGCTATTGAGCTTCTTAAAAGAGTTGGCATTCCTCTCCCGGGTCAGAGAGTGGACGAATACCCGCATCAATTGAGCGGCGGCATGCGCCAGCGAGTAATGATAGCCATGGCACTCTCATGTGATCCCAAACTTTTAATTGCTGATGAACCAACTACAGCTCTTGATGTAACTATCCAGGCTCAAATTCTGGAACTTCTGCAGGATCTTGAAAAAGATTTTGGCATGTCTATCATGATGATTACTCATGATCTAGGAGTCATAGCAGAAATATCACATCGCATTGCGGTGATGTATGCCGGGAAAGTTATGGAATATACTACCGTAGAAAATTTATATAATAATCCTTCCCATCCCTATACGTGGGGGTTGATGCGTTCAATACCGAAAATCCATGAAAATGTTGAAGAGCTTGAAGCAATTCCGGGTGTTGTGCCCAGTCCGCTTGATTTTCCGGAAGGGTGTAAATTTAATTCCAGGTGTTTTATGGCTGAAGATAAGTGTTTTGAGAAAGAGCCTCCTTTGAGGGATTTAAACGACGAACATAAGTCTCGATGCTGGTATATAGATAAGTTAAAGAAAAAACAAAGCAAATTCCAATCTGCATAGAAAATTTGTTCGGAGGTGAGTTGTTTTGCCCGAGACTGATGAAGCACTTCTTGAACTAAAAAATGTAAAGAAATACTTTCCGGTGAAGGCCGGGGTTCTTAAACGGACAGTTGGTTACGTAAAAGCTGTGGATGACATTAGTTTTTCCATAGAAGAAGGAGAGACTTTAGGATTGGTAGGAGAGTCCGGCTGCGGCAAATCAACTACAGGCAGGACAATTCTGCGCTTGCTGGAAGCCAATGAAGGTGAAATTTATTTTAAAGGAGAAAATATACTGGAGTTAGGGAAAAAAGAGATGAGAGAATTAAGAAGAGAGATGCAGATAATCTTTCAGGATCCTTATGCCTCTTTGAATCCGCGCATGAAAGTGGCCAATATTGTGGGAGAACCACTTGATGTTCATAATCTGGTCGACAATAAAAAGGAAAGAGAGCGGAGAGTAAAAGAGCTTTTAGAGGCTGTGGGACTTCTGCCAGATCACATGAAAAGATACCCTCATGAATTCTCAGGAGGGCAGAGACAGAGGATTGGAGTCGCGAGAGCTCTGGCTGTCAATCCGAGTCTGATTATAGCTGATGAACCGGTTTCTGCACTCGATGTTTCAATTCAGGCTCAGGTAATAAATTTAATGGAAGATTTACAGGAACAGTTTAATCTGACTTATTTGTTCATAGCCCACGATTTGAGTGTGGTTAAACATATCAGCGACAGGATAGCTGTGATGTATCTTGGTAAAATTGTCGAGCTGGCAGAAGAAGAAGAGTTATTCGAAAATACACTTCATCCATACAGCAGGTCACTGCTCTCTGCTATTCCTGTAGCTGATCCAGGTCACGACAAGGACAGGATAATATTAGAGGGAAGTGTACCCAGTCCGGTAGATCCTCCCACCGGCTGCAGATTTCATCCCAGATGTCCTGAATCATTGGACATTTGCAGCCAGCAGGAGCCAGAGTTCAAAGAGTACAAAGAAGGACACTGGGCTGCCTGTCACCTGACCGATAAAGAGTTATGATTTAATTTCTATCGGATACTCTATGGGTTTTTTTGGCCAGATCTTCGGGGACCAGGGCTGTTATCGATATACCTTCTTGAGAATATTCTTCTTCTTCAACCTGTCCTCTATTATGAATTTTTTCGACCAGTCCCGCCTGGTTATAGGGAATAGTAGATGACACCCTGCTTAATCTTTGATTTATCGAAGAGTTTACCAGTTCCAGCAGTTCATCAACGCTATCTCCTGTCCTGGCTGAAATAAAGCAGGCTTCAGGATGTCTGGTTTTTAAATTTTCCAGCTTGCTGCCAGATATTTTATCAATTTTATTTATAATCAAAAATTCTTCATGAGGATCTGCTTCCAGATCATCAAGAACATCTTCTACTACGTTTATTCTTTGGTCGACACCTTCGGTGCTGCCGTCGACAATATGAAGAATTATATCAGCTCTGGTTATCTCTTCCAGAGTGGCCCTAAAAGAGGCTATCAATTGATGGGGCAGATTGCGGATAAAACCCACTGTGTCAGTTATAATTGCCCTCTTTCCACTGGGGAGATTGAATTTATGCAGAGTGGAATCAAGAGTTGCAAAAAGTTGATCTGCAACCATATTATCTCCGTCGGTGATCTGATTTAATAAGGTTGATTTACCAGCATTTGTATAGCCCGTTAAAGCTATTACTGGATCTTCTCGATCCTGTCTCTGGACCTCTCTGGTTCGTGAAATATCTTTGAGCTCCTGTTTTAACCTATGAATTCTATCACTAATGCGCCTTCTATCTGTTTCCAGCTTGGTTTCACCCGGACCTCTGGTACCTATACCGGCTCCCAGTCGGGACATTTCTTCACCCTTGCCGGTCAGGCGGGAAAAAAGGTATTCAAGTTGAGCTTTTTCAACCTGAAGTTTACTTTCCTTTGTGCGGGCATGCAGGGAGAATATATCAAGAATAAGCTGGTTTCTATCTATAACCCTGGTTCCCAGCTCTTCCTCAAGATTGCGATGTTGAGCCGGAGAAAGTTTGCCGTCAATGATGACCAGATTTATGCTGGAGTTTTCTAGTTCAGCCTTGACTTCAAAGAGTTTGCCCCTGCCAATGTAAAAAGCTGGATTTACATTGTCAGGGCTGTGGGTGGTTTTCTTTTCTACCTCACCTCCAGCTGTACGAGTTAACTCTGCCAGTTCATCCAGTGAGTTTTCCCTGTTTCCAACCAACAGAACCTTTTCACGAGGTACAGCTGTGGAAAAGAATCGATCTTTAATAATATTAATCCCTCCAGTAAAATTTCTTGATTTCATTATAGCAAAACCAGCTCAAAAAGCAAAATCGCTTCGAGAGGAGGATAATTATGGAAGATGTGGAGTTCAATTCTGATTGTGCAGGTGATGATAAACCTTTGAACAAAAGCGAGATGAGTTCGCTGGAAGAAGAAGATAAGCAGGCTTTGTTGAACCGTTTAAACAGAATTGAAGGTCAGGTGCGGGGTATTAAGAAAATGATTAGAAATGAGAAATATTGTATTGACATTCTTACACAAATTACGGCTACCAGAGGAGCACTTAAAAATGCTGGATTAAAAGTTTTAAACAGACATATTGATGGCTGTGTTAGTGACGCAATAGAAAAAGGAGAGAGCAAAGAAGTTGTCCCTGAACTTATCGATATAGTGAATAGATTTATGGATTGAAATATTTTTCCGGGTTTATATGCCCGTTACAAAAGGGGGGCTAAAAATTTGCGGCGGATAAGTATATTAGCAGCAGTAGTTTTATTTATCTCAGCCCTCTGGATCAGAACCGGTCCTGTTCCAGCTGATCTGAGGGGATTGGCGGAGGAACAGGTGAAAGAAAAACATTCTTTTTCCGGCAGTAACATAGAATCAATAGAAACAAAGTATACTGGATTAGATCGGTTCATAGATGGGAAAAATTTAGAATTGTTTGCTGAGGAAAAACATTTTGGCCCTCGTGAGATAAAAAGCCAGAAGTTTGACAAAGAGGATAATCAATTTGAGGATTTAAAGGAAAATAAATACGAGATAAGAACTCATAAGGTGAAATCAGGCGAAAATTTATGGACTATTGCCCGCAAATATGATATAAGTATTAATACATTAATCGGAGCCAATGATATTAAAAACATGAATGATATACGACCCGGCGATGAATTGAGCATTTTACCTGTGGATGGTATAAAATACAATATAGGTCCGGGTGATTGCCCGCAAGAAGTAATTGAAAAATACAGGGTTGATCCTGAAAAACTAAAAAAGTACAATGATATCAAAACTATTGAACTGCTGGATTCGGGGGATTCTCTAATTCTCCCTGGAGCTGAACCAGAATTTGGCTATCAGGACAGGTTAAATCAGAGATTCATACGGCCCGTTGACGGAAGGATATCTTCTCCTTTTGGTCCTCGCTGGGGATCCCATCATGATGGAAAAGACTATGCAGTTCCGCTGGGTACTCCTGTTAAAGCAGCCGGAGGCGGAAGAGTTGTACATGTTAGTTACACGGGTGGTTACGGCAGAACAATTATAATTGAACATCAGGACGGTATTAAGACTCTCTACGGACATCTGAGGTCTTATCGAGTAAGACGGGGACAAAGAGTTAATAGAGGACAAATTATTGGAGAATCGGGAAATACAGGACGCTCTACCGGCCCTCATCTTCATTTTGAAGTCAGGGTCAATGGAAGGCCCGTCAACCCGGCTAATTATTTACGGGACTAGCAAAAATAAACTGAAGTCTCTGGCCGGACATTAAATAAAGTTTTAAATCAACTAAAATTTTTCTCTGACAGCGAAGGCGGTGAGAGTTAAGATATGCAGCAATATGAAATTCTTATTATAGATGACGATGACCATATACTGGAAATTCTCACTGAATATTTTGAGTATGAAAATTTCTCAGTGGAAACGGCCAGCACCGGCAAAAAAGCTCTGGAAAAAATTGATGAGTTGAATCCTGATTTAATAGTTCTGGATATTATGCTGCCGGAGATGGACGGATGGGAAGTATGTCAGCAGCTTCGCCCCTCCAATCAGATCCCCATAATAATTTTGAGCGCCAAAACCAAGGATTCGGATAGAATCATGGGACTTGAACTGGGAGCTGATGATTATGTAACGAAGCCATTCAGCCCGAGGGAGATAGTTGCTAGAGCTAAAGCAGTACTGCGTAGAATCAGCAGAGAAAATGACAGGGAAAAAGAAATGATTGATTTTGATGCAGTAAAAATTAACAAAAACCAGCGCATTGTTATTGTAGAAGATGAAGAAGTAGATTTAACCCCTAAAGAATTCGATTTGCTCTGGACTCTGGCCTCTTCTCCCCTGAGAGTATTTGAGCGTGAAAAGCTGCTGGAAAAAGTCTGGGGATACGATTATTTTGGAGATATTAGAACAGTCGACACTCACATTAAATCACTCAGAAAAAAACTGGGAGAGGCTGGAGATTGTATAAAAACCGTTTGGGGAGTGGGATATAAGTTTGATTGCGAAGAAGATGGCTGATATGTTCAACGAAATTAAAAGCATATATAAGGATAGATTCAATACTCTTTTTAACCGCATTTTTGTGCGATTTATGCTTCTTTCATTGATTATAATACTGGTCCTGGGATTTTCTATGATTTATTTCTTTTATGAATTTCATTTTTCCAGCACTGAAAACGAAATCGTAAATAATACTCAGGTGTTTAACGATTCTCTTTATGATGCTGTTAGAGAAGATGATGAAGAGGAGACAGAGAAGCTTTTGAGCAGAATTGCTGAAGTTAATTCCGGACAGGCCTGGTTAATAAATGAAGAAGGTTATTTGATCAATGCTTATCCTTTTTTAGAAGCAGAAGCATCTCAGGTGCAATTTTTAAACTCTGAGCCTATTTTTGCCGGAAATATTATTTCACAGGAAGTAGAACCCAGATATTTCGACCGACCTATGCTATTGATTGGCATTCCGATTAGACAGCAGGATGATACGGTTGCCGGATTGCTTGTATTTACTTCAGTAGCGGGAATAAATTCCACTATCGCCCAGGTTAGAAGCCTGATGATTTATTCTTCATTTCTTGCTATTATGCTGGGAGTTATTCTGGCCTACAGCTGGTCCAGATCTCTGGCCAGCCCTCTAAAACACATGAGTAAAGCAGTGATGAATTTAAGTTCAGGTAATTACGGACACACTATTGACCTTGAAGATGCTAATACCACCCAGGAAATTACCAGGCTCCAGCGAAGCTATAATAATCTTTCCAAAGAACTTGAAAACAGCATGAATGAGCTCACCCGGGAAAGAAACAAACTGAAATATATTTTAACCGGTATGCAGGAAGGTGTTCTGGTGGTAAATCGAGAGAGAGAAGTAATTGTCACAAATAATTCTGCGGCCGACCTCCTGGGTCTCTCTGTTTCACTGGAAGAAAAAAAATTAAATTCATTATCTATCAATAAAGAAGTGATAAAAACTTTTGAAAAAGTTTTTGAAGAAGAGGATTCGCAGTCTGAAGAATTTACAATAAAGAAATCCAGGAAAGATATTAGAGTTTTGATAAGATGTATTCCGATTAAAGTAGCGGAAGAATTTTGGGGGGTTGCTGGATTATTTCATGATGTTAGTGAGCGCTGGCGTTTTGAAAAACTGCAGCAGGACTTTGTAGCCAATGTTTCTCATGAATTAAAAGCCCCGCTGTCGTCAATAAAGGGTTCTTCTGAAATTTTGCTTGACGGCATAGTCGAAGATAGAGATAAAGAAAAAAAATATTTGAATATAATCTTGAATGAAAGTGATAGATTGTCCCAGCTTGTCGATGAAATTTTAAATATGGCCAAGTATGAGAACAGTGATTTTTCTTCGGAGAGTTCCAGAGTAGAAATGAATAGCCTTCTGTATGATGTAGGCTCCATATTTGTCAATTCACTGGATAACGAAAAAAGATTTAAGGTAAATTATCTCGATGAAGAAACGGTGATTCAGGGAAGCAAACCCAGATTAAAGCAGGTTCTTTATAATCTTCTGGAAAATGCCAGAAAGTTTTCCGATGAAGAAGCAGAGATAGAACTGGGGGCTTTTATTCCCGATGATAGAGGGGATTGTGTTGAAGTTTACGTTAAAGACCAGGGTATAGGGATACCTGGAGAAGAACAGGAAAATGTATGGGAGAGATTTTATAAGGTTGATAAAGCCAGAACTCCAGGAAAAGAAGAAGGTAGTGGTCTGGGATTGGCTATTTCAAAACAGATCATTGAACAGCATGAAGGAGAAGTTTTTGTTGAGAGCCAGCTCGGGGAAGGTTCGAAATTTGGTTTTATACTCCCCCTGATGAAAGTAAGCGGATAAAAATTGATTTTCGTTTAAACGCTTGATAGATAGATTTAAAAATGATAAATTTAAAAGAGGTGTAGAAGTAATATTTTTGACACACCTATTTACCAACTGGAGACAGGAAGGTCCTAATTTTGAGGAGGTTTATAAAGTGAGATATAGTTTTAAGTTCAGATTTATCGCTTTTGCATGTCTGCTGACTTTGTTCCTGTTCTCTCAGTCGGCTGCAGCTGTTGTTGATGTTGACGTTGGCACTGTTAATCTTCAGGAGGTAATTGATGCTCATCCGGAAGCAGATGAAATAGAAGAGGAAATGCAGAGTGAGCTTATGCAGCTTGAACAGGAATTTCAAAGTCAGGCACAGGCTATGGAGGAAGAAGATCCCCAGGCAATACAGCAGATGCAGCAGCAGATGCAGCAGCAGGCTGAGATTATACAGCAGCAAAAAATGGAGGAAATGATGAATATTATACAGCCAGAGATGGATGAATTCAGAGAAGAAGAGGAGCTTGACCTGATATTGATGAATGAATCTGTGCTCAGCGGGGGAGAAGATATAACTGAAGAACTGATAGATTTTATTCAGTAAATCTAGAAAAAATTATATCGGACAATAAAATCATTTAGATAGGGGAGGTTTATCCGTATGTCGAATACATGCACTAATCTGGATAAAAATAAAGAGGAATGCTCCTGTACTTATGAGCCCTGTCCTCGTAAAGGCAATTGTTGTGAATGCATAATTTATCATAAACGCAAAGATGAGCTGCCGGGTTGCTTATTCCCGCCTGAAGCAGAAAAAACTTACGATCGTTCGATAAGTCATTACGTTAAGTGTATGAGCTAAATTATAAATTACGACCCATCATCAATTCATTATCATTACCCCTGCAACGGGGGTTTTTTTATTTATCATCGAAAAATTTTGTTTTTATAAACCTTTTCATGATTTTAAAGCCGGAAGTCAGCACCTTGAAAATGCTGTCTTCTGCGTAAAAATTTCTTATGAAATCTTCCATATCTTGATATATTCCTTCAGAGAAAGGGAACCAGTTTAATTCTCGGTCATTGTCACTTTTATTTATCATAATTGAGCGGGTATTGGAAAAATTTTTTAGCCCCTCCGGACCATGATATCGCCCTGTGCCGCTGTTTTTTACTCCACCGAAAGGCAGTTCGGGATTGGCGACATTTCTTAGCACATCATTTATTATACAGTTACCGGTCTCCAGTTTTGAGGCTATTTCTTTGGCTTTATTAACGTTACTACAAAAAATACTTGCATTTAAACCGAATCCGCTTGAATTTGCCATATTTATAGCTTCTTCTTCAGTTGAAAAAGTGCTCAGCGTCAAAACGGGGCCAAAAATTTCTTCCTGCATAATTTTCATCTCTTCATTAACACCGGTAAGTATCAGGGGAGGGAAATATGCTGATTGATCTTCAGAGGGCATATCACCTATTAAATTTGCCCCTCTGGAGAGCGCATCATTAACCAGCTTTCGAACTTTCTTGCTTTGTTGAGGATGAATGAAAGGACCATAGTCACCAGATCTGTCCGAGCGATTCCAGCGGATTTTATCTTTATGATCAGCCAGGATATCGAGAAAATTTTCATAAATCTCTTCTGCCACATAGACTCTTTCCACAGAAACGCAAAGTTGACCTGCGTTTGTAAATCCCCCATAAGCTGCTGCTCTGGCCGCTCTTTCTATATTTGCGTCTTTTAATACCAGCATTGGATCTTTACCACCAAGTTCTAACTCTACAGGTATAGTATATTCTGCCGCCTGTTTCATAACTTTGCGGCCTGTCTCAACACTTCCTGTAAAAAATATCATATCGGGTTTATTTTCAATCATTTTACTTCCAACTCCTCCCCCACCCTGAAAAACATTCACCAGATTTTCCGGGAGAGAATCGAGAGAATTAAAAATATTTTCCAGAAGCTTTCCAGTTAAAGGGGTCAGCTCTGAAGGTTTAATAACCACCGCATTTCCTGCGGTAAGAGCGGTGATAGCTGGTATAGCAGTCAGCTGGAAGGGATAATTCCAGGGCGAAATGATAGCTATAATTCCTCTGGGAAAATATTCAACGTAAGAAGTGCTGCCTGGCGCCAAAAGAGGCGTGTTTCTTTTCTGTCTTTTAAGGATTTTGGCGGCATTTTTTTTATAGTAACGAAGCATTCTTAACACTGGCAATATATCTGCTGTTAATGTTTCCTGAGGTTTTTTACCTGTATCTTTATAGACTGTGTCTATTATTTTTTCTGTGTTATCCACAATATTTTGCTGGAGCTCACCCAAAAATATCAATCTATCTTTTAATTTTAATTCTTGCCATTTTTTTTGACTTTTATAAGCGCTGACAAATGAATTCTTAATCTCGTTATCTCCGGCAACCTTATGTCTGCTGATCTCTTTTTTGGTGACAGGATTTTTGTTTATAAGAATACCATCTTTAATATCCATTATTTTATCACCGCATTCCTGAAGTTTTTAAACTTGGTTCTTCTTGTTATCAGTTGATAGATATCGTATAAGATCACTATCATGATAATA
>CAYTDP010000030.1:0-27447 GCA_964436625.1 uncultured Halanaerobiaceae bacterium | reverse complement strand
GCTCAGGGAGGAGCTTTCGTGAAGGAAGCACTATTTTTGGGCCGAAAACTAAACTTAAGCAGAGGGAAAATTTCATTGTGAGCGGAGCCTCATAGCTTCCATGAATGAGTACTATATAAAGTGGGAAAATGTCCTAAATGCAGGTGTTCTTAAACAAAATCCAACAACTGATGTGGAGAAAAACCAAATTTAGGATCTTCTTGTAATCAGTTTATAGATATCGTATAAAATCGGTATCATTATAACAATGGCTGGAAGCTATATATCTTCCAGTATAACTAAATTAGCTTTTTTGATAACCCTATTTACCTACTGAAAGCAAGAGGGAGCAAAAATTCATTCTGACCTGTATGATTGTGGTAAGGAGTGGAAATTTTGGAAGATAAAGAGCAAGAACACATTCCTGTTCTTCTGGATAAAGCAATAAATTATCTAAATATAAAAGAAGATGGCATTTACATAGATGCCACCCTGGGTCGCGGAGGACATACGGGTGCAATTTTGCATAAACTTGACGAAGAAAGAGGTCAGCTTTTGGGAATTGATAGAGACAAAACTGCTGTTCATCTCTGTCGAGATAAATTTTCCAATCATAAAAACGCAGAGTTTTTCCACGAAAATTTCGTAAAGATACCGGATATAATTCGAGATAAAGGTTTGGAAGGGGCAGACGGAATATTGTTCGACCTGGGAGTTTCTTCCCCTCAGATCGATAATCCCGAGCGCGGTTTTTCATACAGCAGCAAAGCTCCTCTCGACATGAGAATGAATAGAGATAATAATATTACTGCAGCTGATATCATCAATAATAGATCTAAAAAAGAGATCAGCAGAATATTAAAAGAATATGGAGAAGAACGCTGGGCAGAGAGGATTTCAGAATTCATCTGCAGGCGCCGGAAAGATCAAAAAATCGAAACCACTGAAGAACTTGTGGAAATTATTAAGGATGCTGTTCCAGCTTCGGCCAGAAGAAAAGGAGGGCATCCTGCCCGCAGGACATTTCAGGCTTTGAGAATTGCAACAAACAAAGAGCTGGAATCTCTGGAAAAAATAATGAATAAACTGCCAGGATTGCTTGTTCGAGAAGGCAGAATCTGCGTCATCTCTTTTCATTCTTTAGAAGACAGGATCGTCAAACATAGTTTCAAAGAGCATGCCCGCGAATGCACATGTCCGCCGGATTTTCCAATATGTCGATGTGAAAAGGAAAAAGAGCTAGAAATAATTACTAAAAGCCCGATCAGGGCCGATGAAAAGGAGGTTGAAAAAAATCCCAGGGCCAGGAGTGCGCGATTGAGAGCTGCTAAAAAATTGTGATTTACAATCTGAGATTATTTTAAGAACAAATAACTTATCCACAAGGGGGTGCAGCTATTTTGAAGAAAGATTATTTTTCTGGAGAAAGGTTTATTAATGGCTTGCAGAAGATTATTGATCCAAAAAATCAGGATAGAAATGCAATGATAATATTTTTGATGATTTTTATTATGTTGATTCTGCCCATGAGTATTATAATAACTCAGTCTTTGAGAATTGTAGATCTTAATTATCAGGTGGAAAAACTTGAGGAGAATTTATCCGAAATTCGGGCAGAAAATTCTCAAATTGAAAGACAAATTGCGGAGAAAAATAATCTGGAAAGGATCGAAAGATTAGCAAGAGAAGAATTAAACATGGTTGAGGCTGAAAATACCAGAAATTTAGCTCTTTCACCGCAAACGGAAGAATCTCAGGTTCTGGCAGCAGGGGAAGCTGATAGCGCAGGAATATTTGAGGAATTCGTCCAGGTCTTTCGCAGGGCAGCAGCGGCTTCTTTCGACTGATGAAAAGAGGTTAGAGATATGTCGGATCGCCACAGCATAGATGAAGTACATAACAGAATAAGATATTTTTTGTTTCTGTGTCTGTTAATATTTATAATAATTACAGGCAGATTGTTATGGCTGCAGATTTACCAGAGCTCTCACTTTCAGAGGCTTGCCCTGAATCAAAGAATTCAGCAAAGGCAAGTCGACAGCGATAGAGGTAAGATTCTGGACAGAGAAGGCAGGAATTTGGCTGTCAATATCAGTGCTCCCACTATTGTTGCGTTACCTGTAAAGATTGATGATCCAGCTTCTGCTGCTGAGAAGCTGTCGGAGGTGCTTTCAGCTGACCGCAGGAAGCTGGAAGCGAGAATCAGCGGCGGAAGTCAGCTGGTGTATCTAGAAAGGCAGGTTTCTGACGAGGTTTATTCCCAGGTGAAAGATTTAAATCTGGAAGGTATATCCAGTTTTGAAGAGCCAAAAAGAGTTTATCCCTCCGGTGATCTTGCCGGGCAGATACTCGGTTTTACAGGGATAGATAATTTTGGTCTGGAGGGGCTGGAGTACACCTATAACAGCATTTTGAGCGGGAATCCGGGATTGGAAATCAGGGAAATGGATGCTCTGGGAGATAATATTCCTCTGGAAATAGAAAACCAGAACAATATAGACGGCGATCAGGGAAAAAATATACATCTGACCATAGATGAAACTCTTCAATATTTTGCCGAAAATGAGCTCAAAAGAGCCCGGGAAAATTATGGCGCTTCCGGCGGAACTATCATAGCTATGGATCCTGAAAACGGGGATTTACTTGCTTTGGCCAACAGTCCTGACTTTAACCCCAATAACTTTCAGGACTTCAGCAGTGAAAAAATGAGAAACAGGGCTATTAGTGATAATTTTGAGCCCGGTTCAGTATTTAAAGTGTTTACTGCTTCTCTGTTTTTGGAATATGGTTATTATGATATGCAGGATAAGCTATATGACCCCGGGAGCATAAAAGTTAATGATGCTAAAATTAACTGCTGGTCTGCAGGCGGTCACGGCATCCAGAGTTTTGTAGAAATTTTTGCCAACTCCTGCAATCCCGGCTTCGTACAGATGGGGCTTTCAATGGAACCTGAAGATTTAATTAAAGGTCTGGAAAGGTTTAATTTCGGTAAAAACACTGGAATAGGACTTCCCGGCGAGAGCTCCGGGAAGCTGAGGCCGGATCATTATTCAGAAGTTGAACAGGCTACCATGTCTTTTGGGCATGGTTTATCGGTTACACCTCTGCAGCTGATCACCGCCGCCGGGTCTATAGCAAATGATGGTATAATCAAAAAACCCCGGCTTGTCAGGGGTATATCTTCTTCCGCGCGGACTGATGATAATATTGCTGAACTGCAGTCTGAAAGGATAAGAAGGGCTATATCACCAGATACCGCAAAAAAGGTTAGAGATCTTTTGATAGAGGCTGTAGAAGAAGGAACTGGCCAGGAAGCACAGATAGAAGGGCTGTCAGTCGGGGGAAAAACAGGGACTTCCAGGCATTATGGGGATGATGACATCTATGACACCTCATTTTTGGCTCTGGTTCCCGGTGATGACCCTGAACTGGCAGTTTTGGTGGTTTTGAGAGATATTGAAGGAAAAGAAGATGAAGATTTTTATGCGAGTGAAAATGCAGTTCCGGTATTCAAAAATTTGCTGAGCAATGCTCTGCTGGAAAGAGATTTGCTCGCCGGGAATGATGATTCGGATCCGGATGAATACGACACCCCCTCTGAAAAGTTAGAAATTGGAAGTTACAGGGGCTTGAATGCACAGAATATCAGCAGAACATTGAGAAGAAAGGGATTAAATGTTAAACTTATAGGAGAA
Organism: uncultured Halanaerobiaceae bacterium; assembly: GCA_964436625.1. Classification (GTDB taxonomy): domain Bacteria; phylum Bacillota; class Halanaerobiia; order Halanaerobiales; family Halarsenatibacteraceae; genus Halarsenatibacter. The sequence continues at coordinate 23,770 of CAYTDP010000030.1, read as the reverse complement.
GGGGAGACAGTAAAAGCACAGAGGCCGCTTTCGGGGGCAAAAGTTAACTCCGGAAGCACACTCAAACTTTTTCTGGATGATGAAATTTTGGAGGATAGAGAGGTTATGGTGCCTGACTTTCGAGGTTTAGAACCTGTAGAAGCCGAGAATCTGGCCAGATTATACGGTTTTTATTTGAGCGGATCGGTGAGTGGGGAAATCAGATACCAATCTCCCCCGCCGGGCGAACGTCAGGAAATTTTTGATTCGATCACCATCGAATAATTGAACTGAATCCTTTTTAGGAAATAAATTTTGGAGGTATTAAGAATTGGAAGCCAGGGATCTTTTAAAGGAAATTGATTGGCAGAACCAACATGGCAGAGGAGATTTCAGCGTCGCTGATGTGACCCAGGATTCCCGCCGGGCAGAAGAAAAATTTGTTTTTCTGGCCAGAAAAGGTTTCGAAACCGATGGTCACAGATTTATAAAAGATGCCTACCAGAGAGGCTGCCGGGCTTTTATAGTTGAGGAGCTGCCGGGTACACTGCCCGATGATGCTTTTTTTATAAAGGTGGAAAATTCGGCTGAAATTCTCGGGCAGGTAGCTGCAGTTGTTCATGATCATCCGGATAAGGATCTTGATATTTATGGAGTTACAGGCACCAACGGAAAAACCACAACCTGTTATCTTCTTTATGAGCTTTTAAATGAGCTTGGTTTTAAGACTGGATTAATCGGCACAATAAAGGTCGACGCAGGAGGAGAGGAATACTCCGCCGCCCGGACCACCCCTGAAGCCAGCGAGATATTTAGGTATTTGGCCAAAATGAGGGATAACGGCTGCCAGGGGGCAGTGATCGAAATTTCCTCTCATGCTCTTGAATTGAACAGGGTGGATAATTTAATTCTTAAATCAGCCGTTTTCACCAATATCAGCCAGGATCATCTCGACTTTCATGAGGACATGGATGATTATCTATCCGCAAAATTGTCAATCTTCGATTTGCTGGATGAAAAAGAAGGAATAGGAGTGTATAATAGCGATGATGCTATGATAAGATCAGGAGTTGACGTAGCGGAGAATTTATACTCGTTTTCTCTAAAAGACGAAAGCGATTTTAAAGTCGAGATAATAGAGGCCAGCGCTGAGGAGGTTGATTTCAGGCTCAATGGCTATGAATTCAATCTTTCTATGGGGGGATTATTCAATGCCGGTAATGCTGCGGCAGCTTTGACAGTCCTGTTCAACGAAGGGTACGAGGCTGAAGAGCTTGATGAAGCTTTGAGCGCTTTTTCAGGTGTGCCCGGCCGTATGGAAAAAGTGGAAAATGAGCTTGGTTTTACTATCCTGGTAGATTATGCTCATACACCTGCGGGCATGAGGAATGTGCTGCGATCAGTAACCAGGCTGAAATACAGTGATCTGATTGTGGTTTTCGGGTGTGGAGGAGATAGAGATAAAGACAAAAGGCCAAAAATGGGAAAAGCTGCCCTCGAGTATGCAGAAAAAGTTTTTATAACCTCTGACAATCCCCGCTCCGAGAAGCCAGAAGAGATAATTGATGATATAGTTTCCGGAATAGATTTCGCCGACTATGATTCTTCCTGGAAAATCATTGAAGAGCGCGGAGAAGCGATCAGAGAAGCTGTAAAAGAGGCTGAAAAAGGAGATATTCTTATAATTTTTGGCAAAGGACATGAAACGTATCAGGAGTTTGCAGACGAACGGATAAATTTTGATGATAGAGAAGAGGCCAGAAAAGCTGTTAGGAGAATTGAGCAGTAGAGTCGGAGGAGGAAAAATATGATATCTTTGAGTCTTTCCGAAATTGCCGAAGCTACCGGAGGAAAGATTGTTCAGGGCAATCCCGGCAGGGATTACAGCAATCTCGTCATAGACAGTCGGAACGCAAAACCAGGAGATATATTTGTAGCCATAGTTGGAGAAAATAATGACGGACATGATTTTATACCTGAGGCTCTGAATAATGGAGCTGAACTTATTATTGCCTCTCGTTCAATAAATCCAGAGGCCGGTGAATCGATTCTGCAGGTTAAGGATACCACTCAGGCTTTACAGGACCTGGCCTCCTATCATCGTGGCTTGATGGAAGATGTTACAGTAATAGGCGTTACCGGGAGTGCCGGAAAAACTACTACCCGGGATATTCTGTACAACGTACTCGGTGAAGATTTCAGGGCTTACAAATCCCCTGAAAACTATAATAATGAATACGGTCTGCCCCTAACCCTCCTGGGACTGAATGGAGATGAAGATGTATTAGTGCTGGAAATGGGGGCAAGAAATCTTGGAGATATCGAACTCCTGGCTGAAATAGCCAGACCACATATGGGTATACTTACGAATATAGGTGCTGCTCATCTGGAAAATTTTGGTTCGCTGGAGAAGGTGACCCGGGCTAAAAGCGAGCTGCTTGAGAATCTGGAAGGAAGCGGCACAGGTATACTTAATTATGATGATGAAAATATTCGTCAGTTGAGCGGAAAATTTGATGATACCAGTATGATTTTTTACAGCCTGGAAGATAATAATGCTGACTATTATGCTGATGATGTTGAAGTATATCCCAGCGGCAAAAAAAGTGAGTTCAAGGTCCGGGAGAAGTCTACCGGAGAAAAAAAGCGAATGGTTATGAATAGATCGGGAAAGCATAATGTTTACAACGCTTTATCAGCTGTTGCTGCGGCCAGAAAATTAGATATGGACTGGGGCAGCATTCAAAAAGGTCTCTTAAATATTGAAGTTACTGAACTGCGCCAGGAGATACGTGAATTTAGAGGGGCAACGATAATAAATGATGCTTATAATGCCAATCCACTTTCCATGAGGGCAGCTTTGAATTATTTAACCAGTCTGGAGGGGGATAGGAATATCGCGGTTCTGGGCGCAATGCTGGAGCTTGGTGGTTTTGAAAGAGTTGCTCATCTGGACCTGGGTGAGTATATAGAAGAATTGGATCTGGATATGCTCATTACCCTGGGCCGAAAGGCACGCACAATAGCTGAAGGAGCGAAAAATAGCGGAATGAATAGAGAAAACATTTATACTTTCCAGGATAAAGAGAACATCTCTGTTTTTCTGGAAGATACGATTAAGTCCGGAGATAATATTTTAGTCAAAGGTTCGCGCAGCTTAAAAATGGAGGAAATAGTTGAATTATTACTGGAACAGGGTGAGTAATAAGGATGAATTCGGCAATTTTTAATTTTTCAATTCCTTTTTTTATTGTTCTGCTGTCAATGCCCCTGACACTGCCACTTCTAAAAAAATTTGAATTATATCAGGAGATAAGGGAGCTGGGGCCAGATTCACACAGAAAAAAGAAAGGCATTCCCACCCTCGGTGGTATACTATTCTTTCCCGCAATGCTTTTTTCTTCAATCTTATTTCTCCCATTTGATTTTTTAACTTCGATAATACTTTTGATAATAGCCATTAACTGGTCTGTTGGAGTTATAGATGATCTATTGATAATAAAAAAATCTTCTGCTGAAGGAATAAGCGGCCGGGTCAAACTGATCGTCCAGGGTTTAACCGGTTTGATTGTCGGTTTGACCATGTATTATACCGAGATCAGCATCTCACTTTTTATACCCCTGACCGGCGGCTGGCTGGATCCGGGAATTTTAATCATACCCCTGGCTGTGCTGGTCATGATGGCCACCACCAATGCGGTAAATTTAAGCGATGGACTTGACGGCCTGGCCGCCGGACTTGTTATAATTACAGTGATATTTGCTCTCCCTTTTCTCCACGAACAGGGCCAGATTACCTTGAGCCTGTTATTACTGCAGGGGGCGGGAATTATGCTCGGATTTTTATGGTTTAATTTTCATCCCGCCGCTGTCTTCATGGGAGACTCCGGCTCCTTGATGATGGGAGCTTTACTGGCAGCCGTTCTGACCTATTCAGGTTACAGCCTGCTTCTGGTAATTTTAGGCGGTGTTTTCGTTGTGGAAGCTCTTTCAGTTATCATTCAGGTGCTGTATTTTAAATGGACAGGAGGAAAAAGAGTTTTCAAAATGACCCCTCTCCATCATCACTTTGAACTTGCCGGCTGGCCGGAAACCAGAGTGACATCGAGATTTTACATTATTCAGATAATATTCGGTCTCGCCGCTTTATTTATCGGATATATGTGAAAAGCACAAAGCAATTTGGGCTCTTCTTGTTATCAGTTGACAGATATCTTATACGATCGCTTAAAGCAAAGAAAAATTTCATTGTGAACGAAGCTTTATATCTTCCAGTATAATTAAATAAGTTTTTTTGAGCCCCCTATTTATCAACTGAAGACAAGAAGATCCTCAATTTTAAAAATGCAAGTCTAAAATTAGAGTGAGGTTAATTATATGAAAAGTGTCGAACGGGATCTGCTTGATCTTGACGGTAAAAGACTGGCCCTGTATGGTTTTAAGGGCGTAACCGGTAAAAGTGTGATGAATTTCCTGGCAGCCAGAAATAAAAAACTATCTCTTTATGATGACTCATACGAGGGCGAAAGTATCGACAATTACATTCAATCAGATGCCAGAACTGATAAATTAAATATTCTGGACGATAAAGAGAAACTTCTCGATCATGAAGTCATCATCACCAGTCCGGGAGTTCCCACAACTCAGGAATTTTTCCGGCGAGCTGAAGCCGAAGATATTGAAATTATAAGTGAAATAGAGCTGGCCTATAATTATTTTGACAGGTATATAGTTGCCATAACCGGGACAAATGGCAAAACTACCACCACCTCTATGGCCGGAAAGCTTTTAAAAAAAGGACTGACTTCGCGGGAGGTGGAAACGGCAGGAAATATAGGCCGCCCGCTGCTGGAGATCATGGAGAAAACGTCGCCGGACTCTGTAATATTGGCTGAAGTCAGCTCCTTTCAGCTGGCAGGCATAAAAAATTTCAAACCCGAAATAGCTGTTTTGTTAAATTTTTCCCCCGATCATCTGGACTGGCATCGGACCAGATTCCATTATCAAAAATCAAAGGCGAAGGTATTCAGCAACCAGGATAAAACAGGGCTGGCGATAATCGATGGTGATTCTGAAATTCTGAGAGAGATGCTGCCGGAGGACGGTCCTTCAGTTAAGATGGTTTCAGAAACTTTAAGCGGAGCCAGCGTCAGAATCGATGACGGTCTTTACCTTCAAAAAGAAAAAAAATATAATGAAAGCTTTATAAGCAAAGATTTAATACCCCTGGCAGGGAAGCATAATCTTAAAAATGCTGCTTTTGCAGTTTTAATAGCCAGCACTCTGGGGGTCAATATCAGTACTTTAAAAAAAGAAATCAAAGATTATTCTCCTCCTCCTCACAGGCTGCAAAAAGTTCAAGAGCATAAAAACCTGGACGTTATAGATGATTCCAAAGCAACCAACCCTCATGCTGCTTTATCTGCTCTGGAATCTCTGTCCGGTCAATACGATAATATTTATCTGATAGCTGGAGGCCAGGATCGCGGCAGTGATCTTTCTGATTTAACTTTAAAGATCTCCCGGTTAACTGAAGGTGCAGTGCTTCTGGGGGAGACTTCAGAGGAGATGGAAAATCTTTTGCTTAAGATGAATTTTGAGGATTTTAAACTGGCTGCTGATATGCCAGGGGCTGTGAAAAAAGCCCTGAGTATGATAGAATTGGAAGCCGCCGGAAACAATCTCCTGCTTTTATCACCTGGCGCTCCCAGCTGGGACATGTACGATAGTTATAAGCAAAGAGGTAAAAAATTCAGAAGGGAAGTTGAGAAAAACATCACAGAATGATTGCGGCTGCTGCCGGTTTCTGCTGCTGTTCTGCTGGAAGAGCCTGAGACAGGGAGATGCAAAACATGGAAAATTTTGATCAGCCCGAAGAAGAAAAACAGAATGATTACGAACGCACCAGTATCGATAAGATTCTGGTGCTGACAGTTTTAATGCTTTTGAGCTTTGGATTGATCATGATTCTCAGCGCCAGCTCAATAAAATCCATGCAGGAGTACGGGGATATTTATTTTTTCTTTAGAAGGCAGCTGAAATTTGCCGGTGCCGGTTTAGCAGTTATGTTTTTTCTCTCCCGGCTGGATTATCACTTTTATCTCCGCCATTCGCGCAAAATTGTTTTCTTTTCTCTCTTTTTGCTGCTGGCAGTTTATTTTCCCGGCCTGGGAGTAGCTGCCGGTGGATCCCGCCGCTGGATTGATCTGGGGTTTATCAATTTTCAGCCTTCAGAGCTCACCAAACTGGCCGCGGTGATTTATTTGAGCTCTTTTATCTACAGAAAGAAGAATTTCATTAAAAGTTTTTGGAAGGGCGTTTTTCCGCCGATGATTATCATCAGCGCCATGTTTTTTCTGGTGACCAATCAGCCGGACCTGGGCACCGCCGTGGCCATCTTTGCCACCTCCCTGCTTCTGCTAATCATAGGGGGAATGAAGTTCAGTCATCTGCTGGTGATCGGTCTTCCCGGCAGTCTGATTTTAATTTATTACCTGACAGCAGCCAGCTATAGAGTCGAGCGTCTGACCTCATTTTTTGACCCATGGTCGGAACCTCGCGGAGCTGGCTATCATGTCATTCAATCCCTTATGGCCATTGGTTCGGGCGGGCTTACCGGTCTGGGGCCGGGCAACAGCCTGCAGAAATTTCTTTATCTTCCGGAGCCGGCCACCGATTTTATTTTTGCCATAATAGGGGAAGAAATGGGATTTATAGGGGCATTTATTTTGATTTTGCTCTTTATCCTTCTTACTTACCGGGGAATTGTGATCGCCCTGGAGGCCCCCGATCTTTTTGGATCTATGCTGGCCGTGGGGATTACCGTAATGATCTCCCTGCAAATATTTATAAACATCGGAGCAGCAACTGCTTTAATGCCTGTTACCGGGATCACTCTGCCGTTCATAAGCTATGGAGGTAGTTCTCTTCTGATTATGATGAGCTCTATTGGAATCCTGCTTAATATATCGCGTTTTGAGTCACCTGAGGATGTCAAAGAGTGAAAATATTGATAGCAGCCGGAGGAACGGGGGGACATATATCGCCGGGATTGGCGGTGGCCGAAAAATGGTCCGCAGAGATGGGAGAAGTTCTCTTTATAGGAGGCAGAGGGAAGGTTGAAAAGGAATTGATTACCGGAAGCGGATATGAGCTCCATAAAATTTCTGCCTCTCCGATACCCAGAAGTTTCAGCCGGAATTTGTTTTACGGACTGGCTGGAAATATCAAAGCTTTTTTTGAAAGCCTGAAGATTCTCCGGGCCTTTTCTCCCGATATTGTACTGGGGACGGGAGGCTATGTTTCCGGAATGCCTGTACTGGCCGCGAGCCTTATGGGAATACCCACTGTAATACATGAACAAAATTCTTATCCCGGTCTGGCCAATCGAATGCTTTCCTGCCGTGCAGACGGCATTGCTGTGAGCTATGAATCCTCAGACAGGCATTTTCCGGACAAGTCACAGGATAAAATCTATCATACGGGAAATCCGATAAGATCCTCTCTGACCCAAATACAGCGCGGGGAGGCCCGGGCAAAATTGTCAGTAGATTCGGAAGCATTTATGGTGGTTGTGATGGGGGGAAGTCAGGGCTCGAGGAAAATAAATCAGATAATCACCAGAGCCTACCGGAAGCTGACCTCTTTTGAGGGTTTTTTTGCTTATCACATCACAGGGGCAAGCAATTATCAAAAGGTCATCGATCTGGCCGAAAAGCAGCTGGATCAGGATAAGCTGGATAAGATAGAATTTACCTCATTCTGCGAGCATATTTCCTATCCCCTGTCTGCAGCTGATCTTTTTATAGGGCGGGCCGGGGCAACAACTCTGGCTGAAATCACAGCTTGCGGGCTCCCGGCAGTGCTCATCCCCTATCCTCATGCTGCAGCCGGACATCAGAGAAAGAATGCTGATGTTCTGGCGCAGGCCGGAGCAGCTGAAATGCTCAAGGAAGATGACCTGAGCAGTGAGAAGCTGAACAGGATGGTCGTTTCGCTGTATAAATCTCCAGAGAGGCTGGAAAAAATGAGAAAAGCCAGCTTTGAATTGAGCCAGCCGGAAGCAGGCAGAAAATTATATGAGCTTTTACTAAAACTGGCCCGGGAGGCGAAGTAAATTATGGCTTCATCTACTTTCGAAGTTGATCCAGATAATAGAGTTCATTTTGTTGGAGCGGGAGGAGTATCAATGAGCGCACTGGCGGCTCTGTATCTGAAAGAAGGCGGAGAGGTCACCGGATCGGATATCAAGAAAAATAGCAGGATCACAAACCTGATTGAAAAAGGAGCAGATATTTCGATCGGGCATAAACCGGAAAATATTGATGATCAGGATCTGCTGGTTAAATCCACGGCAATACCTGAAGGAAACAGCGAAGTTCAGCAGGCTGCCGAAAAGGGTATTCCCGTGATCAGCAGGGCAGAATTTCTGGCGGGACTGGCCGCTGATAAAAAGCAGATGGCGGTGAGCGGCACCCACGGCAAGACTACTACAACTGCTATGCTGACCGAGATTTTTTTAAGGGCCGGCAGAGATCCCGGCGTCATGCTGGGCGGAGAGCTTGTCTCTGCTGAGAGCAATCATATTTCCGGAGAAGATGAGTATTTCATATTCGAAGCGGATGAGAGCGATGGTTCACTGGTTTATTATTCACCCTGGCTGGCGATAATAACAAATCTGGAAGCCGAACATTTAAATTTTTATGAAGATGAAATAGAGATTGCCGACAAGATGAAGGAATTTATAAATCGTATTGAATCCGGAGGATTTTTGATACTCTGCAACGATGATCCTCTTATTCGAACTCAAATAAAACCATATGCCGAAAAAAGAGATATAAACATCATCACTTACGGCATCAACAGCGGTGATTATAAAGCCGATCAGGTAAAAACTAAAAATTTTAAGGCCAGTTATCAGCTCAAAATCGAAAATAATAATGTCAGCAGAGATCTGAAAGTAAACCTCCCCGGCCGCTGCAGTGTTCTTAATTCGCTGGCGGCAGCAGCAGCAGCCCGAGCAGCGGGGGTGGATTGGAATGCCATCGAGGATGGGCTTGATAACTTCAAAGGTGTCAGGAGAAGATTCGAGGTCAAAGGGATGGTTGATGATATTCAGGTTATAGATGATTATGCTCATCATCCAACCGAAATTTTTGCCACCTATTTGACAGCCGCCCGGTCTGAGCCCTCTCGAATTATTACAATTTTTCAGCCACACAGATTTACCAGAACCAGAGCTCTCTGGTCGGATTTTGTCTGCACCCTATCCCGTATAGATTATCTGCTGGTCTGTGATATTTATCCGGCTAACCAGGAACCCATAGAAGGGATTAACTCCCGCAGGCTGATCGAGGAGATCAAAAAAGAAAAGGGCAGCTTCAATGGCTGGACAAAATACTCCGGCACACCTCAGGAGGCTGCTGATTTTCTTCTGGATAAGCTTGACGGAGGAGATCTGGTTCTGACCCTGGGAGCTGGAGATGTTTATAGGGCTGGAGAAACTCTGCTGGAAAAAATGAGGAGCAGGAAAGATTGATTAGGGACAATCTCGGGAAGTTTATCCTTGCCGTTATTTTGGGGCTTGGTCTGGGGTTGATACTTTCTTCCAGTCTATTCGAGGTCAGAAGAGTGGAGATAGAGGGATATGGCGACGAAAGTCTGAAGATGGAAAAAATAATCGGCAGCAATATCTTCAGACTGGAAGGCATCGAACTGCTCAAAGAGGAGATCGGGGAGGATCCCTATGTAGAAGAAATCGAGGTCAATAGAAATCTGCCTCAAAGAGTTGTGATAAATGTAAATTATAACAGGCCGGTGGCTGCTCTGCAGATCGATGGAAAATACACGATCTTCAATCGTTATCTTTATATAATTGCTGAAGATAAAGAGCAGAGGAGATATCAGGTTCCGGTGCTGAAAAACATCCCCTACAATTTTCGCAGGGATAGACTGGTTTTTCCCGAGGAAGCTGAGCTCATGATAACAAAACTGGAGACGTTAAATCCCGACCTGCGCCACCGCCTGGAGGAAGTAGATTTTTCAAAAGGAAAAATTGAACTGGTTCTCAGCTCCGGGACAGAAGTTCTGATAGGTTCCGTTCAAGAGCTGGATGAAAAGCTGAGAGTGCTTAATTCTTTTGTCGAAGAGAATCCTGGGCTGCTCTCGCGGCTGGAATATCTCGATTTGCAGGCTCCTGCCCGGCCTGTAATTAAAGAAAGGTGACCTTTTTAAGACAGCAATTGATCCAAAAGTTTAGCAATGCAGAGAGGAATATAATTTTATCTATTGAACTTTATAAAGAGGATGGATTATTTGTCTTAAAAACTATTTTTAGCAGCTTTTGTTCTCTAGATTGCATAATTTGCCCAAAACTCATTATCTCAGCTCAAAATTCATCGAAAGGGGGTAGATTTTTGAATAGAAAGGGTTATATTTCAGTCATAGATGTCGGCACCAAAAAGATATGTGCTTTGATAGCAGAAATTTCTCCGGCACCGCAGGAAAGTTATTACGACGAAGTTGATATTCTGGGGGTGGGATTTCACTCTTCAGAGGGACTAAAAAAGGGGATAGTTGTAGATCTGGAAAAGTCCTCGAAATCTATCAGGTCAGCTGTAGAAGAGGCTGAGAAGATGGCCGGAGTAGAAATTGAATCGGCTTTTGTGGGAATTGCTGGTTCTCATATCGAATCAGTCAACAAACGGAGTTCAGTTGAAGTAAGCGGCAGAGATGAAGAGATTAAGAGCAGAGATATAGAGCGAGTCATAGAGAAGGCAAAAGAAGGTGCTGTTGACGAAAAGGAAAGGATTATACATACTCTTCCCGGAGAATATATTGTTGACGGCACCTCCGGAATAAAACACCCTCAGGGCATGTCGGGATTTCAACTGGAGGTTGATGCTCATATTGTCAAGGGATCGGTCGGGTCTATCAAGAATTTGATAAAAAGTGTAAATCAGGCCGGGGTCGAGATTGAAGAACTTGTTCTGGATCAGCTGGCCTCAAGCAAAGCGGTATTAAACGGAGATGAAAGAAATTTAGGAGTTGCCCTTGCTGACATCGGGGGTGGAACCACAGATTTTATAGCTTTTATCGGAGATAAAATAGGATATACCTCGGTGCTGCCAGTTGGCGGGGATCATGTGAGCAATGATATTTCTGTCGGTTTGAAAATTTCCGATTCAGAAGCTGAAAAGATTAAAATACAGCATGGTTCAGTAAATGTCGATGAAATAGAGGAAGACAGCAGGATAGAAGTAAAAAGTGCCAGCGGCAGCGAGACCATGCAGGTTTCTCGCAGATATCTATGTCAAATAATAAGATACAGAATGGAGGAGTTATTTGATCTGATCGGAAAAGAGATCGATAATATTGGCGTCGAGAATCCAGTCCCGGCCGGTCTGGTTCTGACCGGAGGAGCATCTCTATTGAGCGGCAGCAGTGAACTCGCCTCTCAGGTGACCGATCTGCCCACCAGAATCGGCGAGCCTGTCTGGACTGAAAAAATTTCTGAGCTGACATCAGGTCCTATTTACGGGCAAAACGGTGATTATTCCTGCGGGCCGATTTATTCCACCTCTGCAGGCCTGATCAAATACGCTCTCGAACACACTTCAGCCGGACGCAGTCGAGGAAGCGGGACAAAAAAAGACAGCAGTAAAACTGTAGAAAAGTTTTTTAGCAGAGTAAAGAAATTTTTTGGAGGCTTCTTTAAATAGACACATGGTTGGCAAAATTCTGGATATAATCCTGATGCTTTATATGAAAAGGGGGAATTTTGATTGTGTTTGATATAGGTACTGAAACTGAAAATTTTGCAGACATAAAAGTGGTCGGTGTTGGAGGCGGCGGCAATAACGCTGTAAATCGAATGATAGCGGAAGGATTGGATGGTGTTGAATTCCTGGCGGTCAATACTGACGCCCAGGTTTTGATGGAATCGAATGCAGGTGTTACCATTAGAATAGGTGAACAGATAACCCAGGGCCTGGGAGCCGGCTCCGACCCGGAGATAGGAAGAGAAGCAGCAGAGCAAAACAAGGATGAAATCGCCGAAGCCCTTTCCGGGTCTGACATGGTTTTTATTACCGCAGGTATGGGTGGAGGTACAGGTACAGGTGCTTCACCTATCGTGGCCCGGGCCGCCCGTGAGCAGGGTGCATTGACTGTGGGAGTAGTAACCAAACCTTTCTCCGTTGAAGGGCAAAAACGCATGGATAATGCTCTGCAGGGCATAGAAGACCTCAAAGAAGAGGTTGATACCCTGATAGTAATACCCAACGATAGACTGCTCGAGGTGGCTGAGGAAAAGACCAGTCTGATGGAAGCTTTTAAAATTGCTGACAATGTCCTCCGCCAGGGCGTTCAGGGTATATCGGATTTGATAACTATCACCGGCATAATAAATCTGGATTTCGGGGACGTCAAAACCATTATGAAGGATGCAGGTACCGCTTTGATGGGAATCGGCCAGGCCCGGGGAGAGGAAAGAGCTGAAGAAGCAGCCCGGCAGGCCATCGAATCCCCTCTGCTGGAGGCTTCAGTCGACGGAGCAAAAGGAGTCCTTTTGAATATAACGGGTGGAGAAGAGCTTGGCATCCACGAAGCCTACGAAGCTGCCAGTATCGTCAAGGATGTATCTGATCCCGGCGCCAATATCATTCTGGGAGCTGTCATAGATGAAGAGCTGGAAGAGGATGTAATGGTAACGGTTATAGCTACCGGATTTGACAAAGATGGAATGCCTTCTGCCGGAGATGTTCAGCAAACAGGAGGAGAACAGGATATGTCTTCTAGAATGGATGTAGACTCATTTGATGAAGATGACCTGGATGTTCCCGCTTTTCTGCGCAAAAACGAGGACTAAACTTGTTTGAATATATCGAGGGTGAGAGAGTAAATTATTTCAAATACAATATTAATTCCGAGGGTTCGGCCGCAGCATTTATTTCCGGCAGATCCGACGGGTTTAACAGCGATATCGAACAGAGAAAAATATTATACGAAGAATTAAACATTGACCAGGAGCAAATCGTACAACCCGGGCAGATCCACAGCGCTAAAATTTTGGAGTCGAATTGCGGCAGTGTCTATGATAATGAAAGACCGATACGAGCAGATGCTGTTATCTGTCAAAACAATAGATGTCTGCCTCAGGGGCTTTTTGCCGATTGCGTGCCAATTTTTCTCTATCATTCCAGTTCTGGAATCAAATCTATTGTGCATTCGGGGTGGAAGGGGACAACCCTGGCTATAATCAGGATGGTTCTGGAATGTCTAAAATATGATTATTCGCTCCCGTTTTCGGGGTTAAAAATCGCGATCGGCCCGGCCATCCAGCAGGAAAATTATCAGGTCGATAGTCGGGTATATGAACTTTTCTGGAAAAGACTGCCGGCTTTTATGAGAGATCATTCTGAGGATATATTCCTCGCAGGCGAAAACTCGAATGAATTTTATTTAGACCTAAAAAAAGCCAATTATCTGCTGGCAGTGAACGCAGGAGTTCCTTCTGAAAATATTTTTGTTTCGGATATCTGCACATATGATTGTAATAGGCTTTATTCATATCGACGGGAAGGAGAACAGGCCGGTAGAATGACGGCTCTGCTTTTGACAGAAAAGACCTTTGAGAGCGGAAACGAGTGATTCTGGATGAAGATCAAAATTTTTATGGTCGTTCTATTGCTGGCTTTACTGCTGGGCCTTTTAATCAGTCATCTGGGAAATGATGTCAGCCTGCAGATAGCTGCTTATGGCGAACTGGAAGAGGCTACCAGCGCTAAAGCGATAATTTTGAGAGATGAAAAAACCTTTTCGGCTACTCTGACCGGTGAGCTTAAAACTGAAATAGCAGAGGGGGAGGCTGTTCCCTATGGCGAAAAGATCGCTGCCATAGAAGGAGAGGGAAATAATATCTCTGTTTACGCAGATAAAGCAGGAATAATCAGTTATACAATTGATGGCATGGAGGACAAAGAGTTTGAAGATCTCGAAGAAGCTCAAGCCTCCATTGACTTTGAGGAAATTTCTATAGATCAGCGGCATTATCATACAGGCGTAAATATAGAAGCCGGAGAAGTATTTTTTAGAATCGTGGATAATAGAACTTATGAGCTGATTCTGTCACTTCCGGAGAACTGGGCTGATAGATTTCAGATGGGAGAGATTGTTCTATTGCGTCCTGATGATAATTCCAGAGAGTTGCGGGCAGAAGTAAAAGAGGCTGTATCAGGAGAAAATAATGATCTTCTGCTGGTCGAAACCAGGGATTTTTATGATCGCTGGCTCAGCGCCCGCCGGGTTGAGATAGAACTTGTAAAAGATATCCATAGGGGAATAATAATATCGAAATCAGCTTTATTCAACACGCCGCAGGGCAGGGGAGTTCTCGTCTATGAAGATGCCGATGAAATGAGCTTTAGAACTGTAAATGTTGTCGCGGAAACTGAAGAAAAAGCAGCCGTGGAAGGACTTGAACTGGGCACTCAGGTAGTCACCAATCCATCTAAAATCAGTTATGGCAGGAGGCTTGATTAATTTGCTTTCCAGAGAGGAAAAAGATGAAATAGAAGACAATTATTATAGTATACAGGAAAATATAATTGAAGCGGCCGAAAGTTCGGGAAGGAATCCCGATGAGATCAAACTTGTAGCTATAAGCAAGGGGCAATCGTTGAATAAGATAAATTATGTTAGGGAACTGGGCGTTCATGCTATCGGTGAGAGCAGAGTCCAGGAGCTTAGAGATAAAGAGGAAAAGCAGCCTGAAGAAATAGATTGGCATTTTGTCGGGCATCTTCAGCGTAATAAAGTTAAATATCTGGCCAGGATGGATAACTGTCATTTGATTCATTCTCTCGACAGTCTGCGCCTGGCCAAAGAGATAGAAAAAAGAGCGGCCAAAAATAAGCGAGATATGTCTGTTTTAATTCAGATAAATGTAGCCAGGGATGAAAACAAATTCGGCTTTATGCCAGAAGACTTAATGCCTTTTCTGGAAAAAGCAGAGCAGTTTGATAATCTCAGTTTTGAAGGACTGATGACGCTTGTGCCTCATTACGATGATAGTGAGAAGGCCAGGTATGATTTTAAGAAACTGGCTGATCTTCGCAGGCAGGCAGAAGAAAAAGGTTTTGAAATGCCAGAGCTTTCAATGGGAATGACCAATGATTATAAGGTGGCTATAGAAGAGGGGGCTACGATGATTCGTCTGGGAAGAGAACTTTTCGGCGAGAGGAAATATTGATCCCCTAATAAAAAAAGCAGGTGATAATTATGAGTGGAAAAAGTTACTGGAACAGGGTGATGGAATTTTTTGGTTTTAAGGAGAATGAACGGGAGACCGCGGAAAATACAGGCCAGGCCAACCCCGAAGCTGAAGGTTCCGGAGAAGATCGGGTCATCAATTTGAGCCGCACTCAGGATGTCAAACTGGTTGTGCACAATCCCGATTCTTTTGAAGGGGTTAGGGATATTGTAGATGATCTGAAAAATTCCCGGGCAGTTATCCTTAACCTCGAAAAAAGAGACAAAACTCTGGCCAGAAGGCTTATTGATTTTCTCAGCGGTTCGGTTTATGCTTTAAATGGGAATACTCAAAAGCTCGGTTCACAGGTATTCATATTTACTCCACCCGGCATGGATGTTGATGCCAGAGCAATTGAGAGTGCTATTAGGGGTGGTTTTATTGACGCCGACAGAGAAGATGACAGTGAAGAATGAAATAGATATGATAGATATGGAGGTAGTTATTCAGTGAGATTGCTTTTAAGAAGCGTTGATATTTTCTTCAATATACTTTATCTGATCTTATTGATCAGAGTCATACTCTCCTGGGTGGGTAGAGGAATTCCCTATAATTCCAGGTGGCGCGGCCTGATCACATTCGTTTACAGCGTGACAGAACCGATTTTAAGACCGATAAGGCAGATAATACCCTCTTCTGGTATGGGAATAGATTTTTCTCCGCTGATAGCCTTTTTGCTGCTCGGTTTCGTAAGGAGAATTGTAATGAGTCTTTTGACTTCTTTGATGTTTTAACAGATTTAAATCCAAACAGTCGATAATATGGAGGTAAGATTTTATTGAGCAGTGAGAAAAAATTGCTTTCCCATCTTCAGCGGGAAGAGGATATAAAATTGGGCGAAAGAATACTGGATCTGGCCGGGAGAGTTCAGGAAAGAAACAATAAACACACCACTAAATTTTTAAACCCCCGGGAGACAAAAATAGCCGAAAAAATCCTGGCTCAGCTGGCGGATATAAATTATCTCTCAGCAGGCGGACATGATAAGGCTGAAAGAAAAAGGGTGATTATATTTCCCGCTTATTTATTTCCCGAGCATCAAAACGTACCCCTTTCCTGCTTTAAAATTAAAGGCAACTTTGATTTTGTAAATATTGGACATGGAGATTTTCTGGGGGCCCTCACGGGTCTGGGCATTAAAAGAGAGATGATTGGAGATATAATACTTTACAGAGATACAGCCCAGGTGGTGGCCGCTCCGGAGGTAGAAAAAGAAATTCTATACAACCTGGAAAAAGTAAACGAAGTCCCTGTCGAAGTTGAAAAAATGGAATGTGATGAGATTATATTTGAAGAAAAACACCGCAAGGAGATTAAAACCAGCGTGGCTTCTCAAAGACTCGATGCGGTACTCAGTGCTGGATTCGGTGATTCCCGCAGCGACAGCAAGGCTGCCATAGAAGAGGGGAGAATAAAGCTTAACTGGGTCCGGGAAAAAAACCCGGCTGCCGAAGTAAGCGTTGGTGACCTTATCTCAGTAAAAGGGAGAGGCAGACTTAAGATAGTAAAAAAGAGAGGGATATCCAATTCCGGCCGGATTAAGTTGCAGATTGATAGGATTACATGATCTATAAGTGAAATTAAGAGGAGGGATATTTTTGAAATTTTCACCTCTGGATATTTATAATAAAGAATTTAAAAAGTCCACCTTTGGTTATAACAAGGATCAGGTAGATGAGTTTCTGGACGAGGTGGGGCTGGCTTACGAAAGATTGCTCAAAGATTACAGCTCCCTTGAGGATGAAAAAGAAAAACTGGAAGAAAAGCTCGAGAACTATGAAAATATTAAGGAACAGCTGGAAGAAACGCTGGAAAGCGTGAGAGAGACTGCCAGGCGTCAGACTGATCAGGCCCGCCGCGAAGCCGAAAATATTATAAAAGAGGCTGAACGCGAGGCGGATCTTATCAAGAAGAATGCCAGAGAAGATATCAGAGATGAAAAAAGAAAGATTGAAGAACTCAAGCGGGAAGCCAGGGATGTGATCCGCAGAGAGCTGTCCGAGGTTGAAAGAATAAGAGAGAAACGCAGGGATTTCAAGCGGAGATTTAAGAGTATGCTCGAAGATTACATTGAAATTTTGGATGAGGATTATGAGGATATTCCCGAGGTGGAGGATATCGAAGAGAGTATGGATTTTGATGAAAATGACAAACTCGATGATATCATGAATGATATTGAAGAGCTGACTGATTCAATAGACACAGCGGCTGAAGACGTGTCTGCCAGGAATGACTCCCATGATGCTGCTGAAGCTGGAAAGAGCACTATTGAAGGAGAGGGTGTAAAGTCGGAAGAGAACGACAGGGAGAATTTGAACGGGGAGGAGAGCTCCGATCAGGAAAACGAGCAGGAATTTGATATCGATGAGACAATTATAAATGAATAAAGCTTAAAGACCGTTAAAGATTGGTTTTATGATTGGTTTCCGGGAGGTGGCCATAATCAATAAATTGAAAATAGCAGCACTGCTGGTCTTTTTGTTTTCCTTTGTTTTTTTGGCAGCCTGCAGCGATATTCAGGAAGGCGATATAACTAAAAATGCGGTGAATTTTACTCCCGGAGAATTGCCTCAGGAACTCGAAGATGATATGGAAAATAGCAGAGTCATTATGCTGGGGGAGTTTCACGGTTCGCGCGAACATCAGGAGCTTTTGACGGATATTGCGATAAGTCTGCATGAAAGAGGTCAAATAGACAGGGTGGTTCTGGATGACAGGCATGCTTTCAGCTGGATTTTTGAAGATTTTGTTCTGACAAGACTTGATGAAGGGGTTTTTGTCAGAGATGTTGGAGATTCCAGATGGGAATTTCTCCAGGCTATCAGGGATTACAATGAGGAAAGAGAGGCCGGAGATAGATTGAAAGTAAGCACCGGAGATATAAATTTTCAGCGAGATCAGTTCATCACATCCATGCAGTTCATGCGCAGATATCTCGAGGACAGCGAACCCATCAACAGATTTTTAAACAACTATAGAACTTCTGCTGACATGGAAGGAGTTCTGAAAGATTTTAGGGATGAAGTAAAAGAAAAGAGGATGCTCGAGGGAGAATGGAATATCGACTGGAATGAAAGGGTTATTGATCTGATCGAGATAGAAATGGCCAGCCGGGAGCCAAGAGAAATCTGGCAAAATGAGTACCCGAGAGCTCACAGACTCAGAGAGGATGTTGTAAAAAATATAGCTGATAGATATCTGGAGAATAAAGGTGATAGAGTTCTTTTCAATTTCAGCTATTCTCATGCTCAAAAAGAACATGCTTTTGGCATAGAGAAGGAGTGGCTGGCCGAACATCTTGAAAAGACGTATTCTCCGGAAAATTTATTTTCAGTGGTGCTGGTGCCCTTAACCGGAGAAATTAGAGCCAGTTCCGGCGAAATTCAATCGATTGATCTGCTGGATGACCCCCTCGATGACGAGCTGGTAAGCTCCACCGCTAATATAATGGGAGAAAATCAGTATACCTATTTACACCTGCCTGCTGAGGATTTCGGAGATAGAAGCATAAAAATTGATCTCTACCACCATCAGTTCGAGGCTGTTCCTTCCGATTTGTTTGATGGTTTAATTCTGATTCCTGAAGTCAGACCGCTGCCCTAGCTTCTTTATCCAGGTGGATTTTTTCTTATTTTTTTCTTATTTATGAATTTCAATTTTATTTTGGGGGTGTGTATTTATGAATGAAAAAGAGGATTTTGAAAGGATACTGGAGCTGAAAAATGAATTTCAGGCCGGCTTGATATCTTCGGAGCTGGAGAACCGGAATATACCTCATGTGGTGAAAAGTAACTTCGATAAAGCCTATAATGGCGTTTTTCAGTTCCAACATGGCTGGGGATATCTCCTTGCGCCCTCCAGATATCGCGAGAAGATAGAAAAAATATACTCAGATCTTGAGGAGGACAAAAATCAGAATGACCAAAAAAAATAATTCCGAAGATGATTCCTCCCCTCCTTCCAACAAAGAGATCATGGAGAAATTAGAGGAAATTTCGCACGATGTGCATAAATTTACCCTGGCTGATTATATAAAATTCATTAAATCTCCGCGAAAAATGGTTTTAATAAATTTCATATCCGGCCTGGCCCGGGGACTGGGTATAGCAGTGGGTATAACCTTTTTAGGAGCCATATTCCTGTTAATTCTGATCAGAATGGCCGAGGCCAACATTCCGGTCATTGGGGAATTTCTGGCCAGACTGATCCAGGTTATTCAAAATCATCTCTGATTTTTAGGACATTCAGATATAACATTAATATGCGGGGTTCCAGGCGGGATTTTAGATTTTACAGCGGAAAGGATGGCTGAGCTTGATAAAATTTTTAACAATATTTTTTTTGGCTGTATTTGCCGATCAAATCAGCAAATATTTTATCGATAGTTATATGAGCCCGGGTCAGAGTATAGCGATCAGAGAAGGAATTTTAGAGCTGACCTACCTCAGGAACCCGGGGGCGGTTTTAGGTCTTTTTTCAGAGAGCAAATATCTGCTTTTGGTGATTCAGCTGGCAGTCGTTTTTTTACTGCTGTTAATTTACTATTATTATCTTCCGAAAAACAATTATATCGGCCTTTTTCTGGTGCTTTTGCTTTCCGGTGCCACCGGAAATATCATTGACAGAATTAGACTGGGATATGTAATCGATTTTATCGATTTACAGATATGGCCTGTGTTTAATCTGGCCGATGTTTTTATAACTATGGGCACTCTGGGATTGATGATAATTTTCTGGAAAGAATTGTAGGGCAATGTATTGTAGGAAATTATAAGGATGAAATCCAAACTTTTTCGGGGCTTCTGGGCTTCAGCTGGTATACAGGTGCGTCGAAAATACTTATTTAGTTATACTGGAAGATATAAAGCGTCGTTCACAATGAATTTTTTTCTGAATTTCGAGGTGAGTCTGGATGTATAAAAATAAATTTGCAATAAAAAGCGATGAAAATGTGGGCAAAAGGGTGGATAAGTTTCTGGCCGAAAGAATTGATAATTTTTCCCGTTCTACCCTTCAGAAATTTATCAAAAAGGGATATATTCAGGTTCCCTCTGCTGGCCGGAATGAATTGAAATCTTCTTATCCGTTAAAACTTAAAGATGAGATAGTCGTCAATATCCCCGAAAATGAGATTTCTACCCGGCTCGAAACCTGGGAGCATGAGCTGAACAAACTTTATGAAGATGCGGATATATCCGTAATTGAAAAGCCGGCTCCTCTCGTAGTTCATCCAGCTCCCGGCCATGAAGAAAAAACCCTGGTTCATGCACTCCTTTACAATTTTGATAAATTGGCCGATGAAGCGGGAGAGACAAGGCCTGGAATAGTTCATCGGCTTGATAAGGAGACCTCGGGGCTTTTGGTCATTGCCAAAAGCAATCGGGCTTTTGGAGAATTGAAAGAACAGTTCAAAAATAGAAAGGTCAAAAAAACTTATCGTGCCCTGCTGACCGGTGTGCCCGAGCACAGCCGGGCTAAAATAGATGCCCCCATCGGCAGAGATCCCGCCAGAAGGACTAAATTGAAGGTCAGACCTCATAAGGGTAAAAGAGCTGTAACCCGTTATAAAGTGGCTGAAAAGTATCCCGGGTTTTGCCAGGCAAAAATAAAAATTGAAACAGGCCGGACTCATCAGATAAGGGTTCATTTCTCATTTCTCGGCCATCCTGTCGTCGGCGATAAAAAATATGGAGGGAGTCAGGGCGGAGAGCTTGAAACGCCGCGGATGATGCTCCATGCTCAAAATCTGGGATTTTATCATCCTGTTGAAAAAAAGTGGATGGAATTTGAGCTGAATCCGCCTGAGGATTTTAATAAAATCGTCAGGAGCCTGTCAGCTCCTGATAATTGATCGACTGAATTGTATAAATTTGAGGATCTACTTGTCTTCAGTTGGTAAACAGGTGCGTCGAAAATACTTATTTAGTCATACTGGAAGATATTATTTTAATAATAGTGATCTTATACGATATCTATCAAACTGATAATAATAAGAACCAAATTTGAATGCAGGATTTTCTTTAAGCATTATAGAATAGATTAGATAGGGATTTTATGCCTTGAAAATATAATAATAAAGAAAGGGTTGGTGATAACTTGGCCAGTTATAATACCAGTGAAATCAGAAACCTGGCTCTTGTGGGTCACAGGGGAGCAGGAAAAACAACCATCAGTGAAATGATTCTGGCTGAAGCAGGAGAAGTTGAAGAACCGGGGAGTGTAGATCAGGAAAATACCGCTTCCGACTTCACTCCCGAAGAGATGGACAGGGGTTATTCGATCTTCAATTCGTACTTTACCTTTAACTGGAAAAATTCCAGATTCAACCTTATAGATACCCCTGGTTATATAGATTTTCAGGGCGAAACTGCCAGTGCCCTCTCAATGGTCGAAGGAGCTATGATCGTGGTAAATGCTGACAGCGGGATAGAGGTCAACACTGATTTTGCCTGGAAACAGGCCGAAAATAAAGGCGCTACCCGATTTATATTTATTAATAAGCTCGATAAAGAGGAGACTGATTTCGACGAAGTATTTCAGGAGTTGAGCGAATATTGTGATCAGCCATTGATTCCTCTTACAGTTCCGGCTGTTGAGGAAGATCAAATCGAAGGGTTGATCGATGTTCTTTCGGAGAAGCTCATCACATATGAGGGCGAAAAGCAGGACATTCCGGAAAAATATGCCGATATGATCGATGAATATCGAACTGATCTGGTTGAGGCAGCAGTTGAATCTGATGATGAACTGATGCTCAGGTATTTAGAGGATGAAGAAATTAGCGATGAAGAGATCACTGATGCTCTTTTTGATTCTGTTAAAGAAGAGCTGGCTGTGCCTGTTTTTGCCGGAGCTGCGGAGAAAAATCTCGGCGTTCTGGAAGCCTTCGATTACATTCGCAAATTGCTGCGCTCGCCAGCTGGCGAATTAGAGCTTGAAGATGTTTCTGGGGAAAAAGTCGCAGTCGAGCCTGATCCTGAAGGTGAACTTCTGGCTCAGGTTACCAAAACAATGGTTGACCCCTATATCGGCAAGCTCTCCATTTTCCGAATTTTCGATGGCACCATCAATGAAGTCGAGGAGTTATATGTGCCGCGGCTGGGTCGCGAGATCAGCACCAATAAATTTTATCAGCTGAGCGGTGATGAGCAGGAGCAGGTAGAAGAATTGATCGCCGGTGATATCGGGGCGGTTGCCAAGGTGACCGAGCTGGAAACTTCTGATACGATCACAACCCCTGAGCGCGGTGTGGAATTAAAGGAAATAGATCTGCCCGAGCCGATGCTGATTCAGAAAGTGGTGGCCCTGGAGGATGAAAGCGAAGACAAGATGTCTGATGCAATTCAAAGATACAGTCAAGAAGATTTAACATTTAAGGTGAATTATAATAATGAGACCAAAGAGCTTCTCGTTAATGCCATGGGAACTGTGCACCTGAATGTCATTCAGGACATCTGTCAGAGAAAATTTGATGTCAGCTTTGATACCAGAAAGCCCAGCGTTGCTTATAAAGAAACCATTCAAACCAAAGCAGATGTTGAACATAGATTCAAAAAGCAGAGCGGGGGCAGAGGACAGTTCGGTCACGTCATGCTTCTCATCGAACCGCTGCCTCGAGGAGAGGGTTATGAATTTAAGGAGGAAATTTTCGGCGGAGCTATCCCCAACCAATATATACCCGGAGTAGAAAAAGGCGTAAAGGAAGCCATGGAAGAAGGGGTATTGGCCGGCTATCCCGTAGTGGACTGCAGATCTACAGTTTACGATGGCGATTACCATGAAGTCGACTCCTCCGAAATGGCCTTTAAAATAGCTGCTTCCAAGGCCTTCAAAAAAGGTATGGAACAGGCCAAGCCGGTGCTTTTAGAGCCGATCATGGATGTGAAAATCACTGTTCCGGAGGAGTATATGGGAGATATAATGGGTGATCTTAACTCGCGCAGAGGACAGATTCAGGGGATGGATCCTGAAGACGGCAAACAGGTAATCAAGGCAAAAGTACCCCAGCGAGAGATGTTCACCTATGCGACCGACCTGAAATCTCTGACCGGTGGTTATGGCAATTTTGAGATGGATTTTTCCCATTTCGAAAAAGTGCCTTCAGAACTGGCTGAAGATATCATTGAAAAGGCCAATCAGGAAGTAGAAAATTAAATTTTAAGCAGATTCAGTTTAGCTTTATAAAATAGATGGAAAAACAGGCCGGGGCCTTTTCAGGTTCCCGGCTTAAAATTCTTGTTTTTTCAACTCAACGCAAGAAGAACCAAATTATTCAGGACTCTTCTCCATATCAGTTGTTGGATTTTGTTTAAGAAGACTTGCATTCAGGACATTTTCCTGTTTTATATAATCCTCATTCATGGAAGCTATGAGGGTTTGCTCACAATGAAATTTTTCCTCTGCTTAAGTTTAACTGACTCAGGCTTCGAAAAATTTCGAGTATCATTTCGTCTCATAGCTTCCTATAATAAGAGGTGAGCA
>CAYTDP010000029.1:0-28332 GCA_964436625.1 uncultured Halanaerobiaceae bacterium | reverse complement strand
TGCTATAACAGGGTTTTGACAGGTTAGAAGGCTAGATCTTTTGACACTACGAAAATTTCATTGGAGGGAAAAGAATGAAAAAAAAAGTATTGATTATATGTGGAACTGGAATTGCAACCTCTACGGTTGTGGGAGAAAAAATCAAAGAAATTGCTGATAATGAAGGGGTAGAGGTGGATCTTAATCAGGCCAAAGTAACGGAAGCAAAGAAAGAAGTAGAAAATGCCGAATATGATTTTTTAGTAACCACTACCAGTTTTTCTTACGATGTAGATTTACCAGTTATTAATGCTACTGCTATGATTAGTGGAATAGGAGAAGAGGAAGTAGAGGAAGAAATTTCTGCTAAATTAAATGAATAATTTTCAGCAAATTTTCATTCCGAACTATTTATAATTTTGGTTCTCTGGATTTATGGTTTCTGTCACTGAGAAAATGGGGACTTTATTAAACCCGGAGGGGGGTTTAATAAAATTATGATAGAAATTTTAGAGGTATTAGCTGGCTATTTTGATATTTTGACAGATTTAGGCGCCAGTGTCATGCTGCCCATAGTGATCTTCATTTTAGGTTTGATATTCGGACAGAAAATAGGCAAAGCGTTTCATTCTGGATTGTTAATAGGAGTTGGTTTTGTAGGAATTAATTTGATACTGGATTTGCTGGTAGAAAATTTAGGGCCAGCGGCAGAATCGATGGTTGAAAGATTCGGAGTTGAGTTAGCAATTGTAGATGTTGGCTGGCCTGCTTCTGCTGCTATAGCTTTTGGAAGTGAAGTGGGAGCTTTAATCATTCCGCTTGCTTTAGCCGTGAATGTTGTTATGATACTTTTAAAACTTACAAAAACTCTGAATGTTGATCTCTGGAATTATTGGCATTTTGCTTTTACCGGAGCTTTAGTGGCCAGATTAACCGATAGTTTAGTATGGGGCCTGGTGGCTGCCGGGGTAAACGCTGCTATTGTTTTAGTTCTGGCTGATTGGACTGCTCCGATAGTTCAGGACTTTTACGATTTACCTAATATATCAATTCCACATGGTTTTTCGGCTGCCTTTGTCCCTATCGCTATTCCGATAAATAAATTATTAGACAGGATTCCAGTAATAAAAGATCTGGATGCTGATCCCGAGGCAGTTCAGGACAAATTGGGTGTTTTTGGTCAGCCGGTGATATTAGGACTCATTTTAGGATTGATTTTAGGGGTTTTGGCTGGTTATGATAGTCAGGAGATTTTAGATTTAGGAATTACAATGGCTGCAGTTATGCTGTTATTCCCCAGAATGGTCAAAATATTGATGGAGGGCTTAACACCTCTTTCTGAAGCAGCTAAAGCGTTTATGAAAAAGAAGTTTGAAGACCGCGAAATATATATAGGGCTGGATTCGGCTGTTGCTATCGGTCATCCTTCTGCTATTTCCACTGCTTTAATTTTGGTGCCAATAACAATTGGGCTGGCAATCATCCTGCCCGGAAATGCTGTTCTTCCTTTTGGAGATTTAGCTTCACTTCCCTTTCTTGTAGTCATGATAATACCTATAACTGAGGGTAATATTCTGCGTTCAACTATCATCGGGACCATGATAATGGCGGTGGGATTATATATTGCAACGGGATTGGCGGAACTCCATACGGCTGCAGCCAGAGCGGCTGGTTTTGAATTTCCAGAAGGGGTAGCTACGCTTTCCAGTATTATTGATGGAGCAAACCCTCTAACATGGATTTTAGTCAGGGCAACTGGCCTGGGAGGTTGGGCTATACTTCTGCTGGGAGCTATAACTCTGATATTAGGTTACTACGTATTCAGAAACTTCAGTGCCAGAGAAGATCTTCAGCGATAAAAAATTACAGGCGATAAAATGCTTTCTCATTCGGGGAGTGAATCAAATAAAAAATGGAATTACCCCTTGAATATATTTTTAATATAGATTTTAATTTATCCTTTCCAGCTGTAATTTTGCTGCTGGGCATTTTATTCAGGGTGGGGGTTTTTGAATCATTTAAGCTGGCAATTAAGATGGGTGTGGGTTTTACTGGTATAAAGGTTATTTTTGCAGTATTGATCACTACAATTCATCCGCTGCTGCAGGAAATTGCAGTAAATTATTCTGACAGTCTGGAAGTGATAGATGTAGGCTGGCCGGTCGCG
This sequence comes from uncultured Halanaerobiaceae bacterium, assembly GCA_964436625.1. Lineage (GTDB taxonomy): Bacteria > Bacillota > Halanaerobiia > Halanaerobiales > Halarsenatibacteraceae > Halarsenatibacter. The sequence continues at coordinate 26,186 of CAYTDP010000029.1, read as the reverse complement.
GCCACCATCTCTTATTTCACTCATACCGGAGCTCTTATAATTCCTATAGCTGTGATAATTAATATTATCATGCTGGAATTGAACCTTACCAGAACAATCAATGTTGATGTCTGGAATTTCTGGCATTTTGCCTTCACCGGCAGTCTGGTAGCGGCCTTGATGGGCAGCATTGGCCTGGGACTGCTGGCGGCTGCGGTCAAAATAATTATTATCCTGGTGCTGGCGGATGTTTTTGCAGAGCTATTCCAGAAATTTTATGATATACCTGGTATTTCACTTCCTCATGGATATTCACTGATTTTTCTGCCGCTTTCACTTCCCTTCAAAAAGTTATTCGAGTCGGTGAATTTTGAATATGAAGTATCCGAGGAAAAGTTACATAAAATACAGCAAAAATTAAATTTTCTGAATGAGCCGCTCCCCCTCGGAATTATAATGGGAATTTTACTGGGGGGACTGGCGGGCAGAGATATTTATTCCATTATTAATATATCCATTATTCTGGCTGCAACCCTGATTATCTTCCCTAAGATGGGCAAAATTCTTATGGAAGCTCTGAATCCGATTTCAGATTCGATCAAAGGTTATTTGAATGAGAGGTATGGTGAGCAGGAAATATTCAAGGGCATGGATTCGGCCATAGCTGTCGGTCATTCTTCGGTGCTGACAGCAACACTTTTGCTTGTTCCTTTAACAGTGATTTTGGCCTTTCTTCTCCCGGGTAATCGAGTGCTTCCCTTTGGAGATCTATTAACCATTCCCTTTTTGCTGGTTTCTATTGCGCCTTTAACAAAAGGAGATATACTGCAGACATCGGTTCTGGGATTGATATTCATCGTGGCCGGGCTTTACATTGCCACCGATTTAACGCCCATCCATACTCAGGCTGCTTTGAGAGCGGGGATGAGTGTTCCGGCGGAAATGGAAATTACTAGTCTGGTCGATGGAGCGAATCCTTTGATATGGTTTTTGATTAAAATGGCTGATTTAACGGGTATTACGGGCCTGCTTATGACAGGAGCATTCTTTTTAGGATTTGGTTATTTGAAAAACTGACGCAAATTATGACAGCAGGCCAAAACATAAATTTTTTCAATCTCAATTTTACAACACCTAATAAAGGGGGATATTCACCTTGAGGAAGTTAGTAACTGTGATTATGGTTTTGGCGGTAATCTTTGGCATGGCGGGTTTTGCCGGTCCGGCAGCAGAGGAAGCAGAAGCTTTAGACGTTGATCTGGAAGCTGTGGATGTTGAACTTCAGGACGAATATCATTTCATAATGGTTCCCAAGGCTGTACATCCCTGGTTTGACGTGGTTCTCTCGGGAGCGGAAGAACAGGCAGCTGTTTATGAAGAAGCTTATGGAATCGATATAGAGATAGAATTCAGAGCGCCGGATGAAGCAGAAGTAACGGAGCAAAATAGAATACTGGAAGAGGCAATGGCCGTTGATCCGGATGGAATTACGGTTGATCCTCTCGATGCCGAAGCAAACAGGGCAGTTTTTGAGGACATTCTGGATTATGATATTCCTTTTGTTGTCTTTGATTCCTTCCCACCAGAAGGCATGGAAGAAGTCCCGCATGTAGGTAATGACTTTGGGCACCAGGCCCGAATGGCTGCTTCAGAACTGGTCGATAGGCTCGATGGTGAAGGGAAGGTTGCAATAATGGATGGAGCTCCTGAAGCACCCAACCATCAGGCCAGGACAGAAGCTTATCGGGATTATTTTGCTCAGTATGAAGATATAGAAGTCGTAGCAGAGGCTCTGGCCATGGATGATATTAGTAGAGCTCAAGAAGAGGCGCTCTCAATTTTCGCTGCCCATCCTGATCTAGATGGCATGGTCTTCAGCGACGCAGCCGGGCCGATCGGTGCGGGCAGAGCTGCCATAGAGGAAGGCATTGAAGATGAAGTAGAATTAATTCCCATAGAAGATTTACCTCAAATTCTTGAACTCTTCCAGGAAGGAGTTTATGATTGGACCGTATGCACCAGGCCTCGCATGCAGGGTCAGTGGTTTGTAAAGATACTGATGCAGGAAAATCTCGGTTTCCAGACTCCTTCAGAAGTTGATACAGGAGTTAATGTAGTTACTGAAGATGATATACCTGAAGATATAGACGAGTATGTCACCGATTAAATCATGAGATAAAAAGGGGGGTCATCCCCCTTTTTTGATTCATCTTCTGGAGGTGATCTTTATTCAGTGTTAGAGGTTAAAAATATCACCAAAGTATTTCCGGGCGTAAAAGCTCTGGATGATGTAAGCATAAAATTTGAGAGAGGAAAGGTCCATGGAGTTTTAGGGGAAAATGGAGCCGGAAAAAGTACCCTGGTAAAAATAATTAATAACATTCATGAGCCTGAACAGGGAGAACTGTTCTGGGAAGGCGAAAATTTACTGGAAAACGAAGATTTACTTGAAAAAGTTTCCTATGTGCCTCAGGAAGTTAATCTATTCGAAAATATGACCGTAGCAGAAAATATCGTACTGCCCTTTGATGAGATAAATTATGATGATGTTCTTGTCCGTCAAAAAAGCCTGCAGGAGCTGGCTGAATTCTGGATCGATAAACTAAATATTGAAGCCGATCCCGATCAACTGATTAAAGAAACTTCAGTTACAGATAAACAGATGATTCAGATCGGTCGGGCCCTTTCTCACAGCGATTACGAAGTTATTATTTTTGATGAGCCGACCACCAGTCTGGACCAGCAGGGAAAAGAGAAATTGTTCGAAATAATTCACGATTTAAAAAATGAAGATGTAGTTGTAATATATATTTCTCATAAACTGGAGGAATTATTTGAAATAGGCGATGAAGTTACTGTTTTGAGGGACGGAATGAAAGTTGGCCACTCTTCTATTGAAAAGACTGATAAAAACTGGATGGTTAAAAAAATGTCCGGCAAAGAGATTGATGAAAAACAGAATTATAGACCTGAAACCCCAAAGGATAAAGTGCTTCTAAATGTTGAAAATTTAACAGGGATGGGTTTTGCTAATGTCAGTTTTGAGCTCAGAGCCGGTGAAATTCTGGGGTTTGCCGGTATAGTGGGGGCGGGCAGGACAGAGATTATGCAGACTATTTTTGGTTATTTACCCGCTGTTTCCGGAAAAGTCCAAATGAACGGACAGGATTGGAAATTTGGTAACACCAATTATTCTGTAGCACAGGGTTTATTTTACCTTCCCGAAGACAGGAAGGATTATGGGATACTGCCCAATCTGTCGGTTAAAAATAATATCAGCACTTCGATTATTGATCAGCTTACCAGTGCCGGTTTTATAAACATCAGCAAAGAAACATCTCTGGCCCATGACATAGTTGAGTCCTACCAGATAAAAACAGCCTCCCTCGGTAAAAAAATTAAAAATTTGAGCGGCGGAAATCAACAAAAGACAATACTGGGTCGTACAATGTCCTGTGAACCTTCCGTAGTAATTTTTGACGAGCCTACCAAGGGGATAGACATAGCTACAAAAGAGGAAATATACGGGCTTATGAAGGATTTGGCCGAGGAAAAAGAAATAGGGATTATATTTGTCTCTTCCGAGCTTGAGGAATTGATGAAATGTGCCAATCGCATAATAACCATCAATGAAGGTCGGATAACAGGTGAGTTCAATGCGGAAAGAGTTAATAAGAAAGAAATATTAGCTAAAATCACGAAAAATGTAGAACATAATAAAAATTAGATCATAATAAGGAGTTATGATTTATGCCTGAAAAAGATCAAACTTCTCGCAATAAAATTAAAAGTTTTTTGATCAGATCCACCTGGGCCGGGCCTTCTATAGCCCTCTTTTTGATGATTTTAATCAGCAGTTTTCTTTCTCCGCACTTTCTTACATCCAGAAATATTTCTTCGGTTGTGAGAAATCTTTCTTTTGTGGGTATTGTGGCTATGGGTCAGGCCTGTATGCTGTTGATAGGAGAATTGGACATTTCTGTAGGAGCCAGCAGCGCTCTGGCAGGTGTTGTTGCTGGAGCATTGATGGCCTGGGTAGAGATTAACCCCTATCTTGCCCTGGCTGTCGCAATTTTCGCTGGAGCCTGTTTTGGATTCGTGAATGGACTGCTTGTAACCAAATTGAAATTAAACTCGCTGGTTGTGACTCTGGGGATGATGGGGGTTTATGAAGGTATCAATCTGGTCATAACTGAAGGCAGAGCAATAACCGGAATATCACCTGAGATAAGGTTTATCGGCAGAGCAGAATATTTTGATCTGATTCCCATGCCTTTCATTATTATGCTAATTATGATGGCTTTTATAGTGGTATTGACCCAATTCACCAGATTTGGCAGATATATGTATGCCGTGGGTGATAGTGAAGAAGCGGCCGAAATACTGGGCATAAATGTCGATAGAGTTAAGATACTTACGTTCGTTATATGTGGAGTTTTTGCAGCAGTTGCAGGGATAACGATGGTAGCCAGACTTGGCTCTTCCCAGCCAGGAATCGGCGACGCCTGGCTTCTGGATTCTATAGCCGCCTCTGTTATAGGCGGGGTGGCTTTAACCGGCGGCATCGGAATTCCGGCGGGAGCGATAATCGGGGCCGCTATAATGGGTATTATCGCCAATCTTATAGTATTAATGGGAATATCTACTTACTGGCAGTCGGCTGTCAGCGGAGCGGTGGTTATTCTGGCGATTTCAATCGATTCGCTGAGAAGATCATATAAAGAAAGACAAAAATTGAAGGAGGGATGAGCGAATGTCTGATATGAATGTTACTGACAATGATATTGTGCAGATTGGATTTGTTGTAGAGGATCTGGAAGAAGCTATGGATAATTACTGCGAGATATTAAATGTAGAGGAATGGTATATTTACACCTTTGGTTCTGAAACCGGAGTTGAAAATTTTACCTACAGGGGTGAAGAAGTAGATGATTTTGAGTACAAAATAGCCCTGGGCAAAGCAGGAGATATGCAGTTCGAATTGATCGAACCCGTCCGAAATGTCCCTGTTTTTGAAAAAGTTTTGGAAGAGGAAGGAGAAGGGTTTCACCATATCAAGCAGAAAGTAAAAACGGAAAATATAGAGGAAGCTGTTGAAGAATTTGCTGACAGGGGAATTGAAAAACTCGGAGGCGGCACCTACAAGGATGATATTTTCATTTATCTGAAAACAAAAGATCCTCTGGGGATTATTTGGGAGCTGGGGAACGCTGCGGACATAGGAGAACCGGAAGAAATTTATTTTCCTTAAAGTAAGATATATATCTGAACATCGCCAGCTATTTTTTAGCCGGCCGGATAGCCGGCGGGGCAATGTTCTGTAAAATTTTCAAACAAATGGTCGGTCAATTTAGTATTTTACAGCTTTTCCCGGATAAATTCCGGGAATTTTTTATTTGGCCAGAAATGGCCGGAGAAATATAAAATAGCATTCTGTTGATGTTTTTTATAAAAAACTATTGATGAATATTCTGAGTATGGAACAAAGAAATATATTCATAATAGCTTTAATTATCTCCTTCTCTTTTCTGTCACCGGCCTCTGAAATTTTATCATTCTGGCATTTTGTTTTAATGACAAAGATTTCCGGGGCAGTGGAGGGATGACCTGGAGAACAAAAATAAAAGAAAAAATATATAAATTTTCTGGCAAAAGCTAAAGATAGGAAATGATAACGGAAAGCGGAGCAAAAGCATAGAAGAAGCGGAGAAAAAATAGAACCTCTTCGCTTTTGCCCCGCTTTTGCTCCGGTTTTTCTCCGCTTATTACACCGAATCAATTGCGATTTGCAGAGCAAAATAATTTTAAAATTTAGATATTTATTCTTTCGGTATTATGATCAAATTATTTCTGCTTTGTTTCCGAAACTGGAAAAGCAAAAGATTTTGCTGAAAACATCTACTTTTTTGGCGTATAAAATACATAACGTTAATTCTTTTTGAATATCATGCTTCAACAATTAAATCAAAATTTCCAGGTTGAGTTTTTAATATTTTTAAGCTATCATCGAGTTAAAGAGAAGGAGCTGAAATCATGAAATTTCCGACGGAATTTTTGCCGTGGATCGGTTCTAAAAATTTCAGCAGTCTGTTGGCTGCGGGTTTGAGGGATACCTATCATAATTCTGTAATGGTGGTTTTTTCTGCCAGCGGAATTGATATGCCCGCTCTCAGCTCCGAGCTGGAACTGGCGGCAGAAAATTTGAAGGAAAACTGGCCGGAAGTGAAGTCTATAGAAAATAATCTGCACAGGCTCGATCTGGCTTTCGAGATTTATTTTTTCTTGCTGGCCGCTCTCGAAGATGTGATTCGCGTAAAATATCGCAAATCGTCCGAAGAAAATAGCTCAAATCAGCTGAAAGAGTTAAGTCAGCAGTTGAGAGAGGAGTCAGCCAGTTTGCTCGCTCACTCTTTGACTGCTGCCGGCGGAATAGGTTCGGCAGGTGCCGGCAGCAGTTCTTTGCTGGATTTTCAGGGACAGATGGAGGAATTTGGGGAAAGAATAGCAGCTATTTTACAGAATCTCAAAAGTTTTTTGGCAGAAAAAGCTGGTGGAAGTTCTCAGGAAGAGCTCAAGCAGGAGCTGGAGGATCGAATGACATCAGCTCTCTCCTGGGACGAAAATACTGGCAGCCAGGAGCTGATAAAAAGATATCGGGAGAACTTCTACCGCCTGGCCGGGGATGTTTCCAAGGAATTTTCCGGAAAATTTGAAGCATCCCTCTGTAATCGGGTTATGAAAAGGTTGATGAGAGATTCGCTCAAAGAAAATTTCGCAGCTTATGAAGATCGGCTGCAGGCTGAAGACTTGCTTGAAAAAGCTATCAAATTTGATATCGAGACGGCCAAAGCTGATTTTGAATCCAGTGGTAAAATTTCTTTTGCCGCTGAGAAAAGTCTGAAACTTTTCCATACTAAATTCGAGAAGGCTTTAAACCGCAATCTTGCTGGTTTTACGGGAAGTCCCGAAGGAAGAGATTATTTTGACTCTGCCGACCGGCAGGATTTAATCGTTCTGCAGATTTTACTGGCAGCCAGTCTGCAGTGCGGCGACATGAGCAAATTTGTCAACAGGATCTGCCGGTTTTAATTAAGAAATCTGACGTCCTCCTCGCCGATTATATCAGCGGGGCTTTCTCGGCTAAAACTCGGTAATAATGGTATAATACTTACCAGTATTTACAGCATACACGGGGGGTTAAAAAATTTATGAGCATAATAGTTGCCGGGCATCTTTGTCTGGATATGATTCCCGGCTGGGAAAAAGATAATTTTGACAATCTCAAACCGGGCAGCACTCTGGAGGTAGAGGGGTTAAATATGGCCACCGGAGGAGCAGTTGCCAATACGGGTCTGGCTCTTCATCGCCTGGGTTTGCCGGTGAGAATGATCGGCAAAATTGGCGACGACCATACCGGGAAGTTGATAGAAAAGATAATTGCTGAAAAGGGAAGAGAGGAGCTAACAGAAGATCTGCTGGTAGCGTCAGATGAGGAATCCTCTTATACTGTGGTTTTGAGCCCTCCCGATACAGACCGCATATTTTTGCATTATTCCGGTCCGAACGAAAGCTTTGGTCCTGAAGATATAGATTACCGGCTTATCAATTCAGAAGATATTTTTCATTTTGGATATCCGCCTTTAATGAATGAGCTGCTAAAAGATGACGGAAAAAAGCTGCACCAGATGTATTCCCGGGCTAAAAACAGAGACGCTATCACCTCGCTGGACATGGCGATGCCAGATCCCCGGGCAGAACCTTCCGATCTGGACTGGAACAGTCTGCTGAAGCGCGTGCTTCCCGAGGTCGATATTTTTCTGCCCGGATTGGATGAAATACTTTACATGCTCGATGAAAGCGAATACCGCGAGGTGTTCGAAAGAGAGAAAAAGGACATTTCGCTGGAGCTGGTCTCTCAAACTGCCGGAAAATTGCTGGAGGCCGGCTGCCCTATTGTCGCTCTCAAGCTGGGCGAGCTGGGGATTTATTTGAAAACTGCTCCCCGGCTGGAGGAAAGATTGACTTTCTCGCCGAATCAGAAAGATAGAGAACAGCTTCAGATAGACATTTCAGAATGGAGCGATAGAGAATTTTATATTCCTCCTTTTTCCGTTGAGGTGGCAGGAACAACAGGGGCTGGCGATGCCGCTGTCGCGGGTTTTTTGGCCCGGTTTCATCAGGGCAGCAGCCCTCAAAAGGCATTGATCACCGCGGCCGCAGTCGGCGCCTGCAGCGTGGAAGCTCTCGATGCTACCGGCGGCGTCCCTTCGCTGAAAAAACTGGAGGAGCGGCTGGCAGGTGGCTGGCCGCTTGAGGATATGGGACTGGCAGAAGAGGGCTGGCACCAGCATAGAAACTGGTACAGTCGCGTTTGAGGGCAGATCACAAAATTTAGATTTCATCAAACAGAAATCATGAGGAGGTAATAATAAATCATGCTTTCTTTTAAAGAAGAGGCTGGAGAGATAGAAGACCGGATTATCGAGTGGCGGCGGGAGCTGCATAAAATACCCGAGGTGGGTCTCGGCACGCCCAAAACCCGGAAATTCATCGAATCCGAGCTGGAGAAGATGGAGATCGATTATGAGACGGGTTACGCTCAGAACGGTCTGGTTGCCCTGATCAAAAAGGGCGAGGATTATGATAATTATAAGACTTTTGCTATCAGGACGGATATAGACGGGCTGGAAGTAGAGGAGAAGACAGGGCTTGATTTTGCCTCCCGTCACGAAGGTAAAATGCATGCCTGCGGCCACGATGCTCACACGGCCATGGCGCTCGGCGCTGCCAGAATCATATCGCAAAATATTGGGGAGTTTGACGGCAATGTTAAACTCATCTTCCAGCCAGGAGAGGAAGGTGCCGGTGGAGGCGAGAAAATGATCGAGGATGGGGCCCTGAAAAATCCTGAAGTAGATGCCATAGTCGGTCAGCACACAGGCGGTGTAATAGATGAGATGGAAAATGGTCAGATCGGCATCAGCGCCGGTCCGATGATGGCCTGTACGGATAGATTCAAAATGACTGTTTTGGGTGACGGCGGGCACGGAGCCATGCCGAACGCAGCCGTCGATCCGATAGCCATAAGCGCGTCGATTATAGAGGATATTCAAACACTTATCAGCAGGGAGATTTCGCCCGTGCGTCCCGGTGTCATAAGTGTCTGCAAAATAAAAGGCGGTTCCGCCTTTAACGTCATTCCCGGAGAGGTTACCATGGAAGGCACCGCCCGCTTCATCCATCAAAAGGAAAGAGAAGAAATTTCCCGGAGAATAGAAGAACTCTGCACCGGTCTGGCCAAAAGCCGGGGAGCCCGGCTCGATTTCGAATATGAATACGGCTATCCTCCCCTGATAAATCCGGAAGAGTTCACCGGCTTTTTCCTGGAAGAATGCGCAGGAGAGATACTTGAAGAAGAGGAAATAGTAAAACTGGAGGAGCCTATCATGGGCGGTGAAGATATGGCCTACTATCTGCAGGAAGTTCCCGGAGCCTTTTATTTCCTGGGAGGAAAAGGGGATATTGAAGGCAAATTTCACGGCCACCACAATCCCAAATTCGATATAGATGAGAGCGTTCTCTGGAAGGGAACAGCTCTGCTGGTCAAAACCGCTCACCGCTGGCTGGAAAAGAATGGATAAAGACAGATGATCACCGCTTAATTTACAGACGACATACAGCCGCTGAAATTTACTTCCGTCTGCACCGATCTTCTATCTGTGATATAATTATCAGCAAAGCTGGAAGAGGTGGCAATTAATGGCTGGGGATCTGCGCAGTAAAATGTTGGTCTCGATCGCGGCGTCGCTGCTGGCGCTGATTATATCTTCACCGTCGCTTTTTGGCAGTGAGGCCGTCTTCCTGCAGGAGTCCGGCGCCGGGCAGCCGGCCGTTGAAACTGATAAGCTGGAAATTTTCAGCTGGTGGACCGCTCCCGGTGAGAAAGAGGGGCTGGAGTTTTTGCAGGAATATTTTCAGGATGAATATAGAGAAATAGAGGTGGTCAACGCAGCCGTGGAAGGGGGAGCGGGTGTAAACGCCAAGGACGTGCTCAAAATGAGGCTTCTGCGTGAAGATCCGCCCGATGCTTTTCAGGTCCACGGCGGGGCCGAATTGAGCGATACTTTCGTGGCCGGCGATTATATAAAACCGCTCACCGACCTCTGGCAGGATAAAAATTGGGAGGATGTCTATACCGACAGTCTGCGTGAGCTGGTCAGAGTTGACGGCGAATACTTTTCGCTGCCCGTGGCCGTGCACCGTTCCAATAGAATCTGGTATAATCGAGATATGCTGGCCGAGCACGGACTTAAACCTCCCCGGACCCCGAAAGAGCTTATCGAGACGGCGGAAATTTTGTCCGAAGCAGGTGAAAAACCGCTGGCCCTGGGATCGCGCAACCTCTGGCCGATAACTCATCTCTTCGAAAATCTGCTGGTGGCCGAAGCTGAACCAGCTGAATATCGGGCTTTGATATCCGGTCGCCGTTCCTGGCAGAATCAGGAGGTCTTCCGCGCTCTGGAAAAACTGGCCGAACTCTTTGAATACGCGGATGATGACCATGCCGGATTGACCTGGCATGAAGCCTGTGAGCGGGTAGCCCGGGGTGAAGCAGCCATGACTGTGATGGGCACCTGGAGTCGCGGCTATTTTTCTGCCCGGGGCTATGAGCCGGGAGAAGATTATGGATCCGTGCCGCTGCAGGGCGAGGAGGAAACTTTCCTCAAGGTCGTTGACACCTTTGCCGTGCCGGCGGCTGCAGACAACAATTACTATAACATGCGCTGGCTGGAATTCGCAGCCCGGCCAGAAATTCAGCGCCGCTTTACAGCCATACTGGGAGCAGTCCCGCCCCGCAGCGATATAGACCCCTCCCGTCTTGAGGCGGGGATAGCCGCCGACCGCCGTCAGCTGGAGAAACAGGAACTTCTGCCCAGCCTGGCCCACGGCGCCGCAGCCCGGGAGGTCTTTGTCAGCGCTTTAAACGAAAAGCTCAACGAATTTTTATACCACGGTGATATCGAGAATACCGCCGCCGAAATCGACGATATCGTCACCACCTATCTGCCCTGATGATTTGAGCTGGTAGTTTAGTTCCGGTTTTCAGGCTCTTAAATTCGGGAGGTTCCCTCCATGAAAACCGACCTGATCTCGACTAAAACTCTGCTGTTGATAATGCTCTGTCTGGCAGTCGTCATAATTTTCAACTATATGATGTGGCAAAATTACGCCGAAATTCAGCGCCTCGTGGCCAGGTTTGGCGATGAAGATCATTTTGTGCCGGAGGCGGGAACTGCCGCAGCTGATGACGAGGAAAACTTTCAGGTGGCCCTGATAACCTCCGGCGGCCAGCAGAGGGTTGAGCTCATCCGCGAGGGAGCCAGTCGGGCCGCCTCCAGCCGGGGTTTGGAGTTGAAGTTTTATGAGGCCGATCCAGCCGGACAGCTTTCGGCCTCCGATTATCTCGAATTGGTCGATATAGCTGATTTTGATGGGGTTTTGCTCGAAGGTGCTTCCGGTGATCTGACCGAGGAGATAAACGCTCTGGATGATGGGCTGCCGGTGGTCACAATCAATGCCGATTATCCCGATTCGAGCCGCCTTTCCTATGTCGGCCTCGACCATCATCAGGCCGGTTTTCAGATCGGCCGTTATCTGCTGAACAAATCCGAAGGGGGCGAAATATATGCGCTGGTCGATGGCTCTCGCGCAGGCCGGGCGGTATCGACCTCAGAACAGCTCAAAATTTTTGGTCTGCAGGAGGCCTTCGCGGCCGCCGGCAGCCAGGACAGGCTCAGAATAAGAGAGGTCGAACCCGATCTGCTCGAGCTGAGCGAAAAGATGCGGGAAATTCTCTCAGAGGACGGCGCTGAAGTTATCTTCAGTCCCGGCGAGGAGATAACTTTAATGCTTGCAGAAGCTGCGATCCCGAAAGGAGCGGGAGAGGACATATTCACGGCTGGCTACGGCAGCCGATCCGGTCTGGCCGGAGAGGTGAGCGGCGAAGAATTCGATGCCCTCATATATCACGATTCGCGCCAGATAGGTTATCAGGCTGTGGAAGAGATGGCCGCTATTCTCGCCCGCGGCAGCGTCAACCTGCACAGCCGGGTTGATATGGAGATCGTGGATCCCGAAGCCGGCGAAATATCGGAGGTGAGCTTCGATGACCCCCCGCTCAGATGAGAGCCCGCCCGAGAATGACAAAAATTCGCGAGAACTTCGTTTCACTCTGCGCAAGAAACTGCTTATTTTCTTTGCCCTTTTCTTCTGCCTTATGCTGATGATATCGGTCTATGTGGCCCTGGCCCACCGCGGCACGGCGACGCTCACAGACCGGATGATGGTCGAAAATGAACTGCTGGAGAGAACGGGAGAGAAGCTGAATCTTCTCGAACATCATACCACCAGTTATTTGAACCGCAGGACAGAGGAAAGCCACGAGAGCTACCGGGAGATCGAAACTGAGCTGCTCGAACTGAAGGAGACTGAGAAATCCGAAACAGTTTCCGAATTCGATGCCATTCTCAGCGGTCTTATCGCCGAGAGCCGCGAACTTATCGAGATGGCCGAAGCAGACGAGGATTATCATCGGGCTTACACCCGCTTTCGAGAACGAATAGATATCACCACCCGCTATCTCACCGAAGCCATCAACTCCAATAACCGCCAGGCCAACCGCATATATGCAGCCAGCTCAGATCTGGTCAGCCGCATCGAAAACTATGGCATAGGAATGGCCGCTTTGCTGGCCGGCTTCAGCCTGATATTTCTCTATCTTTTTTCGCGCAGCATCACCGGTCCCCTCTATCGGATAATTGCCCGTTCCCGGCGGCTGGCCGAAGGAGATTTTGCCGTCGAACCGGTCAGAGTCGATACCAGCGATGAGCTCAGCTTTATAGCCCGGGCCTTCAACCGCATGATGGCCGAGCTGGAGACGCTTTTTAACCGTCTGGAGGAAAAACTGGAGGTCGAAAGGGAGCTGCAGCAGAAGCAGGTGGAAAATCTGCGCATGAAAAATCTCCTCAAAGAAGCAGAGCTGAAAAAGCTGCAATCTCAGATGAATCCCCATTTTCTCTTCAACACTTTAAATTCGATCTCCCAGCTGGCCGTGCTCGAGGAAGCCGACAGAACCGGGAGGATGATAACCAGGCTGGCCGAGCATTTTCGCCGCAACTTAAAGCGCAGCGAGAAGCTGATACCGGTAAAAGAAGAGCTGAAAAGTGTGGATCTCTACTGCGATATTCTCAGAACCAGATTCGGCGAGAATATCGAATTTAATTTCGATTACGATAGGACGGTTCTCTCGAACCTTATACCGCCGCTGACCATCCAGCCTCTGGTGGAAAATGCTTTCGTGCACGGGGTCAAAAAGAGCAGCGGACGATCCGGCAGGATCGATGTCATAATAGAGCGCCCGCAGGACAGGGCGAAAAAAAATGAGGGAAAGGATGAGGAGGGCTGGCTGAGGATAACGGTCAAAGATGACGGGGCCGGCATGGGCGCGGAGCTGATCGAAAGCATCCAGCAGGAAGAGAAAATTGGGGGGCTGAGCAATATCAAGGAACGGCTGAGACTTTTTTATCAGCGCGATGATCTTCTCACCATAGCCGCTTCCCCCGGGAGCGGTACCGAGATAGTTATCGATATTCCGCCGGCAGAAAAGAGCCGCCAGGGCCCAGAAGCCGAAACGGAGAATTCCAGGACGTCGCTTGAATTTTCCCGGAGCAGTCCGGCTGAAAGACAGTGACGCAGAGCCAGTAAAAACTGAGGCAGCGAAAAGTGAACCTCTCCACCTAAATTAAAAATTTAAATTTTCATCGATTAGAATATAATCTATATTAACAGGTTGGTTTGAACGAAGTATGGTATTTAAGTTTCCACATGTAAATCAGGCAATCCTTATTCGTTCAGGAGTGTCCACTTCTCCCTTATCCCTACAGGTTATAGAACAAACTTTCGGGAGTGCCAGTAGCCTGTGATACCCTGAATATTTTACACGAACAGGGATTGGTGTTCGCAACCTCCAATATTCACCGGGCGACTTTAGATAAAGGTTGGTCAAAGGAGAAAAAGTAAGTCAAAGAAGATAGTCAGAGGGGGGGATAGAGTTCATGTGCAGAGTGATGGTCGTGGACGATGAACCGCTGGTCAGAGATGCCGTGGCCCACGTGGTTTCATCTGAATTTGAGAATATAGAGCTGGCCGCCAGCACCGGCAGCGGCGAGAAGGCGATCGAGCTGGCTTCCCGGGAAAGACCTGATATAATTTTGATGGATATCCGTCTTGACGGTCGGGGAGGACTGGAGGCTTTAAAAGAGATAAAGGAGTTTTTGCCCGGGGCGGCCATGGTGGTCATCTCTGCCTACGACAATTTCAGCTATGCCCGGCAGGCTATCCGCCTGGGTGTGCTCGATTACCTGTTAAAGCCGGTCAACAAGCAGGATATCGTCGATATCATCAACAATGCCCGCCTGCAGGCGGAGTCGAGATCTGTCCCGCCGGCCGTAAAAAGCAGTGCGGATAATCCGGAAAAAAATGAATATCCGACCGATTACGACGGGCGTATCCCCCTGGAGCGCGAGAAGGAACTGCTCGATTATATAGAGATGGAGAATTATTTTCAGGCGGCGGAAAAGCTGGAACAGATATGTGAGGAAGTCGATGAGCGGTTTACCGATGAGGAAAAATGCCATTACAGCCGCGAACTTTTAATAGTCATCATGAGGCAGATATTCACCAGCGCCGGACTGGAAAAGCTGGATTTCACCGAGAGGTTTGACCGGAGCGGGCTTTTGGCCGATCTGGAAGCAGCTGAATGCGGGAGCAAAGCCTTACAGGTGCTGCAGGAACACTTTCGCCGCATGCTGAATTTTCTGCTGGACGAGAAATCAGATGGAGAGGAGCCGCTGGAGAGAGCCCGCCGCTATCTGGAAGAAAATTACGATGAATCCATCTCGCTCGATGAGCTGGCCGCGGAGGCTGGTTTAAGCCCCAGCTATCTGAGCCGGTCCTTCAAGCAGCGCTTCGGACTCAGCTTCAGCGAATATCTCAACAGGCTCAGACTCGATGAAGCCCGCCGGCTTTTGCGCAGCAGCCGCAAAAATGTGGGAGAGATTGCTCGGGAAGTCGGTTTTAATGACAGCAACTATTTCAGCCGGGTCTTCAAGCAGGAGGAAGGAATACCGCCCAGTCGATATCGCCGCCGGGGCTGATCCCGCCCGTATTAGCATTTTTTTGTCACAAAATTTTGAAGCCAGAGCACAAAAATCTTCACAATCATCATTTTTTAATCCAGAGGAAAGCGCAAATATTAAGAGAATTTTAATAATGGAGAAGATCCGAACAAAGAATAAGATCCGAACAAATTCATCTCTTTCAACCCATCTTTTTCAACTCATCTTTAGCATCTTCAACAGTTTTCAGGCAAATTTCACCACAAACTCAACGGGAGGGATAATCAAAAATGCGCAGGATTTTGTTGGCTCTGACGCTTTCGCTGGCTCTGCTGATGGCCGGGGCTGTTCCGGTTATGGCTCAGGATCACGAACAGGTCGAGATCATCAACTGGTGGACCGCCGGCGGCGAAGAGGAAGCACTGATGGCGCTTTTCGATGTCTTTGAAGATCAGTATCCCGACTTTGATCCGGTTAGCTCAGCCGTTGCCGGAGGAGCGGGAACAGACGCCAAAGCTGTCATGATCACGAGATTGGTCGGCGGCAATCCGCCCGATTCCTTCCAGGTGCACGGGGGCGCTGAGCTTTTTTACAGCTATGTGGATCCTGGCTTCATGGAACCATTAACCGATCGCATGGAGGACTGGGGAGTCAAGGACGAATTCAACCCCGAAATTCTGGATATGGTCCGCGGCGATGACGGTGAAATTTATTCCGTACCTCTGAATGTTCACCGCAGCAATGTCATGTGGTATAACAAAGGTATGCTGGAAGAACACGGTCTGGAGGCGCCCGAAACTGTTGATGAGATGCTTGAGGTCTTCGAAGCTCTCGAGCAGGAGGATATAACTCCGCTGGCGCTGGGCGATGTAAATCGCTGGCCCACCCTGCATCTTTTTGAAAATCTGATGCTGGCCACGATGGGGCCCGAAGATTATAATGCCGTCTGGGATGGTGAGATCGGCCTCGATCACGAGGGAGTAAGAGAAGCTCTCGAGCTGCTCGATCAGGCGGTTGATTATGTCAATCCCGATCATGCCGCCCTGGAATGGCAGGGAGCAGCTGAACTTCTCATAGAAGAAGAAGCCGCCTTTACCGTCATGGGCGACTGGGCAGAAGGCTTCTTCCGGGCCCAGGACTGGGAGCCGGCTGAAGATTATGGCTGGACGACAGTGCCCGGCACAGAGGGCCATTTTATGGTCATAACCGATACCTTCGGTCTGCCCGAAGGAGCGCCCAACCCCGAAGGCGCCGAAGCCTGGCTGAGAACCGTCGCCTCTCAGGAAGGTCAGGACGCCTTCAATCCTGTCAAGGGTTCTATCCCGGCCCGTATGGATGCCGAGGAGGATAGATACAGCCTCTATCTGCAGGAAGCCATGGAAGACTTTGAATCCGATACGCTTTCACCTTCGATAGCTCACGGTTCTGCCGCACCGGAAGATATGGTGGCCGACATGGAGGACATCCTCAACGAATTCGTGTCCGATCGGGATATCGATTATACCTTTGAAAGACTGCAGCAGAGCGCTATGGAACATCTCCAGTAAAAGATCGAAACTTTGAGGAAGATGAAATATCGGCAGCTGAAGCACGAGCTTTACCTGAGCTGAGCATGTCCGGCTCAAGATACAGAATCTCTAAGCTCCCCCCCGGGCGGTCTGATCTCCCGGGGGAACTTCATTTATACGGGAGGTGAGAGCTGGTTTGAGCTACCGATTAAAAGAGAAACTCATATCGCTGGGACTTTTAGCGCCCTCGCTTATCGCTATCGGTGTTTTCGTTTACGGGTTTATCGGCCGCACCCTGCAGGTATCCTTTATGGACTGGAACGATATCGTCAGCTTTATGCAGGGAGTTCACGATTATGTGGGGCTGGAAAACTTCCGCAGCCTGATGCAGGATACCCGCTTTATAACCGGGCTCTGGAATAACTTTTTCTTTATGGTTTTATTCATTCTGGGAACTCTGAGCGTCGGCATTCTGCTGGCCGTATTTATAAATGATAAGCCTAAAGGTCATTATTTCTTCCAGAATCTTTACCTTTTTCCCTTTGCTGTTTCCTTTGTAGTAACCGGTACCGTCTGGCGCTGGATTTTTTCTCCCGGATCACCTCGCTCGCCCCGCGGGATCAATATGCTCTTTTATCAGCTGGGCGTGCCGGAGCTGAGCTGGGAATGGTTTACCAGCACCGGCAGCATAGGACCGTTTAATATCGCTCTGGTCACCATAGTTATCGCCGCCATCTGGCAGTTTTCCGGTTATACCATGGCCATGTGGCTGGCCGGACTGCGCGGGATTCCGGAACAGCTGATCGAGGCCGCCCGCATCGACGGGGCTTCCAAATGGCAGATATTCACCAAAATTTTATTTCCCATGCTCAAGCCTATCACGCTTTCGGCGATCATCATCCTGGCCCATATATCGCTGAAAGCATTCGATCTGGTCTACGTGATGACCGGCAGCGGGCCGCGCAATGTCACCGACATTCCCGCCGTCTATATGTACGAGACCACTTTCCGCGGCAACAATTACTCGACCGGCGCCGGCATATCGATAATTCTGCTGATGATGGTGGGAGTATTGATCATACCCTATCTGATCAGCACTTTCAGGGAGGCATAAGCATGGAGGACTATGGCAAATTCAGATATCTGGTATATGTCGTTCTCTTTCTGTTTGCGATCTTCTTTCTGCTGCCGATGTATGTCTTGCTGGCCACTAGCTTAAAAAGTTTTGAGGAGGTAAGCCGGCAGGCCATGTGGATGCTGCCCCGGGATTTTACCCTGGAGGCTTTCATCACCGCCTATCATCAGCTCATACCCCATCTCAGAAACAGTCTGATTCTGGTTATTCCCGCCACGCTCATCTCGGGATTTCTCGGTTCGCTCAACGGTTATGTCCTATCCGAGTGGAAATTTAAAGGGTCGGATACAGTTTTTGCCCTGCTGCTTTTCGGCATGTTTATCCCCTATCAGAGCATTCTCATACCGCTGGTTAGAACCCTGCAGAGCATAGGCCTTTACGGTTCGCTGCAGGGGCTGATATTCGTCCACGTGGTTTACGGCATTCCCATAACCACGCTGATATTCCGGAATTATTACGCTGACGTTCCCAGCAGTCTGACCGAGGCGGCCAAGGTCGACGGGGCCGGGTTATTTAAAGTATACAGCAAAGTTTTCTTTCCCATTTCCATACCGGCCTTCGTGGTGGTGATTATCTGGCAGTTCACCCAGATCTGGAACGAATTTCTCTTTGCGTTAACCATCACGCCCGAGCCCGGCCAGCAGCCGATAACGGTGGCTTTGGACAACCTGGCCGGCAGTCAGGTCGTCGAATGGAACGTGCAGATGAGCGGTGCCCTGCTGACAGCGCTGCCGACTCTGCTGGTCTATCTTTTCTTCGGGCGTTACTTTATCAAGGGCATTCTGGCCGGTTCCGTCAAGGGTTGAAAGCCCGGTTTTTGTACAGATGTTCAAGTTATCCACATGGTTATGCACATTATAATAAACATTGTGGATAATCCTTTAAATCGCGGCAATTGTGCGTCTTTTAAGGCCTCTAAAAGGAGAGTTGGTCGACTCAGGCGGGGCAGTTACCTGTTTTTTCCACAGAGCCAGAGGGCGGTCAGCGGGCTGAACGGAGGATGTTAGCAGCAGGCGGCGATTTTGCTTGACTTGTCGGGGGGTTTCTGATAGTATAGATGATGTAAAATAAAATTATTAGCACCTCATATAAAGGTGGGAATAAGGCCCACAGGTTTCTACCGGGTTGCCGATAACAACTCGACTATGAGGGAAAGTGTGCCCAGGGTTCCGCAGCTTTTGGCTGGCCGGTCCGAGCGGCACAGGTATTGCTTTGATCGATTCAGCTTTTTTGGAGCGATCCAGCTGTTTTACAATACCACACCGAAGGGATAAAAGCCCAGGCGGGGAGGTTTTACTCATCGGGTAGAGCCTCTTCCTGCCCGGGCTTTTTTGTTTTTATCCGCGCGCTGGCATAATAAAGTAAAAATCTTCCGATACTCTTTAAGCCCCACCCAGCAATTGAGGTTATAAGTAACTCTGAGTATAAAGAACTTATGGCAATTTAACCAGCTATTTCAGGGAAGAACCAAAAATAATAAAATCATAAGGAGGTTGCCATGGACTGGCAGGCAAAGGTCAAAATTCAACTCAAGGAAAATCTGCTCGATCCGCAGGGCCAGGCAGTGGGTGAGAGTCTGGCGGCTTTAGGCTACGAGAATGTGAAGGAGACCAGGGTCGGTCGTTACATAGAACTTAAGCTGGAGGATGTCGAATCGCAGGCGCAGGCAGAAGAGCAGCTGGAGGAGATGTGCGAGAGACTTCTGGCCAATCCGGTGATCGAGGATTTTCGCTTTCAGCTAGAGGAGCTGAGCTGAGATGCGGTTTGCCGTGATAAGATTTCCGGGATCAAACTGTGATCGCGATGTCGAGCACGTCTGCCGCGAGGTGATGGAGGTGCCGACCGATATGATCTGGCACGAAAAGCGCACGGATCTCTCCCGCTATGATACGGTAATTCTGCCGGGCGGCTTTTCCTACGGCGATTATCTGCGGCCGGGAGCGATAGCGCGGTTTTCTCCGATCATGGAGGATGTGGAGGAGTTCGCCGCGGCCGGCGGTCAGGTGCTGGGTATCTGCAACGGATTTCAGATTCTGATGGAGGCGGGATTGCTGCCGGGGGCGATGATGGTCAACGAATCGCTGAAATTCGTCTGCCGGTCGGTGAAGATAGAGGTAACCAGCACAGCCACCGCCCTGACCGGAGAGCTTGCCCGGGGCAGCGAGCTCAAAATTCCCGTCGCCCATCACGAGGGCAATTATTATATAGATGATAAAGGTCTGGCTGATCTGGAGAAGAATGATCAGATTATCTTCCGTTATCTGGAGGGAGAGAATCCCAACGGGTCGG
Source organism: uncultured Halanaerobiaceae bacterium (assembly GCA_964436625.1). Taxonomy (GTDB): domain Bacteria; phylum Bacillota; class Halanaerobiia; order Halanaerobiales; family Halarsenatibacteraceae; genus Halarsenatibacter. The sequence continues at coordinate 6,099 of CAYTDP010000029.1, read as the reverse complement.
CTGCCAATATAGCCGGCATCTGCAGTCGTGGCCGCAATGTGCTGGGACTTATGCCCCATCCCGAGCGGGCCGCCGAAGCCGTGCTCGGCAGCGAGGACGGCCGCCGACTTTTCGCTTCGCTGATAGCTCAGCTCAAAAGAAGGGAGAGCAGTTAAGATGACTTCAGAAAATAACTGGGAGAAGGAAGGTTTGACCGAAGAGGAATATGAGAGAATCTGCAGCGATCTAGGACGCAGCCCCAACCGCACCGAGCTGGGCATGCTGGGAGTGATGTGGTCAGAACACTGCAGCTATAAGCATTCAAAGGCGGTGCTGCGCGAGCTTCCCACCGAGGGCGAGGTTGTCCTGCAGGGTCCTGGCGAGAACGCCGGAGTGATAGATATCGGGGAAGGTCAGGCCGTCGCCTTTAAAATCGAGAGCCATAACCATCCCTCTGCTATAGAACCCTACCAGGGGGCCGCCACCGGCATCGGCGGCATAGTCAGGGATATCTTCACCATGGGCGCACGGCCGATAGCCCTGCTCGACTCGCTGCGCTTCGGTGAGCTCGAGGAAGAGCGCATGAGTTATCTCTGCCGCGAGGTGATAAGCGGCATCTCCGGCTACGGCAACAGCATCGGCGTGCCCACGGTGGGAGGCGAAACCTTTTTTGCCGACAGCTACCGCCAGAATCCCCTGGTTAACGTGATGTGCGCGGGGCTTATGGAAAAAGATAAGCTGGCCACGGCCACCGCCAGCGGAGTCGGGAATCCGGTGATGGTGGTGGGAGCGGCCACCGGGCGCGATGGAATCCAGGGAGCCAGCTTCGCCTCCGATGAGCTGGATGAAGATTCGGAGGAGGACAGGCCGGCGGTGCAGATCGGCGATCCCTTCATGGAGAAGCTGCTGCTGGAGGCCAGCCTGGAACTGATCGAGACCGACGTGCTGGTCGGCATACAGGATATGGGGGCGGCCGGGCTGATCAGCGCCGCGGCCGAGATGGCCAGCCGGGGTGATACCGGCATCGAGCTGGATGTGGATAAGGTGCCGAAGCGGGAGAAAAACATGACCCCTTACGAGGTGCTGCTCTCGGAATCGCAGGAGCGCATGCTGGTCGTGCCGCGCCGGGGAAAAGAAGAAGTTGTGGAGGAGATCTTCGCCGGCTGGGGCCTCAAATCAGCTGTGATCGGAGAGGTTACCGATGACGGCCAGCTGCGGGTTATGGCCGGTGAGAAGGAAGCTGCCAGCCTGCCGGTTGAGCTTTTGGTCGATGATGCTCCCGTCTACCGGCCTGAATCTTCCCGGCCTGAATATCTGGATGAGCTGGCGGAGTCTGTAGAAGAAGAGAAAAATATAACCGGTCTATCTTATAAGGATAAATCCTATAACGAGCAATTTGAAGAGATGATGCTCTCGGAGAATCTGGCCGGCAAGGCTTCTATCTATGAACAGTACGATCACATGGTCCAGATCAACACTGTGGTGCCGCCCGGCTCGGATGCGGCCGTGCTGCGGCTGAAGGGCAGGGACGGAGGGCTGGCTCTGACGACTGACTGCAATGCCCGCTATTGCTATCTCAATCCGCGGCGGGGAGCGGCCCTGGCCGTGGCCGAGGCGGCCCGCAATCTGAGCTGTTCCGGGGCCGAGCCGCTGGCTATCACGGACGGGCTCAATTTCGGCAGCCCGGAAAATCCCGAAGTATACTGGCAGTTTGAAGAGGCGGCCCGCGGTATCAAAGAAGCCTGTGAGAAATTCAATACTCCGGTTACCGGCGGCAATGTCAGCTTCTACAACGAGAGCCCGGCCGGAGCGGTCTATCCCACGCCGGTGGTCGGCATGGTCGGGCTGCTGGACGATATAGATCAGGCCACCTCCCGTCACTTTCAAAAGGAGGGAGCCCGGATAGTCCTGCTGGGTGAGAACAAACCCGGGCTCGGGGGCAGCGAATACCTGAGCGCGGTGCACGATAGGATCGAGGGCGAGATTCCGGCACTGGATTTTGAACGCGAGCTGGCGGTGCAGAAGCTGTGCCGCGATGGCATTAAAGAGAATATCATCGCCTCAGCTCACGACTGTTCGCTGGGAGGCCTGGCCGCCGCCCTGTTCGAATGCTGTGCCGGCGCTGAGATCGGTGCCGGGGTTGAGATAGAGAGCGAGCTCACTCCCGAGGAGCTGCTCTTTGGAGAGAGCCAGAGCCGGATAATTGTCAGCCTGGATCGGGATGATCTGCCCCGCTTGAAAAAGCTGGCGGAGAAAGCCGGCGGAGTTACCTGTCAGGTCATCGGGCGCACCGGCGGCAGCGAATTGAAGATCAATGATCTGATCAAAATAGATATCGGGGAGTTGAAGAGGAAATGGCTGAATGCAATTCCAGAGAAGCTATAGAGGAAGAATGCGGAGTTTTCGGCGCCTTTCTGCCGGAGGACAGCAAAGCAGCGGGCGAGTACACCTATCTCGGCCTTACCGCCCTGCAGCACCGCGGGCAGGAGAGCGCCGGCATCTGTGTGGGCGGAAGTCCGGATGATAAAGAAGGGCTCGACCTCACCCGGGGTATGGGACTTGTGCGCGATGTTTTTAGTGGTGATACGCTGAATGAACTGTCAGGACGGGCGGCCATCGGTCATGTCCGCTATTCGACCAGCGGTTCCAGCCGGTCGGTCAATGCCCAGCCCCTTTTGGTCAACTGTCAGAAGGGGGAGCTGGCTCTGGCTCATAACGGCGATCTGGTCAACAGCGGCGAGCTGCGCAGCAACCTGGAGAGCAGCGGTTCCATCTTCCATTCGACCCTCGATACCGAGGTGATAGCTCATCTCGTCTCCCGGGCCTTCGAGGACGATATCATCGAGGCCCTTGTCTCCAGCCTGCATAATCTGCGGGGAGCCTTCAGCCTGGTGGGCCTCACTCAGAAGCCGCAGCGGCTGGTGGCGATCCGCGATCCTCTCGGTTTTAGGCCGCTGGCGCTGGGGAAAATGGACGGGGGTTATCTGGCAGCTTCCGAAAGCTGTGCCTTCGACATTCTCGGCGCCGAACATCTGCGCGAGGTCGAACCCGGCGAGATGGTCATCATCGATGATGATGGCATCAGGTCTCAGCGCTTCAGCAGCCGCCGGGAGGAGAAATTCTGCGTCTTTGAATACATCTACTTCGCCCGGCCGGACAGCGATATAGCCGGGCTCAATGTCCAGCAGGCCCGCAAGGCTTTAGGCCGCAGGATGGCCGAGGAGATGGAGATCGAGGCCGATATAGTCGTGCCGGTGCCCGATTCCGGCGTGGCGGCAGCCCTCGGTTTTGCCGAGCGCTCGGGGCTGGAGTACGGCCAGGGCATCCTCCGCAATAAATATGTCGGACGCACCTTTATTCAGCCGACCCAGAACATTCGCGATCTCAAGGTAAGGCTCAAACTTTCCCCGATCAAGGAGATCGTCGAGGATAAGAGGGTGATACTGATAGATGACTCTATTGTGAGGGGGACTACCAGCAACCAGATTATCAACCGCCTGCGCGAGGCCGGCGCTGCCGAAGTTCATATGGCTATCTCTTCGCCGCCGGTCGAATATCCCTGCTATTTTGGCCTCGATATCACAGGCCAGAAGGAATTGATCGCCAACGGCAAGTCCGAGGAGGAGATCGGCGATAAGATCGGGGCTGACAGCCTGCATTATTTAACCCGGGAGGGAATGCTGGAAAAGCTGAAGGAGCGGGCGGATACCGGCTTCTGCACCTCCTGTTTTGATGGCGAGTATCCTATCGAGTGCTGAAAGATATAAAAAGAAGTGATATTCGAAATTTTTCGAGACCCGGGTCGTGTCCAAGGCCGAAAACTAAACTTAAGCAGAGGAAAAATTTCATCGTGAAAAAAGCTTTATATCTTTCAGTATAACCAGTATAACTAAATTGGCCTGTTTGCCCCCCTATTTACCAGCTGGATGCAAGAAGAACCTTTACTTAATTTCCCAGTGGTGATAGGCTTCGAGTATATCACTTCTGGTCAGAACCCCTACCAGTTTATCCTCATCCTCTTCTGACACCACAATAATCATCGTAATTCCGTATTCATCTATCAATTTAAGGGCTTTTAACAGAGTTTCATTTTCTGTCACTTTTGGGGGTGAATAATATGCCAGTTCACTCACCTCTGCATTCATATCTCCACCTTCTGCAAAATACTCCATGGTATAATTGTATCCCAGCAGGCCGCTGATATGCTCCTGTTCATCGCAGGTGACCGGAACATAGTTAAAGAGGGTATTGCGGAATATCTCCCTGGCCTCATGTATTTTAGTGTCCTCCATAACAGTAACCAAATCAGTGTTCATAACCTCTTTGGCAGGTATCTCACTGAGAACATTCCTACCCTCTATAGTATCCAGGTCAATACCTCTCAGCACCAGCTTGGTTGTGTAGATATTCCGGCGCTGCCACCAGCGGGCGAGGAGCGAACTGAACTTGCAGGCAAACATCATGGGGAGAATTATATGAGGATCATGGGTCATCTCGAAAAGAATTATTATTGCCGTGAGCGGAGCATGGGTGGCACCAGCAAAGACGGTTCCCAGGCCCACCATGGCATAAGAACCTGCCCCGGCAGTAAGCGTCGGAAATAAAGCTCCGACTATATGGCCGTAGCTATTGCCCAGCATGGCCCCAATGAAAAGAGCCGGAGCAAAGATCCCTCCAGAACCGCCGCTGCCCAGGGTAAAGAAAGTAGCCAGTATTTTGGCAAACATGAGCAGAAAGGCTGTGTAAAAAGGCAATCTCCCGTAGAGCGCATCTTCCATAACAGGATAGCCTGTAGCCTGCACCTGGGGTAAAGCCAGCGCTAAAACTCCTATACATAGCCCACCAATCGCTGCTTTAGAAGCAGTGGGCACCGGTAACTCTTCGAAAATATGTTCCACTTTATAAAGGAGGTTGCTATATATTAAAGCCACTATACCTCCGGCAATCCCCAGCCCCATATACAGGAGCAGTTCAAAGTAATTGACCATTTCGTGATCGGGGATTTGAAACACCGGATCCGCCTCACCGAAGAGAATATTGGCTACTGCAGTACCAACAACAGCAGCTACCACCAGGGGAGAAAAATCCTCCATTTCAAACTTCCGCAAAAGCACCTCCATGCTGAAGACGACTCCGGCCAGCGGAGCATTGAAAGTGCCGGCTATACCTGCCGCCGCCCCTGCTCCCAACAATGTTTTGACTTTATCCGGAGGTAGTTTAAAATATTCTCCCAGTGATGATCCAAAAGAAGCACCTATCTGCACAATCGGTCCCTCACGGCCGGCAGAGCCACCAGAGCCGATACAGACAGCAGATATCAGAGCTTTTAGGGGAGCGACTATGAAACGAATCTCACCGGCTTTGAGAACCAGAGCCTCCATAACTTCTGGCACTCCGTGTCCTTTGGCCTCAGGTACTATATAGGTGACCATTGGCCCCACAATAAGACCGCCTAATGCCGGTGCTATCAGCCTGTAATACCACGGCAATGCCCGCACATTATCGAGAAAAACGGCGGTGTCTGTGGCGCCATAGAAGATATATTTGAAGAGCAGAATCAGATTATAAAACACCACCGCTCCCAGTCCCCCCACTATTCCCACCAGCACAGCCAGAACCATAATTTTGGGCATATAGGGGGTTTTGAACAGGTCCTCAAAATTATTGATATAATATTTTAGATCATCAATTAAGCTGGAAAATCCCCTTTTTTCCTCATCATTTACCGACATTATTTTCTATATCCCCCTTTATCCCGAATACTTATTTAGTTATACCGGAAGATATAAAGCCTCGTTCACAATGAAATTTTTCCCCGGGGCCAGCCATTTACAAAAATTCAATTATCAGCCGCTGCTAAAAATGACAGTCGGGTGCCAGGCCCAAAAACCCGGAATCCGAAAAAATTAAAAAATTGGATCTTCTCCACAACCGTTGGTGAAATTTACGACATATTCTTTTAAAGCGATAACTGCTCACCTCTTATTATAGGAAGCTATGAGACGAAGTGATACTCGAAATTTTTCGAAGCCTGAGTCAGGTCCATGGCCCAAAAATCGTGTCCTCGGCTCAGGATGTGCCGGGCTGAGCGAAGCTCAGGGAGGAGCTTTCGCGAAGGAA
>CAYTDP010000028.1:0-28426 GCA_964436625.1 uncultured Halanaerobiaceae bacterium | reverse complement strand
TGAACGAAGCTTTATATCTTCCAGTATAACTAAATAAGTATTTTGACGCACCTGTCTACTACTGAAGACAAGAAGATCCAAAATTCACAGTCCCAGAATATGAGGTATGTAAAGAGTTATGGGTTCGAAAAATACGATAGCCAGAATGGTCAGGATGAAGGCGAAATAAAAGGGCAGTATGTCCCTGACCAGCCCCTCGAAGTCGGTTTTGCCTATGGCCGAAACTACAAACAACACCGCTCCCACCGGAGGTGTGATAAGAGCCACATTGAGGGTGAATACAAAGAGAAGACCAAAATGATAGGGATGAATGCCAAACTCGATAGCAATCGGGGTCAGTACCGGTCCCAGTATTATTATCGAAGCTATCAAGTCCATAAAGGTGCCTACGAACAAAAGGAAAACAGCACAGATCAGCATGAAAACCCAATCAGTGGTGGTAAGCCCCATTATATATTGAGAAAGCATCTGAGGTATGTCCTCCATGGCAAAAAAGTGGCTGATAATTCTGCCGGTAGAAACTATGAGCATGGCCATACCCGTCATGGATCCCACTTTCATGAATACTCCCCAGATCCCCCTGAGATCCAGCGTCTTCATAAAGGCAAAGGTTGCTATGACGGCATAAGCTGCTGCCACTCCGGCAGCCTCGGTCGCTGTGAAGATCCCGCCTAATATTCCACCAAAGATTATCAAAAACATTATCAGCGCCCAGATACCGCCCTGGAGTGATTTCAGAATATTCAACAGGTATTTGGCTGCTTTTTCGGTAAATCCGTAAATTTCCTTTTCATCTGGTGAGACGAGCCTGTCGGCTTTGCTCTCGTAATCGTGCTTTTTCACGTAATAATAATTTATCACCATCATTATCAGGCCTAAAAATATCCCAGGAAGCACGCCTGCCGCGAAAAGTCCGGCTATCGAAATGTCCATGCTGCCTCCATAGACAATTATGGGAATGCTGGGAGGAATGGTGGGACCGATAATTGAAGAAGCAGCCGTCAGGGCTGAACTGTAAGAGCGAGAATAGCCCTTTTTTTCCATGGCCGGTATCAGCATGCTGCCCAGGGCGGCTGTGTCGGAAACCGCGGCTCCGGAGATCCCCGCAAAAAGGATGCTGGCTACCACATTGACATGTCCCAGACTGCCTCTTATCCAGCCCACTAAAGCCTCCGAGATATTGAGCAGTCTATCGGTTATATCTCCTTCGTTCATAATCTGACCGGCGAATATAAAAAAAGGAATCGCCATGAGGGTAAAACTGTCTATACCTGCATAGATCTGTCTTATGGCTTCGGTGGGGGAATAACCGTTGTGGAGAAGAGCAAAAAGTCCGGTTATCCCCAGCACAAAAGCTATGGGTAATTTAATGATGATTAGTACGATAAATACTGCTGCATAGAGCAATATATCCATTTCAGTTCCTCCCATACAGGATGTTATTTATAAGCTGATCGATAACGACAAGAATCATAATCGCTCCGCTGACCGGGATGGCCATTCTGGGCACGGCGCCCGAAATTCCGGTAAAGGTGCCGGAGTACAGTGTGTCGGTGAATTCGTAGCCATAAGTAATCATAATAAAGGAAAAATATCCTATAATTATTACATTTAAAATTTCAAAGATAACTCGAAGTTTTTTTCCGGCTTTTTTATAAAAATAATTGACGGCCACATGCTCATTTTTATAGAGGGCCACCGCAGCTCCGATAAGGCTCAACCAGACCAGCGAAAACCTTACTATCTCGGTCACCCAGGGCAGCGGCCTGCCCAGAACATAACGATAAAATACTCCTACTGTCACAATAATTATCATTGCTCCCATCAGCAGCGCACAGAATATCTGGCTCAATTTTATAACAACCGAGGTGAATTTATTAAAGCCTCTGACCAGAATTTTCACAGCTTCTTCCCTCCCTCCCGAAAAAATGAAAAACAAGAAAATTATGGGCATCTCTGAAAAAATCACCCGGTCAGGATGCCCATAATTCCATAATTGTTCAGCTCACAACCGCATAATCCTCAAAACAGGATTGACTTATCTGATCTCTTCCTCGAGTCTCTCGACCTCATCGAGAAAACCATCTACTACATCATCATCGATGGTTTCATAAGCCCAGTCGAGCACACCCTCCAGAGCGGTCTCACGAAATTCCTCATATTCTTCCTCGGTCTGATTATAGATCTCCATGCCTTCCTCTTCCAGTACCTCATCGCCGAGAATATCGCTGCGATGGCTCAAACCCAGAGCTGTTTCGTTGGCGTGGTCAACTGCCATATAAAAGTTAGTTCTTTCCTCTTCCGAGAGATTCTCGTACCATTCGGGATTGACAATCAGCATGCCGGTGGAGGGAAAGGTTCCCGGGCGGGTCACATAATCCTGAACTTCGTAAAGTGAAGCATCGATTATTATCGAAGCAGGATTCATCTGCCCATCCGCCACTCCGGTATCCAGGGCTGTATAAACCTCTTCCCAGGGAATCGATGTTCCAGAAGCACCCAGAGCTTCATACATGGCTATCTGGCTTTCGTCCATGGCCCGAAACAGTATTCCCTCCATATCCTCGACGGTTTGAATGGGCTGCTGGTTATTGGTCAGCAGCACGAAGCCACCTCGCAAAAACACTTCAATCGGTTTTACACCGACTTCTTCTTCTATATCCTGGTATATCTGGCTGGAAAATTCGTTTTCTCTGTCCCAGAGTTCGGTGGCTACTCTCATATCATCGGGATAGCCATAGGGCAGGTTAAATATAAGAGCATCATCATAAAAATGACTCATTCCTCCGATGGAAACCTGAGCTACCTCGACCTCACCTGCATATACCATCTCAATTATCTCCTGCATTCCTCCCAGAACGTTGTCGGGATAGAGTTCCGCCTCGATATCGGTGCTGCCCTCCAGATAATGCTGTAAGGCCATCATGTAAGCGTGGGTCGGATCCTCGTCATCAGCACTCATCTCGTGTGACATCCTGATAGAATTCGCCTCTGTTTCTAAAGCAGTAAAACCCATGACCAGAGAGACGATGACTAAGGTGATCAGAACATTCCTCAATTTCATATGTTAGTTCCCTCCCTGAGTTAATTTGTTTTTAGCAGGGGTTTTAAAAAGGCCCCAAAAAAATTTAAATAATATTTAGATTTTTTAAGTATGAATTTACTTCGGTTCTTCCTGTTATCAGTTGATAGATATCGGACAAAACTGAACGCAAGAAAAACATTAACTTCTCAGCAGCCTCCCGCAATCATACTTTTCTACACTGTCCTCTTCTACAGCAATATTCCCTCCCAGTATAACGTATTCAACACCAGCGGGAGCCTTGAGCGGTTCGCGATAAGTGGCTCTATCTCTGAATCGACTGAAATCGAGGATATTTATGTCGGCCTTCATACCTTCTTTCAACTCTCCCCTCTCTTCCAGGCCTAAAACCTGTGCGGGCAAGCCCGTCATTTTTCTTACCGCCTCAGCCCTATCGAGGGGCTCATCTTCTCCCACAAATTTATCATAAACCCGGGGGAAAGTTCCATATATTCTGGGATGACCGCCGCTTTCTCCCGGAAGCCCATCGCTGCCGAACATCTGAAAAGGAGCTTTCATTATTCTCCTGACATCGTCTTCGGACATCGTGAAGGTGACAACCAGGCCACGCCCTTTATTATTTATCATCAGATCGATAAAAACCCGGCCGGGATTTTTACCGGTTTCTTCAGCTATTTCCGAAATTCTATAACCATCCCATTCCGGGGTCTGAGGCAGAGAAAGTACCAGCACCCCCTCCCAGCCGCCGGCATTGGCCAGAAAATCTTCGCGGTCAGTTTCATCATCTTTCTCGATACGGTCGATCAATTCAAGAGCATATTCTTCATTCTTCAGCCTGTCTATAAGCTTCGATAGACCCTGATTCATCTCATCCGGCGGAACCAGTGCATTCAAAAAGGTGCTGTTGGCCGTGTAAGGATACTGATCCGCCCAGATCGAAAGACCTTTCGCGCGGGCCTTTTTAATCATTTCGAGAGCCCGGGATGATTTGCCCCAGTTGGACTGGCCCATGCTCTTGAGATGAGATATCAAAATCTCCACATCCGTCCTCTGCGCGATCTCGATGATCTCCTCTATCGCCGTCAGCAGTTCACTGCCTTCGTTGCGCATATGGACGCTGAAAATGCCTTCGTATTCGCTCACTATATCGGCAAAAGCTGACAGTTCATCGATATCGCTGTAAGCTCCAGGAGGATAGATCAAACCGGCCGAGAATCCAAATGCTCCGGAATTAAGAGAATTGGAGAGCATATTTTGCATATCTTCAATTTCTTTACCGTCAGGAGAGAGGTCGGAAAATCCCATCCGGGCAATTCTGATGGTGCCGTGCCCAACCAGCGGAACCAGATTATTGGCTGCATCTTTTTCGTCCAAAAAATCCAGATAATCCGAAAAATCCCGCCAGCGCCATTCAAATTCCTCTCCGCACTTTATTGTATCGATATAATCATCCAGAAGCTTTTTATTTTCATTTCTACAGGGGGCAGCTGAAAGACCGCATGACCCCATAACTTCAGTTGTAACACCCTGCAAAATTTTATAATCATAACTATCCATGGCCCAGGAGATTATATCTGAATGACCGTGAGTATCGATAAAGCCGGGTGTGACAGCCCTGCCATCGGCCGGGATCACCTTTTCTGCTCCGGCTTCAAGTTCGGATTCAATTCTGGCAATTTTTTCATCTGCGATGGCTATATCAGCCGTGAAGGGTTCAGCTCCGGTGCCGTCATAAATCTCTCCATTTTTTATGATTATATCGTACATATTTAGATATCATCAACCTTTCTTTCTGTCTGCTAATTATTCTGCAAAATTTTCCTTCTGTCTATTCAGCCGCTGATTATATCTGTTATCAATTCCCGATCAATATTGCCGCCGGTGATCAGACATACCGCCGGACCTTCGCCGACAGTGAGCGGGAGTTTTTCCAGAGCAGACACGGAAGCTGCCCCGGCCAGCTCAGCAGTAAGGCCTACCTCAAACAGCAGTTCTCGAAAGGCTTCTCTCATCATATCTTCGCCGACTGAAAATACGTCTTTCACATTTTCCCTGACGAGCTCAAAGGTAAGCTTTCCCGGCCTGGCAACTTTTATGCCGTCAGCAAGAGTGCTCACACGGCCGAGAGATGTAACTTCGCTCAGCTCTAGTGAGTGTTTCATAGAGGCTGCTCCAGCTGCCTCTACGCCATAAATAGATGTTGAGGGAGAAAAAACATTTCGAGCCAGACTTATACCCGAGATACCGCCGCCGCCTCCGATCGGAGCTATCACCACAGCCGGTTCCGAAAGCTGACTGAAAATTTCATATCCAAGACTGGTATTTCCCCTTATTATATCGCGATCATCAAAGCTGGAGATATATATTCTCGAATGCTTTTTTGCAAAATTTTTGGCCAGATCGACAGCTTGATCATAATTTTTTCCGGAAATTTTTATCTCCGCGTCCAGAGATCTGATTTTATCTATTTTGGTCTGCGGGGTCTTATCAGGTACAAATATTCTGGCGGGAATTTTTTTTAAGCTGGCTGCAAGCGAAAGCCCCAAACCATGATTACCCGAAGAGGCTGTAACCACTCCCCGCTGAAGCTGATCAGAAGACAGCTCAGACAGCTTATAAGTGTTTCCACGTATTTTAAAAGCACCTGTCTTCTGAAAATTTTCCAGTTTAAGATAAATATCTCGCTGATACTTTTTACTCAGGTAATCAGAATAAACCAGGGGTGTCCTTAAGATATGATCCTTGATTCTATCGTATATCTGCTTCAGCTCTTCCCTGTCCGGCTCATCTAAATTCACCATACGTATTCCTCCGATTAAAAGTCCTGAGGCTTCTCCAGAAACATTATTGCAACTGCCATATGATGGCTTTATCATAGCAGTTTTTACTTCCGATAATAAGCAGCATGAATGCGTCTAAAACCGTATTCTACCAGCTTGTTTGGAACTGTTATTTTAATAGTTAATTTTAGCAAACATTATGCGAATGTTCAAGGTGTCTAAGCAGTATAATTTTAAAAATCGTCAATTTACTATTAAAATACAATCAGATTCAAACTATCTTTGCTCTCTGCAGCTCCAAAAACTCCACAATAAGCTCATGGTAATCCATCAAAGCCTCCATCTCCTCACCTCGGAGCTGTTTTTTCACCTCAAGATATTCGTTTTCACGCTCATTTAAATGTGGTTTGTTTCTCAAAACCTCTTCATTTTCAAGATCATCATATTCCTTTTCGATACCCTCAGTCCATTGTTTAATCTGTCCTACCTTTTCTGCCAGGGCCACCAGTTCTTCCAGATGCTGCTCCTCTTCTTCTGTCCATTCTGCCTGTTTTTTTACGCTCTCAACTTCGGAATCCCATTCTACCCCCAGAACTGAACTGATCATCTTAATGGCTTTTCCAGGACCTCCTGCTTCCTCCCTCAGCTCCGATCTCAACTCGGGTTTGATTATAAGCTCTCCCTTTTCATTTCTCTCTTTGAACTCCAAAATCCGCTCACCTCCTCTCAATGCAGGTTGCCCTCTCTATGTACCACATCATAGGCAAAAAGGGCGTAACCTATTTCCGCAGTGGTAAAATCGCTCTCATCTGCCATCTGCCTGACTATATCCACTATTTTTATATAATCATCGGGCTGGAACCTCTCTTTTTCTGCCTCAAAATATCCCAGTCTCCACAGAGTAGCCCAAACTCTGGTATCGATAACACAATGTCGTTTACCATCGAGACTGGTAAGGATGGCCGAAGCTGTAGGGGTGGCAACTCCCTTTAAGCTGACATAAAGAGCCAGGCGACAGAAATCATCTTCGAGCCTGTAGGCTGCCCCGGTTACCTTCTCCACCCGCTCGGCCGGATTTTTTCTGACATGATAGGAACTTCGCGTGGAGTTTAAATGAGCCAGATCATAGAGTTCTTCCCGGGTGAGATAACCCTTTTTGTGATACCCTTCCCCCAGCTCATTAAGACGACCGGGATAAAGTCCTGAAGTTTCTTCATATTTTTCCAGATACCTGTTGAAATCTATCTTTTTTATCAATCGTTAGATTCACTCCTCTCTCTGAATTCTTCTTCCGCCCAGGGATAAAACTCCTCATCGATCGTAGCATGAAGCCTATCATCTCTGCCTTTTTCTCCCGGCTCACTTATACCGTATAATAATCTTGTTTTGATCTCAATACTGTCAGCCAGAGTTTCAGCAGCTTCCAGCCCTTCCCTGGCCAGCTTATGGTTCAATTCCGTCAAAGGCCTTTTAGCCTGTTCAAAATGTTTTTCGGTGCACAATCCTCTTATCATATTTTTAACATCATTAAGCTGCATTATGGCTCTTTCTTCGAAAGCCTGGAGGGTGTCAACAACCTCCGCCCGAAATTCCTTCGGATGCTCGGCCACCAGATGGTAAAGTCGCTTGAAGGTTCTAAAGGCGTATGGTGTCGATTCCCGGCCCTGAAAATCAGGGTCGATAAATCGGGTGCTCTCACCACGGGTCAAATATCTGTGTTTTTTGTATTCGATGGGAATTTCCTGAATTCCCAGCGGAAAAGGTATGAAAGGACTGGTGAGGGTGGGGCCGCTTCCCATCCAGATAGTTGCCAGAAAATCGTGTTCGAGATCGGCCATGCAGGCTACCTTTCCGTAGCCCGAAGTTACAGAAGTGATAAGAGGACTTCTCACCGCCCCTATCATATCAATCAGGCCTATACCCGGCGCCCTTTCCTGCAGCAGGTTTTCCATTCTGACAACACCAGCTGAACGGATCTGTTTTCCCGGTTTCTCTGGCCGCTGGTCGGTCTGATAAACCCGACCAAAATTAAATTCGTTTTCAGAGTCCGGATCATACCATCCCTGTTCTATCGCAAAGGAGAATAAATTATCGGACCCTATGTAATCCGGGCGGCTCTGATAATCCGGTGGAATTCTTCCCAGATATCCGGGGCGGGAAACCCGAACTTCATCTTCAGCCAGCCGCCGGGCTGCCCAGAGGCCTTTACCCCCTGCCAGTTCTATCATTATCCAGCCTTCTTCTTCGTCGGCAAACATATGAGAATTGCCGCCATAAGTTGCATAGCCGAACTCTTCTATCAACCCACCGGCAATCTCGACAGCCTGCCGCGCACTCTCAGCTTTCTGCATAACAATCTTTGAAATGTCGCTGAAGTTAACTCCGCGCTGAGGCTCAGGGGTCATCTTTCTCAATTCAGGCCGCGAAGGCGACCAGACGGCTGCTGCTGCTACCCCATCTTCATTCAAACCTCCGTTTTCCAGTGGAGGCGGCAGTCCTTTCCAGGCCGAATACCGGCTGGTGATATATCTTTTGGTCTGCTCGGGTCGGGGTATTTGAATCCTCTCTCCCGGAAACATAGCTTCCGAATTGACTCCAACCTCCATTTTCGCCTCCGGATGGTTTTCCTCTCTTTCAGCCAGATAAAAATAATGGCTGGAAGGCTCATCCCCATAACCGGCCAGAAATACACATCCATCTTCGGTCAAATCTCTGCCTACATACAGGCTGACGCTCAATCATCTCACCTCCATCAATATTCGATCACCACGCGGGCCTGGGCCCCATCGCCGTCTTTTATCTTCAACGGAAGGGCATGTACTTTTATTCTGCCCTCGGGCACAGCCGCGAGGTTGGTCAAACTCTCAATAGCATAAATACCATTTCCAAGAAGTGATTTGTGAACCGGAGCTTTATCCTGCTGCAGGTTTTTGGGGCTGTCCAGAGTGGGAGCATCTATTCCCACAGCTGTGATTTCTTCTCGAACCAGCATTTCGGCTGCTTCCGAACTCAAATAAGGATTTTTCTGGAAATAACTCTTTTCTCCAAAGTGTTCATCGCTCCAGCCAGTGGCTGCTATGAGAATATCTCCCTTTCTAACTTCTCCTCTATTCCTGATATCTGCAGCTGTTATTTCAGCTTCGGGACCGCGGTCCATAAATTTCATCAGCACTCCCGGTCCTATAAATTTATCCACCTTAATTTCATCCAGTTTTTGGCCCTCGGGAATAAAATGATAAGGGGCATCAATATGGGTCCCGGTATGAGAAGAAAATTTAAAGCAGGAGGCAGCACATCTTCCCTCCTGATGAGTTTGGGTTCTCTTAATTTCGGTATCATGATGATAGTCCGCGGGAAAGCTGTCCATTTCATCGTAAATAGACAGAGTAGCATCGACAAATTTGCTCAAATTCTATTCCTCCTTTTCTTCTGCAGGCCGGATTACCGGCTGCAGTTTTACAAAATACTAAATAACGGCTATTTTAAATTTCTGCAGTGAAAGAATTTTTCCTTTCTACCAGCCCAATTAATTAAATCTGTTTACCAATTCAAGCTCTTTCAATAAGATAAATTCCTGTTAGAGCTAATATTATTACCCCGGCTTCAACGGCGAGCCCCCACTGCCAGCTCAGCTCGATTCTTTCAAAGCTATCCCAGTGACTTATGAAAATTCTCTCCGACATAATATCAGTATGATCAACCAGCAGATGTTCTATATCCGGAGCTGCAGCAGCAACTCCGGCAATCAGCACCGGTTTTTTAAAATCAACCAATTTTATCATCAGCAGCATAATTAAAACTGCTCCAGTTAGATCGATGAGACGAAGATAAAGATCAAAAGTATAACCTATTTGCGGCAGATAATCCAGCAGGATATGGCTGCCAGCTGCCAAAAAAATCGTCAATGTCCATTTGCGGCCGCTGTCCGGATTCATCAATCTCCCCAAAAAACCACCAGCAGCAGTATGGGCAGCTACAATCATTATTATTTCTCAGCTCTCAGAAGAATCAATTTCTTATCAAAACCGCCGCGCTCTTTTTTCTTCTCCATTCTTAACTCCTCCAATTTTTCCATGTCCAGACCGTGCTGGTCTGCCAGAGCCGCTATAACTTCCAGAATATCGGCCAGTTCTTCAACTTTTTCTTCCTGTAAATACTCTTCCACTTCTTCCTGCAGCTTCTTTTGAAGTGCCTGAAAGTATTCTTCTCCTGCGACTGTTTTTACCTCGTATTCTTTCTCCGCATTTTCTATAATTTCAGGTATTTGATCTCTGATAAGTTTGTGGTATTCTTTCATTTCTCATCAGCCTCCTTTCCGAAAATATACTCAGAAAATAAACCCTCCCGGAAGGCGAGAGGGAGGGTCTACACACATCCAGAAATATTATTAGTCAGCTATCGACTAATACAGGAATTTAATTCCGATTTTTTCAGCCCTGTTTTTTTTCAGGAATAATTAAATTGAGCGCCATTGCTAGAATTGCACCTACCGCCACACCAGATGAAAACATGGTGGAAAGAATCTGGGGCAGCTGTTCAACCGCCTCGGGATGATAGGTGATCCCCAGTCCGAAACTCAAACTAATGGAAAATATAAAAACCTTCCGGTCGTTAAGCCCGTTACGGGTTGCTATATTAATACCGGCCACTGCCACCATGCCGAAAAGAGCCAGGGTAGCTCCTCCCAGAACCGGTGAGGGCATAACACTTACGATAGCACCTATCTTGGGAATGAAACCGAGCAGCAGTAAAATTGCTGCCACCGCATAACCGACATATCTGCTGCCGACTTTGGTTATCTGAATAACCCCAATATTCTGGCTGAAAGTGGTGTTTGGGAGTGAGTTAAAAATTGCCGAAACAGCACTCCCCAATGCGTCCGCCAGTATACCCCGGCTGAGCCGATCATGATGCAATTTGCCGGTAATTGGCTCATTGGAAGTTTGGGCTATAGCGGTTAGGTCCCCCAGGGATTCGATCGCAGTTATAAAATAGGCTATTATCCAGGGCAGAAGATGGCCGAGATCGAAATCCAGACCAAAATGCAGGGGGCGGGGAACTGTAAACCAGCCGGCATCAAAAATGGGAGCAAAGTCCACCATGCCCAGAGGTATGGCAAGTATGTAGCCCGCTATCAGACCGATAGCCACAGCTCCAATCTTAACCAGCCCGGAACCAAAACGGTTGCAAAAAATTATGACTATCAGAACAAAAAATCCGACCAGGAGATTTTGGGGGCTGCCAAAATCAGCGGCATCCGCACCGCCGGCAAAATCCTGCATACCTACCTCGATAAGGCTCAGACCGATCAGAGTAACAACCGAACCGGTTACTATAGGGGGGAAAAGCTTTTGAGCCTGTTTTATAAATCTGCTTATGAACATCTGCACCGGGGAAGTTACCAGAGACATTCCCAGCGCCAGCGCAACCCCTCCCGCTTCGGCAGAAGCTATGGCCATGGGTACAAAAGTAAAACTGGTCCCTGTAACTCCCAGCAAACCGGCACCGACAGGACCAAATCGTCTGCACTGAACAAAGGTAACTATACCTGACATGATCAGAGCCATGCTGACAAAAAATCCTGTTTCTGTCGGTCCCAGCCCCGCCACTCCTGCAATTATGAGAGGAGGAGTAATTATGCCGACAAACATGGCCAGCATGTGCTGAAATCCCAGCAGAACAGTCTCTTCCGGAGGCGGCTTTTCTTCCAGAGAATAATAGGTTTTCCCTTTTGACCCTCCGGAAGATTTATCGTTTTCTGACATAAAATCACCTCTTGAAAATGTTATTTAATTTAATATTGTTATATGAAATTTCCATGAATCTGCACAGACTCCTCCCTGCCCGCCGGAATGATAATCATGATTATGTAGTGAAATTATTATCTATTTTGCCGGGCTCAACTCGGCTATAAACGGGGGAGTCAATAAATTATATTCAACATCATTAAAATCATCGTCTGAAAACTTCCGAATAACAGATTTAGCTCCCAGCAGCAAATGAAGCAAAGCGATGCCACAATCCAACCAGGGAGATATATCATGATCTTTTTTCAGCTGTGCCGCCTTTAACTTCAGCTTGTTTTCATTCGGAAAGAACTCAAAGCGCCAGGGCTGTCTGTTTAAAGCCGAGGGGGCAAGTCGGGCCGATTTTACAGCCTCCAGCATCCAATCAGGGAGCTGCTGAAGCTTTTTTTCGCTGTAATTATTAGTGCAGAGCTCTAACAGAGGCTTTCTCCTGTGGCTTCCGGCCAATTTTTTTGCCAGTTTTTCCGTCAATGTCAATTTTTCTCTGGCCCTGCCCAGGGGAGTTATCGCAGCAATCTCTTCACTCTCATTCATTTCATGTCGGGAAACAATTTCATCCTTCTCAAACATACCTCCCACCCAGCAGGTATCTATCTTGTTTGCTGCTGCTTCCAGAATTAATGCTTCCCCCAGCAGGCCAGCTTCTACTTCAGCTTTAAAATCTCCACAGTTTTTATCCTGAATTATGACTGCATAAGTCTCTGCCCCGGTAACCAGACCATAGGAGCCGACCACTGTCCAGATTATATCGTCAAATCCATCCGAACTGATAACTATACGAGCGGACTCGAGTATTTTCTGTAGAGGATTGATTTTATGTAAAAGTGCATCAATAGTTTCATGCTTGAGGGAATCAGAGAGGTACTTGCGCCGCGAAGTTCTAATTTTTACTGCCTGATACCAGCTTTGACAGGGAATATCAGAGGGCAGTTTCATTTTTTTCATCACCTTTTAATGTTAATTTTTAAAAACTATTTTGTTCATTTTATTTAGCCATTTATCCAGACATTATCAACTGCAGCCAGTTTTAAATAAACTTAAAATTCAATCAATTGAAAATTCAAATCTGCAGCATAAATCATTTTTAGAACACAAAAAAATTGGTTCGGCACTTTTAAAGTTGTGATAAATCATAGAGAAAAACCAATATTCAAAAAGGGGCAGAAGCGGAGGGGAAGCGGAGAAAAAATAGACCCTCTCCGCTTTTGCTCCGCTTCCCCTCCGCTTTTTCTCCGGTCATAATTCTACAGAAATCTGAGATTAAAAAAGACTCGAAAAAACTCGATTTAACCTGGATATTTTTGATTCGAGACCGGGAGAAAATCTGCTCTAAACCATATTTTCCCGGGGAAACACCAGAAAAAATGAAAAAACATAGTTTTTAATATAAGACGATAATTTTCTATAATTATACATCAATCTCTTCTTTTCATATCAATCATCATTTCCAGAAATTCTCCTGCCAGCTCAGGATCAAACTGGCTACCCGCGCAGTCTTCAATCTCCTGCAGTGCCTTTTCTCGTTTCATCGAATCCTGATATGGGCGGCCTGAAGTCATAACCTCATAGGCATCTATCACGGCAATTACCCTTGACAAAAACGGTATCTGCTTCTTTTCTAATCCTTCAGGATAACCCTTCCCATCCCACCGTTCATGATGATAAAGTATGGTTTTAGCCACAGGAGAAAACTCTTCAGTCGGAGAAACAATATTATAACCTCTCTCCGGATGCTTTTTAACCTCTTCCCACTCCTCATCGGTTAAATTTCCTGGCTTTTTCAAAATGTCTCTGGAAATAGTTACCATACCTATATCATGAAGAGAAGCAAGCAGCGAGAGGGCATTAAGCTGCTCATCGGTCAGATTTATTTTTTCTCCCAGTTTAAAGGCCAGCCCGGTCATCCTTAGATAATGCTTCTTCGATTCAGCGCTTTTCTCGATCAGAGAAGCTCTCATATTTTGCAATAAAATGTTTTCGGTGTCCTGAGATTTTTTCAGCTTATCTCTGTACATCCTTTCATCGGCTAACTTAATAATCTCTTCAAAAGAGTTTTCAATCTTTTCTTTGATGGCTATTCCGATTCCCAGCCTTACAGGTATATCATCAAAATCTGCCTCTTCACAGGCTTTCTCGATTCTTTTAACAATCATTTCTGCCGTCTCTCTTTCGGTTTGAGGCAGCAAAATTACAAATTCATCACCGGCCCAGCGGGCTACGAGATCTTCATGTCTGGTAACTTCATCCAGAGCACCGGCGACTTTTTTAAGAAGTTTATCTCCTTTATCATGCCCATATGTATCGTTAACTATTTTAAGTCCATTCACATCACAGTAAATGACACTTATCGGATGCTGTCTTTCCGCATTCAGACGTTCCATCTCCTCTTCCATAAAAGCTCTATTATAAAGGCCGGTTAACCTGTCATGATAGCTGAGAAATTTCAGTCTCTCTTCTTTTTTCTGGAGTTCGGTCATATCCAGCTGTATGGAAAGAACTCCTTCTCCTCCCTCAGGAAGACTAACTTTTGCTTCATGAAGATGCATGTAATATTTTTCGCTGTTTTTTCTGCGGCTGTAACCTTCAAACTCCAGCTTTTCTCCGGCCAGCACTTTTTTTAGATTGGCTTCGGCCACCTCTGCCAGTTCCGGAGTTACTACGGTTTCAAAAATACTGCTGCCCACCAGCTCCTCTTCGCTGTAGCCGGTCATCTCACACAATCTGTCGTTAACTTCGAGAATGTTTCCTTCGCTGTCCTCCAGCATTATTCCCACCGGAGCAGTTTCAAATATTTTGCGATAATGCTCCTCTTTGAGCGCCAGTTTTTTCTGGGTCTCCTTTTGCTCCGTGATATCTATCGCTGTTCCTATTCCGCATTTCTCTCCTTCATAAATAATCCGTGTTCCGGAAAATAAAACCCAGAACTCGCCTCCATCTTTCTTTCTCATCTTAAATTCATAACTGGATGGAGGGTTTTCACCTCTAATTCGGGACTGCCCCCTCTTTTTAACCAGTTCTTGATGTTCTGGAGAAACAATTTCCCAAAAATTCATGTTCAATAGTTCTTCGCTGGAATAACCGGTCTTTTCCACCAGGGCAGGATTGACATATTTAAAGGTTTGGCCGTAAACAAACAGCCCGAAAGGAACAGTCTCAGCCAGCGATTGAAATCTCTCCTTTTCCTCTCTCAACTCTTTTTCAGCTTCCAGCCTGTCGGTCAGGTCCGATCTCATAGTTAGGACACCCTTTCCACCATCCGGAAGCTGAATTCTGGTCTCCTTTAAGTTTACATAATATCTTTCACCCGACTTTTTGCGCGAGTACAGAATCTGTTCGTTATCTCTGCCGGCAAGAATTCTCTCAAAATCTTCTCTGGCTTTTTCCTTGTAATCATCAGCAACCAGCACCTCTAAAAAACTATTATCGATGAGTTCTTCCTCTTCATATCCGGTCATTTCGCATAATCTATCATTAACATCGATAATTTTCCCTTCAGAATCTTTGATTTCTATTCCAACCGGTGCTTTCTCAAAGATTTTACGATACTGCTGCTCTCTGATTTTCAATTCCTGCTCAATCTTTTTCCTCTCCGTAATATCCCGGGAAAACTCCACAATCCCCGTAATTTCTCTCGTCTTTTCATCCTTAATAGGATAGGCAAAGGTTTCGAGGAAATCAACATCCGAGTCCTCCGTGCCTGAGATAACTCCGCTCTCCACCTGGCCACTTTCCAGGCTTCTCTGCACGGGACAATCTGTACAGGGATTATCGTTATTCCGAAAAGCTTCATGGCATTTTTTGCCTGCAAAGGGTAAACTATCACTGTACCATTCTTTCATAGTGCTGTTAGTATATTTAATCGTCAGATCAGGATTGAAGACGCTGATTCCTTCTTTGATACTTTTTAAAACTGTCTCCATTTCTTTTTTGGAAGCTTTAAGTTCTTTATTTTCATTTTTCAGGTCAGTGATATCCGACTTCAAAATTAGAATAAACTCATCATTATATCGGCCAGCTCTCAGCTCATACCACCGGACTTCGCTTTTAAACTGGAAAGCAATTTCTTCCTCTAATTTTTCATGATTGACTCTTTTTTTGTCCTTCTCGAAAACCCCCCTGAGCTTTTCTGCCAGTCTCTCTACCCTGGATCGATCACATCCAGCCCGCTTCAACATTTCCGGATATGAACTCCCGGAAGGGGAAAAGTTATCGAAATGATTAATTTTCGAAAAGATTTCTTTCCACTCGCGATTGGCCAATTCTATATTCAAATTTTCGTTGACGAGAGCAGCACCTTCGGGAAGCGAAGAAACAAAAAACTTCAAATTTTTCCTTTCCTCACCCGCAAATTTAGAGATGATAGATCCCTCCAGATTAGACCTATAATGTAAATTCGAAATTTCACAAAGCCACTAATAATGAATCTCAGAATTTCAGCTTTTTCGATTTGTCTTTAAAAAATTTGATCTTCTTGTCTTCAGTTGATAAATAGGTGTGTCAAAAAAACTTATTTAGTTATACCGGAAGATATAAAACTTCATTCACAATGAAATTTTTTCTCTGCTTTAAATGATCTTATACGATGTCTATCAGCTGATAACAAGAAGAACGAAAAAGTTATTTGATAATAATTTTTCTGATGTTTTTCTTAATCTATCACAAAATTTTCATAAAAGCAAATTAATGCAGCCGAATCTGAGAAAGGAAAATAACTCGCAAGCTTTAAATTAATAATAAAGCTAAATTAAACTGTGGAATATTGCCTCAAATGTGGAATATTATCTCAAGGAGGTTAAAAGCGTGACCAGATTTTTAAGTTTTGAGATCGCTCTTATCCTCAAAATAATTGCAGTTTTACTGGTAACATCCAGTTTTTTCTCCCGCGTTTCAGCCGCTCCCGGGCCGCAAAATTTCACCATCATGCATACCAACGATGAACATTCACATCTTATACCGCACTCTTCAGTTCTGGATTATCATCCGCAAAAATCTGATTCCTCTATAGGGGGAATTAAAAGATTGGCCTCACTATCTGCAGAATTAGAAAACGCCAGAAATGATTGGGCTGAAGAAGTTTTGCTGGTATCGGCCGGAGATTTCAAGGCAGGCAGTCCCTTTGCCTGGCTCTCGCTGGAGGATAGAGCTGTTGAACTCAATCTCATGCAGAAAACAGGTTATGATATCGTAACCCTTGGGAACCATGAATTCGATTATGGTCCAAAAGCACTGGCCGAATATTTAGATAGGGCCGGATATCCTGAAGCCCAGCAAAAAACTGCTGTAATAGCATCCAATCTCGAAATTCCTGAAGGGCATAAAATGCAGGAAACTGGCATAAAGAGGACAAAAGTTATGGAAGTATCTTCTGAATTAACTCTGGGTTTTTTTGGTCTTCTGGGAGAAAATGCCGAATTGGTCAATCCCCGTACAGAACCCATGGAATTTGCCGACAGAATAAAGACCGCTGAAGAGATGATAGATAAGCTCAAAAATCAGGGAGCCGATGTCATAATAGCTATAACTCATTCCGGATTAACTGAAGATATTGAACTGGCTCAAAATACGGAAAATCTGGACCTCATCATCGGAGGTCATTCTCACACAAAGCTGGAAAAGCCCCGCGAGGTCGATAATACTAAAATAGTACAGACAGAAGAGCACATGAAATACCTGGGAGTACTGGATTTCGCCTTTTATCCCGACGACCATACACTGGAATTAAAAAATGAAGAAAGGGGCCAGTCCTATCTTGAGAAAATTGACGATTCTATAAATCCTGACGAAAATATAGCCGAAATAACAGATGAAAAGACGGAAATGCTCAAAGATTATACCGCTGAAGTTACGAACGGACGCTATGAAGATCTATTTGCCTCGCCCTTCACTATGGATTTTTCTTTTTCCGACAAAAATCTTTACAGTGACACTCCCTTTGGCAACTTTTTCACCGATGCTTTGAGATTGGGAGCTCAGAATATTCTGGGGGGAGATATCGATTTTGCCTTTCAGGCCAACGGTTCAATTCGGGGAGGGCTCGAACCCGGAGTGATGCCCTGGTCGGAAGATCAAATCAGCTATTATGAGCTGGCGGCAAGCTCCAGTCTTTTCCGCGGAGATGACGGCAGACCCGGCTCCCCTCTGGTGGAAACTTATTTGAGCGAGCGCGAGATTATCAGAATTCTGGAAATCTCCTCATTTTTAAGCGAATATATGGGAGAAAGACAGTTCTTTCAGGTTTCCGGGTTAAGATATACCTATGACAGGCGCAGGGCAACACTTTTTAGAATACCCAGATTTGACATTCCGGTCCCGACCGGCAGATCAGTTCTGTCAGCCGAAAGATACACAGGCGAGGGTACTCAGCTGAAAAGCCCCAATGCTTACCAAAAAATGGAAAGGGGCGGCGATAAACTTTACAGAGTGGTAACTGACTATTACATACTGGAATATCTTCCCGAAATCAACAAATATCTCCCATTTATGTCTGTCAGGCCAAAATATGAAGATGGCACCCCCATGGAGGACATGGAAGATGCCATAGTCTATCGCAACGGTCAGGAGATAAAAGTCTGGGAGGTCCTCTGGCACTATGCCGACATGCAGCTAGATGAATTATCGGAAGAATACCGCACAGCTCAGGATAGGGTCAAACAGGAGAAAAGTTTCTCGCCTCTGGCGCTGCCCGGAGCAGTAACCCTGATATTTCTGATCCTTCTTATAGCAGCCGCAGGTTATGGTCTTTACGAATTAGTCGTTTAAATTAAAAAACGAAAAAGATTGATCGGGCCACATAATTTTAATCGAAATTTTCATCGTGATCGATAACTTTCAATCCCGCTTTAATAATTCCTGACATTCGGCAGCAAACTCCTGATAATATTCTCCCACTTTGTTCTGCACATTGAATCTGAGCGAGTTAAATTCCGTAAAATCGTCCGTGACAGCAGCTACCAGCTCTTCATCAAGAGCCCTATCCCGGGCCATCTCCCGGAGGATTTTCTTCACCTTATCGTAATCCAATCCCCGGCGATAGGGCCTGTCCTCCGTCAGGGCGGTAAATACATCGGCCACTGCCATTATGCGAGCTTCCTGCGAGAGCTCCTCTCCCGAAATTTGAAAGGGATAACCATCACCGCTGAGCCTTTCGTGATGATAAGAAGCCCAATCGCGAATTTCCTGCAGCTCCTCGCCCGTATTTAAACAGTGGTATGTATGGTAAGTATGAGTCCTCATGATACTCCACTCTTCATCAGTCAGAGATTCAGGTTTTTCCAGGATCTCCTCCGGCACAGCCAGCTTGCCGATATCATGAAAATATCCGCTCAACTTCAGCAGGGCTGTTCTCTCCTTTTCAAAACCTCTATCTTCTGCCAGTTTTTCTGCAATCCCGGCCACTCCGCTGGTGTGGGTGGCCGTAAAAGAGCTTCTAAAATCGATGATATAACCGATCAGCTGTCCCAGCTGCAGGAATTTTTCCTGAACTAAAGAACCGTTTCTGCCATTAAAAAACTCATCCAGCGCTATCAAACAACGCTTTTTATCGGTCAGATCCAGCCAGAAATATTCGCGTTCCTGAAGAGCTGTAAATGCCTCCAAAATTTCATTGTTCACCCTGCCTGCCGGAATTCCTTCGATTCTGTGAGCAATCTGATCCCGGGCCAGCAAAATATTTTCTCTCTTCCGACGCGCGGCCAGGTTGACAACTATATTGGCCATAAAAATGATATTACTCAAAAGCAGCTGCTCTCTTTTAACCGACTCACCGGCGCTCCCGGCAGACCCCGCAGTCAGCTCATCCCAGTCATGATGGTGATACCTGATAATTTTAGCAATATCCTCATCTGGAAAATTCTCCCCAGCCAGAATATATCCCACTTCGGCATGGCGATTATCCTTCTGATCAAAACGCAAATCGCTGTAATCCTGGCCCAGATAAAATATCCCCAGATCATGAAGCAGGCCAGCAAGCGTCGCTTTTTTGATCAAATCTTCACTCAGACCCATTTCCCGGACCAGCTCAAAAGTAATATAGGCCACCTGGCGATTGTGCCCCACCACCTTTTTGCTGATAAGATCCATCGCATTGGAAACAGCCTTCACCAGCCTGTACAATGTCAAATTATTCATCTTCTCCATCCTCCCAGAAGTTAGTAAAATCCGGATCAGGTTCCTGCCTGAAATAAAAATTTGAATCTTCTTGTCTTCAGTTGGTAAACAGGTGCGTCAAAAATACTTATTTATTCATACTGGAAGATATAAAGTTTCGTTCACAATGAAATTTTTCTGCTTTAAGTGATCTTATACTATATCTGTCAACTGATAAAAAGAAGAACCAAAAATTTTTAGAGTTTGTCACAATCCACCGTACAGTTTCTGCCGCTCTGTTTAGCCCTATAAAGAGCCTTATCAGCCTGCTGCAGAAATTCATCCATGCCAGCAATCTCCTCTTTAAAATCAGCAACTCCTACGCTGACCGTAATAGATATTTCCATATCCTCATACTGTGTATTATTTTCGGCCACTTTTTCACGTATTCTCTCGGCCGCTTTTAAAGCCTGTTCTTTATCGGTGCTGGGCATGAGAATTCCGAATTCTTCCCCGCCCAGCCGGGCAGGAATATCAACCTCGCGAAAATTTTCCCGCAGAATACCGGCCAGATTTTCCAGCACAGCATCCCCAGCTGGATGGCCATATCTGTCGTTGACCTGTTTGAAATGATCGATATCCAGCATCAGCAGACTGAGTTCCTCATCATAACGCCGCGCTCTTTCTATCTCCTCTTCGCCGACCTCCATAAAATACCGGCGGTTATAAATATCGGTCAAAGGATCATGGAAACTCAAATAGGTGATCTGTTCTTCTTTTCGACGCCGCTCTTTTACGCTTGCCCGCCAGTTCTGGAGGGTGATATACCAGGAGATCATGAGCAGCATAAGAGATCCCAGGGCTGTCACCTGCAGATAAGAAGTAAGTCTTTTTTCTGCTGCTATTCTATCCTGAATATGTCTTTCTACGATGGTGGTGAGATTTTCAATCGTCTGAGAAAGAGTATGCTGATGATTGGTATATATCCAGCCCTTCATTCTCTCCTCGGCCTCCGCCCGTCTGCCGTGACTTATAAGCTCGAATACCTCTCTTTCTATCTCTCCCAGAGTCTGGAGATGCTCCTGTATATTTTCTACCTCCTGGGCCACACCTTCAATTTCAGCCAGCTCGGCGATATCGGTCAGGGAATCTGTCAGCGGCTCTCTATGCTCCTCGTAACGCTCCTGCCAGGTGAGATCTCCGGTAACGGCAGCGAGATTGGCCGTCAGCTCAAGATTACGGCTGTGATAGCGAAGATCGCTGGAGGCTCTTTCCAGAGACATTTCTATCTCCTCAAATTCTTCTATCATACGACTGGAACGCTGCAGCTGCCAGAGCAGCAGGACGATAAGTAGAACGGTAACTGCCACAGAGAGGACAAACCAGGGGTTAAAATTGCTGATAAAACTCTCCTGTTTGTATTTTCCTGTAATTTTTTCCTCTCCGCCCATATTCAAATTAACACCCTCTCCTTAAGCATTTACTGCTGATCGATGTCTTCCAGCCACTCCTCTACCAGATCAGGATTTTCCTCAAGAAAACGGCCGGCAGCATTTTCGGGCGTCATATCATCTTCGGCTATCCAGAGCATTACCTGTCCAATTTCTTCCTCACCCCAGTAAAAATTATCGAGAAAATTATAAACCTCAGGCATATCATCCTCAAGGCCTTCCCGCACTATGGTAGCAATCTCACCTTCTTCAGTATAAATGCCGCGGGGATCGTCCAGATACTTCAGATCCCAGAAGAAAAATTTCCAGTGAGGCGTCCAGCCCGTAACTACTATCCATTCCTCCTCTTCAAAAGCATTCTCCAGGGTGGTGGTCATGGTGCGATCACTGCCGGTAACCAGCTCGTATTCCTCCAGAGCTTCATATTGTTCCATGGCCTCCCGGGTAGCATCCATAATCCCCGCATCAGGCTCGATGCCTATTATCTGGCCGCCAAACTCATCGGCATGTTCACCGAGCTCTTCTATAGAAGATATCGGCACATATTCCGGCACAGCCAGTCCTTCCAGTGTACCTGTAAAATTAGGACCGAGATTGACGACATCATCGCGATGTTCTTTTAAATATTCTTCCTGCAGCGGCAGCCAGGCTGCGACCATTCCGTCTCTGTCCCCCACAGCTACCGATTCATAAAGAGCAGTCAGAGTTACTGACATAAGATCGACTTCATAACCCAGTTCGGCTTCGATTATTTCAGCCACCACATAGGTGCTGGCTATCTCCGAATCCCACTCCACATATACAAGCTCGACTTTTTCCTCTTCTGTTTCAACTTCTACTGCCTCATCCCCCGGTTCCTCATCTTCATCTGCCCCGGGAGAACAGGCGGTTAACCCCAGAGCTATCCCAGCCAGCAGGAAAATTATTACTGCTGTCGTTATAAATCTTCTGATGATATTTCCCCCCTCAGCATCTCCACAAATTTTTCCACCAGTTCCGGATCAAATTGTTCTCCGGCACATTCCTCTATTTCTTCCAGGGCTTCCTCGCAGCTCATGGCGGCTTTATAAGGCCGGCCAGAAATCATGACATCATAGGCGTCTACAATAGCGATCATCCTCGAAATGAGAGGTATCTCCTGCCCCTTTAGTCCCTCGGGATACCCCGTACCATTCCACCATTCATGATGGTGGAGTATTGCTCTGGCTACAGGAGCAAACTCCTCGGTAGCCACCGCAATTTTATAACCTCTTTCAGGGTGTTCTTTGATTATTTCCCATTCTTCCTGAGTCAGATCATCTGATTTTATCAGTATATCCTCCGATATAGTTGCCTTGCCTATATCATGAAGAGTGGCCAGCAGAGAAAGTTTGTTCAGCTCTTCTGTCGGCAGGCCCATCTTCTCACCCAGTTTTTGGACAAGATCAGCCATTCTCTCGGCGTGTTCTCTGGTTTCCGCGCTCTTAGCCCCCAGAGTATTGAGAACATTCTGCACGAGTTTATTCTCGGTGCTGTGCGATTTGGTCAATTTATCCCTGCGCATTCTCTCCTCGGCTTTTACCAGCACGTCCTCGAAATCTTCCTCCAGAGTATTTCTGACAGCCACTCCCATACCCAGATTAATCGGAATCTCCTCAAAAACAGCATCTTTACAGTCTTCTTCTATTCTATCCTTGATTTCAGCAGCCATTTCTATATCAGATCCTGGGAGCACGATAATAAATTCATCCCCCGTCCAGCGCACCAGAATATCATCATCTCTTATGTTCTTTTGCAATATTTCAGCAACACGGATTAGCAGTCTATCGCCTTTGTTAAAACCATAGGTTTCGTTTATGATCTTCATTCCGTTGACATCACACATAATTATACCTGCGGGCAGCTGCCTTTCCATATTCATCTCCTGCAGCTTCTCCTTTAAATATAAACGGTTATAAAGCCCTGTCAGACTATCATGATAGCTCAAATACTCCAGTTCTTTTTCTTTCTCCTTTAAATCCGTTATATCGAGGTGCATTGAGAGCACCCCTTCTCTGCCTTCCGGAAGTTTAATCTTTGTTTCCTTAAGATGAACGTAATATTCTTCGCCGGTACTGGAGCGCGATAATCCGGTGAGCGTCAAATCTTCCCCCGCTAAAATTCTATCAATATTCGCTTTCGCTTTTTCTTCTATCTCTTCAGGAACCAGAGTTTCAAATATACTGCTGCTTTCCAGCTCCTCATGGCTGTAACCGGTTATCTCACACAATCTATCATTTACTTCGAGTATATTTCCTGCATCATCCTGTATTAAAATGCCCACAGGAGCTGTCCGGAAAATTTTCCGATACTGTTCTTCTCTCATTTTAAGCTCTTTCTCTATTGCTTTTCTCTCCGATATATCCCGCGCAAAAACAAACTCGTATTCATCTCCTGCCAGAAAAAGATGATGAGATAACACTTCTGCAGGAAATACCCGTTCATTTTTAGATATAAATTTTCTTTCCCTCTGCAGTTCTTTATTCTTTATCAGCTGCTGCCAGTATCCTGACCGCCCTTCAGGATCCGCGTCCTTATCAATATCGGAAAATTTAAGTTGCAGAAGTTCTGACCTGCTGTAATCAAGCATTTCACAGGCCCTGTCGTTGACATATTTTATTTCTCCCCGGGGGCCAGTCCAAAAAATGGCGAAAGAAGCTTTTTCCAAAGATTTTTGCATCAGCTGCAGTTTCTTCTCAGTTCTTTTCATCTCTGTTATGTCGGTGATAAAGCCGTATATCTTTTCTGCCTCTCCCTCATTATAAATGCCTCTTCCCTTTTCCCAGACCCATTTTTCCCCCTCATCCCGGGTTTCAATTTTGTACTCGATCTCAAAAGGCTGCTTATCAGCAAGCGACTTTTGAATTTTATTCCACACCTCTTCTTTATACTCCGGCTTTATCAGGTCACCATAAGCTAAGACGCGATTATCGACCAATTCCTCCGGTTTATAACCGGTCAAATCTTCACAGCCCTGACTGACATACTTCATCTCCCAATCGAAACTGTTATAACATTTATAGATTATGCCCGGATAACTGGCTGAAAATCTATCCCTCTCCTCCTCAAGCTCCGCTATTCTCTCTTCGTTACTTTTTTCTTCACTGATATCATCCAGAATGATCAAATATTGATAACTATCGTTGATCATAACGGTCAGCTCTATATGTTTTTCTTCTCCGGAAGAATTGATATATAATTTTTCATCTTCCATAATTGTTCTGCTTTTATCTGAAGCTTCAATAAAAGCGTCTTCAGAAACATCTGCGAGCAGCTCATCAAATTCGATCAGATCGGAAAGACCGGCGATTATACTTCCTTCAGACGCTTTTTTGCCCGGGTTTAAAATTTTTCCAGCAATAAAATTCCATTCCTCTACTGTGTATTCCAGCTTTTCCTTATCTTCATCCGAACTAAAATTTCCTGCAATATATCCTAAATTTTTGCTTTTTAATATATCTTTAAAATCAAATCCTGTCATGATATCTCCTCACATGTTATCTCTTTCTTGATCCAGTGCAAAATTTCTATAAAAATAAGTTCTGTTTCAAAAATTCTATCCCATCAATTCCACGAATTTCTTCGCCAGTTCCGGATCAAATTGTTCGCCCGCACATTCATATATTTCTTCCAGGGCTTCTTCCCGGCTCATAGGCTCTTTATAGGGGCGGCCGTTGGTCATAACATCATAGGCATCAACTATAGTAATAATCCGGGACAGAAGTGGAATCTCCTCTCCCGCAATTCCTTCCGGATACCCACCGCCATCCCACCTCTCATGATGGTAAAGTATCTCGCGGGCTATCGGAGCAAATTCTTCCGAAGCTGAAGCTATGACATAACCTCTCTCCGGATGCTGCTTGATTATCTCCCATTCTTCGTCCGATAAACCGCCCGGCTTTTTCAAAATATTTTCGGAAATCGTCACCTTTCCGATATCGTGCAGGGTAGCTAAAAGCGAAAGATTGTTTAGCTGTCCATTGGTCAGGCCGAGTTCCTTCCCCAGGTTGTGGGCGTATTTTGTCATCCTCAGGGCGTGTTCGCTGGTCTCATCGCTTTTGGCAGAAAGCGTATTCAGCAGGTTTTGAACCAGTTTATTCTTGCCGCTTCTGCTCCGGGTGAGCTTATCTTTCTGCATGTTGTCCTCAGCTTCATGGAGTATTTCATAAATATCTTCCTCAAAACTGGTCTTGACCGAGAGCCCCACCCCCAGCGTAAGCGGAATATCATCGGCAATTCTGTTCTCCTCGGCCCTGGCTTCTATGCGCTCGCAGATCTTTCTGGCCTCATACCTTCCGGTGTGAGGAAGCAGAATCACAAACTCATCTCCCGCCCATCGCGCTGCGAAATCCTGTTCCCGGGTGCACTCCCGGAGGATATCCGCTGTCTTATATAACATTCTATCTCCAATTTTATGACCATAAGTATCATTTACCAGCTTCAAACCATTCACATCCAGCATGATGATACTCACCGGCAGCTTCGGCACAAAATCCAGCTCTTTGATTTTCTCCTCGAGATAATTTCGGTTGTGAAGGCCGGTCAATTCATCATGACGGGACATATGCTCTATCTTACGCTGCTTTTTCTTGCGGGCGGTGATGTCAAGATGGGTGCCGTACATCCACTCCGGACGACCATCTTCAGTCCAGGTAACCACCCGTCCTCTGTTTAAAACCCATACCCAGCTGCCATCTTTGTGCTGGAGTCGATTTTCAATATGATACTGTTCCTCCTCGCCCCGAAAATGTTTTTCCAGCTTGTTCTGAGCCCTTTTTAAATCCTCTGGATGCATCAATTCCCGCCATGTATCGATCGTCACTGGTTCGAGTTCTTCCCGGGAATAACCCAGCATTTCCGCCCACTTATCATTGATAATCTGCTCTCCGGTCTGCACATTCCACTCCCAGGTTCCCACATTGGTGCCCTCGATAATGCTGGCCAGCCTCTCATTTTGCTCCTTAATTTTTTCCTCTCTATTCTTCCGCTCGGTTATATCCCTGGCCCATTCTACCAGATATTCTATCTCGTCAGCTTCATCTTTTATGGGCAAAACCCGAAGGTCAACCCAGCCGCCCCCGGAAAGAGAGGTTTCTTTATGCAGCGATTCTCCTGTTTCCAGCACCTCTTTCGCCTTACAATCGGGACAGATATCCTCTCTATCTCGATAAACCCTGTAACATTTTTCATTCAGCTGCCTTCTCTCTGACGGCACATCTCCGATGCCCTTCCAGTTGCTGTATAATATATTCATCTCGGGATCATGAATGGAAACCAGATCGGGAATGACAGATAGCGTCTTCTGCAGGCGTTCCTCGCTCTTTTCCAGCTCCCGGCGCATGCGATATTTATCGGTGACTTCGCGAAAAACCAGCACAGCTCCCTGTATTTCTCCCTCTTCATCTCGAATAGGAGAAGCAGAATCGGCGATCTGGTATTCTCTGCCGTCCCGGGATATGAGTTTGGTATGATTGGCCAGCCCCACTTTTCTGCCCGACTCCATAACCTTCTCTACCGGAGATGGTACCGGCTCGCCTGTTTTGGAGCTGACAATTTCGAAAACTTCGGGCAGATTTTTGCCCGTTGCTTCATCAGAGGACCAGCCTGTAAGCTCCTCAGCCCGCGGGTTCATACGTGTGACTTTACCTCCGGTGTCGGTGGCGATCACTGCATCGCCGATAGAATTGAGCGTGATGCGCAGTTTTTTACGGCTTCTGCGAAGATCCCTTTCTCTACGCCGAAGTGCAGTTATCTCCTCGTAAATTGCATAAATCCCCTCTAAATTTCCCTCTATTTTAACA
The DNA here is from genome assembly GCA_964436625.1 of uncultured Halanaerobiaceae bacterium. Classification (GTDB taxonomy): domain Bacteria; phylum Bacillota; class Halanaerobiia; order Halanaerobiales; family Halarsenatibacteraceae; genus Halarsenatibacter. The sequence goes on along the minus strand of CAYTDP010000028.1, from coordinate 1,441 downwards.
GGTATCCCTTTAATGATGAATTCATGAGGATTGCCTTCACAATCATAACGGGTCCCCTGGTCGACCACTTCCTGGCCTTCCAGCACTTTCTCGGTTAAATTCCTGCCGGCGCTGCCGCTTTTCCCCTTTTCCAGAACATCATCCATATCCTCGCCTTTTATTTCCTCAAGCTCATAACCAAAAATCTCTTTAAATTTATCATTGATATCTATCACTCGGTGCTCTTCATCGAGTCTTGCAATTGCCGATCCGCTCCCGGAAAAAAGCACTTCCAGGCTCTGATTTTTTCTCTTCAGCTCTTCTTTTTGCTCTTTGAGTTTTATCCCGGCAAATTTGCGCTCCGTGATGTTTTCGTGGATCAACAGCGCTCCCTGCCGAAAAGGAGTTACTCTCATCTTAAACCAGCGCCGCTCATCAGGAGAATGGCAGGGATATTCCTGGACAAATTCCCGCTTCTCTCCGGAAATCACAGATTTAATACCCCGAACAGCTTCATTGACCTTTTCTTCCTCTCTTTTTGCCTCGCTCAATACCTCGAGATAATTTATTCCTGGCCCGCATTCTTCAGGACTTAAATTGTTTTTGCTGGCAAAATTATTCCAGCTTTCGTTAACACAGATAATTTTACCCCCGTCATCGATGACCGCGGCATTGTGAGGAAGAGAATCCAAAAATATTTTTAATTCTGAATTTTTGTTCTGACTGTCCTGATTTTGCATATTTATCTGCCCCTCCTCATCATCTATCAGTTTATAACAAGAAGTACTGTATTTTCATTATACATTTAAATGTGGGATATAACAAATCATAATTATAATTCAATCTTATTAATATTTGCCAGAAATTTATTTGCGTTTTCAGCAGGAGAATCATTATAAATCTATAAACAATATAATAGAGGAAAGATAAAAATTAAATATCGGCGCAATCAGGTGCCTCCGGTTACGGCCGGAGGAGAATAGGGAATCAGGTGAAAAGCCTGAACGGGCCCGCCACTGTAACTGGTGAGATCGGATTCTTCTGCCACTTGCTGCTTCTGCTTTTACAAAAGCAGCGGGGAAGGTCGAATTCGGTCCAGGCCAGAAGTCAGGAGACCTGCCTGGTTGTTGAGCCTGCAGCTCCCCTATGGCAGGGAATGTAGGTGAAGCTAATGCAGAACCGGTGCAGTCAAATCCGGTTTTTTCATGACCTCCGACAACCCATACCGGATCTGCATAGCTTACTCACCTAAACCACTCAACCTGTCAGGGTTGGGTTTTTTATTTTGTCTGAGCTAAAAATCCACTTTTTCAAAACCTAAATAAATTTTGCTCATCCAATTTGATCTGGCATCCCTCTACTTATCTGCACCGGTTAATATGGCCGGTGCATTTTTTTTGGCATAAATGTTTCTTTGTAAGGATCTTGTCCAAAACCGTTGGTGAAATTTACGACATATTCT
>CAYTDP010000027.1:0-28759 GCA_964436625.1 uncultured Halanaerobiaceae bacterium | reverse complement strand
CTAACAACTGAAGACAAGAAGATCCTCAAAAGATAAAGCATTTTAACAACAAAAAATCACAGAAATGAAAGTTGGGTGAAGTTTTTTTTATGAGCAGTGAAACCAAAAAAACCTATAGCGCCGAAAACATAGAAGTTCTGGAAGGTTTATCTGCTGTAAGAAAGCGTCCAGGGATGTATATAGGCAGCACTGGAAAAAAGGGGCTGCATCATCTTGTCTGGGAAGTTGTGGACAACAGCATTGATGAATATCTATCCGGGCATGGAGAAAAAGTCAGGGTCACTATAAATGAAGATGGCAGCGCCAGCGTGGAAGACAGCGGTCGGGGAATCCCGGCCGATGATTATAAGGATACAGATCGGCCGGCTCTGGAAGTGATAATGACCAACTTACATGCGGGTGGAAAATTCGACAATGAAAGCTATTCTTTTTCGGGAGGGCTTCACGGAGTTGGTGTTTCTGTAGTAAATGCTTTATCCAGGTGGCTGGAAATCGAAACCTGCTGGGAGGGAAATCTTTATTTCCAGCGTTATGAAAGAGGAGAAGCAGTTACCCAGCTGCTGGAGAAAGGCACATGCAGCAGTTCCGGAACCCGTATTACATTCATGCCCGACCCGGAAATTTTTACTGATGTTGAATTTCGCTATGAGACTCTGGCCAGCCGTCTAAAAGAGTCAGCATATTTGAACAGCGGTCTAAAACTTGAGCTCCGTGATCAGCGGGAAGGTGAGAATAAACAGGATTCTTTTTCATTTTCCGGAGGGCTGAAGCAGTTTGTCAGTTTTTTGAACAGGCACCATGACCCTATTCACGAAAATATAATTTATCATGAACAGGAACTGGATGAGTGTTATCTGGAGCTGGCCATTCAGTACAACGGATCTTATACGACCAGAATTTATAGTTATGCCAACAATATCAAGACAGATGAAGGAGGTTACCATGTAACAGGATTTAAAACCGCTCTTACCAGAGCGGTAAACAAATTCGCCTCCAAAAATGACCTTTTAAATAAGAGCGATCCCTCATTAAAAGGAGGGGATATAAGGGAGGGGCTGACGGCGGTTTTAAGTGTCAGGCTCGCCGAGCCTCAGTTTGAAGGCCAGACAAAGAATAAACTCGGCAACAGCGGCATCAGAAGTGAGATAGAGTCGGCTACCTATGATTTTCTGAAGGAATTTTTGGATTACAATCCGGAGATAGGCAAAAAAGTTGTCGAAAAGGCTTTAGCGGCTGTAAAGGCCAGGCAGGCATCCAAAAAAGCCAGAAAGCTGAATAAAAAGAAAGATGCTCTGAATAAAAATAATCTTCCGGTTAAGCTGGCAGATTGTTCGAGCAGAGATCCTCAAAAGAGCGAACTTTTCCTTGTTGAAGGAGATTCTGCAGGGGGCTCTGCCAAACAGGGTCGCGATAGAGAGTTTCAGGCTATTTTGCCGCTGAAGGGTAAGATTTTGAATGTTGAAAGAGCCCGAATGGAAAAAATTCTCAACAACGATGAAGTGCTGGCGATCATAAAGACTCTGGGGACAAATATCGGGGATGAATTTGATATCTCAGATTTGAGATATAACAAAGTTATTATAATGACTGATGCTGATGTTGACGGTGCGCATATAGAAACCTTAATTCTGACTCTCTTTTATAGATATATGCGGGAGATTATAGAAAGAGGCCATGTATTTCTGGCCCGGCCGCCTCTTTACCGGATCAATGAGTCCGGGAGCACAGAATACCTTTATAACGACCGGGAATTGAATGATTTCAGGGAGAGAAAAAGCAGCAGCAATTTTTCTTTACAGAGATATAAGGGGCTTGGTGAGATGAATCCATCACAGCTCTGGGAAACCACGATGGACCCGGAGAGCCGTCGGCTTATGAAAGTTGAAATTGAAGATGCTCTGGAAGCTGACGAATTATTCACCCGACTTATGGGCAGTGATACTTCTTTGAGAAAAGAGTTTATTTTGAACAATGCCAGCAGAGTTGATGAGCTGGACGTATAGATGTTGAAGTAAATAGATATTATGGTATAATTATCACAGGGATTAAAATTTTTAATCATCACAGGAAAGGAGGTTCTTAATTGGAAAAATATCAATGTACTGTATGCATGTATATCTATGATCCGGAAGAAGGTGACCCCGATGGAACAGGAGGAGTCGAGATCGAACCAGGAACATCCTTTGAAGATATACCAGAACAATGGGTCTGCCCTGAATGCGGAGTAGGAAAAGATCTATTCGAAAAGTATTAATCTTAAGCAGCAGCTTTGATCATTCGAGCCTTATAGACGGATGAGTCTCTGTTTGTCTGTTTGAAAATATTAAATTTATATTATGGGATTGCAGAAGCCAGGGCCAGATCGGTCCTGGCTTTATCATATAGTAGCTTAGCCTGACTTTATATGAGTTGGGTTAAACTTAAAATTGAATTTATCCCCCGTATATAATACAATATAAAGGTGCATGATATATTAATATATGTCAGGTTGAGTTAGTGAGGTGTTTCTAAACGATGAAGGCAAGAAATTACCATGTAATAACTTACGGCTGTCAGATGAACGAACATGATTCTGAAAAAATCAAAGGTATACTGGAAAGCATGGGTTACAGCGAGGTAAAAGAAGCTGAAGAGGCTGATATAATAGTAATAAACACCTGTCTAATACGAGAAAATGCCGAATTGACAGTCTATGGAAAGGTTGGGGCGCTTAAAAAATTTAAAGAAGAAAATCCTGATCTGGTTCTGGCTGTTGGCGGCTGCATGATGCAGAAGGACTCCACAGCCAAAAAATTGTACAGCAAACACCCCGAAGTTGATATAATTTTTGGCACTCACAATCTGCCTCGACTGCCTTCACTGATTGAAAATGTGAAGGAAGGAAATGAGAAGATTATAGAAATTTCTGATGCCCCTCTTAAAGCAAATAAGGTCTCGGAAACTCCCGTCAAGCGGGAAAGCGATATTAAGGCCTGGATAACGGTAATAAGGGGCTGTGAAAATTACTGCAGTTACTGCGTTGTCCCGCATGTCAGAGGTCCGGAAAGAAGTCGACCGGAAGCCCGGATATTAGAAGAGATAAAAGGAGTCGTTGATAATGGTGTAAAAGAGGTTACTCTACTGGGGCAGAATGTGAATGCTTACGGCCAGGATCTTGAGAAAGATAAGAATTTTGCTGATCTGTTGAAAAAAGCTGCTGATATTAAAGGACTGCAGCGGATAAGATATATGACTTCTCACCCCCGCGACTTTGATGAACAAATGATAGAAGTAACGGCCGGCACCGATAAGATATGCTCACATTACCATCTTCCTGTACAATCCGGCAGCGATTCTGTGCTCAAAATGATGAATCGAGGCTATACCCGTTCGAATTATATAAATCTGGTGGAAAAGATCAGGAGTCATGATCCATCAGCGGCTATTACTACCGACATCATTGTCGGATTTCCAGGAGAGAAGGAGAGCGATTTTCAAAAGACCATAGATCTGGTTGAAAAATGCAGATTCGATATGGCTTTTACATTTGCTTACTCTGAAAGACCTGATACCAGAGCCCAGAAGATGGAAGATGACGTGGATCCTGAGGTCCGCCAGGAAAGGCTGCAGGAACTTATGGATGTCCAGAATCGGATCAGCCAGGAAAAAAATCAAGAGTTGGTCGATGAAACTGTAGAAATTCTGGTCGAGGGTGAGAGCAGAAAAAACCCCGAAACTTTTTCCGGCAGAACAGAAACCAATAAACTTGTGATCATTCCTAAAGATGAAGGTTTGAGAGGGAAATTGATACCGGTTAAAATAAATGAAGCCGGCAGCTGGACACTTTATGGCGAACCTCTCATTTAAAGGAATTTTGAGGTGATGACATGTCTGATGAACTGACCCCGATGATGAAGCAGTATAAATCTTTGAAAAAAGAATATGATGATTGTATTTTGTTTTTCAGGCTGGGAGATTTTTATGAAGTTTTTGAGAAAGATGCCAAAATAGCAGCCAGACTTCTGGATATCGCGCTGACTTCCCGCAATAAAGGGGCTGATGGAGATATTCCCATGGCCGGCGTTCCGGCCAAGTCGGCCTCTTCATATATAGCAACCTTAATAGAAAAAGGCCATAAAGTAGCGGTATGCGAGCAGATGGAAGATGCTTCCGAAGCTTCGGGCCTGGTGGATAGGGATGTTGTGAGGGTGATAACCCCCGGGACAATTATTGAGGATGAGATGCTCCCCGAAAATAAAAACAATTATCTTGCCTCAATTTCTATCCGGGGAGATAATTATGGCTTCTCTTTTCTGGACATATCCACAGGGGAATTCTCGGTGACAGAGGTTTCCGAATTCGAAACCATATCCGATGAGATAGACAGGCTGGAACCGAGTGAAATAATTATTGAAGATCGATTGAAAGACATGGATGATTGGCAGGATATTATAAAAAATCGCGATTTTCAGGTTTCGGAATCGGAAGAGTTTAAAGTTAAAGAGGCTGAAGAACTTGTAGAGGAATTTTTCCAGATCAATTCGCTCCAGGCCTTTGGCTGTGAAGAGATGAAGGCCGGCCTGTCCGCTGCTGCTGAAATAATAAGTTACTCCCGGGAGACTCAAAAACAAACTCTTGATCATATAAAGTCGCTAAATCCTTATTATGTATACGATTACATGGTTTTGGACGCTGCCACGAGAAGGAATCTGGAATTAACGGAAACTATTAGAAAGAATAAACAGTCCGGTTCTTTGATGTCGGTGCTCGATAAAACTGTAAACTCCATGGGTTCAAGGCTTTTAAGAAAATGGATTAATCGTCCTCTTCTTGATAGTGATGAGATTAAAGCCCGTCATGAGGCAGTTGAAAATCTGCTGGGCGATTTCGTTAAAAGCGAAAAGCTTCAGGATTTGCTGGCCAGTGTTTACGATCTGGAAAGACTCCAGAGCAAGATAAGTTATGATACGATAAACCCCCGGGATATGGGTGCTCTCAGATCTTCGCTGGAAATTATACCCGATATAATCGATCTTTTGAACAATTTCAATAGCCCCTATATTGAAGAGATAAAAGAGAATATTGATACTATGGATAATTTAAGAGCGTTATTGAAAAAAGCTCTCGTCGAGGAACCGCCACATTCTCCCAAAGAAGGGGGGCTTATAAGAGAGGGTTTTAATGACAGACTTGATGAGCTGAGAAGCAGCCAGAAAGAAGCCAAAGACTGGATAGCCAATCTTCAGCCCAGGGAAAGAGAAAGAACCGGGATAGATTCTCTAAAAGTAGGTTTTAATAAAGTTTTTGGATATTATATAGAGGTGACCAATGCCAATCTTGATAAGGTCCCGGATGATTATACCAGAAAACAGACCTTGAGCAACAGCGAAAGATATGTAATCCCCGAATTAAAAGAAAAGGAAGCTGCGGTTTTAGGGGCTGAAGAGAAGATAAATGATCTCGAATATGATCTATTCTGTGAGCTGAGAGATAAAGCCAGGGATAATTTATCGCGTCTAAAAAACACTGCCAGACAGCTGGCCAGGCTGGATGTTCTTCTCTCCTTCAGCAGAACCGCCCTGGAAAATGATTACTGCCGGCCCGAAATAAAAGAGGATGATCTAATAACGATAACCAGGGGAAGACACCCGGTTGTAGAGGAAATGGTGGATGTTGATTTTGTGCCCAATCATACCAGGCTGGATAGGGAAAGTAATAGGTTTTTGATTATAACCGGACCCAATATGTCGGGTAAATCGACCTATCTCCGACAGGTTGCTTTGATAGTTCTCATGGCGCAGATCGGTTCATTTGTGCCGGCTGATTCGGCCAGAATCGGCGCTGTCGATCGAATTTTCACCCGGGTTGGAGCCAGCGATGATCTCTCCACCGGGCAGAGCACTTTTATGGTCGAGATGAACGAGGTCAGCAACATAGTTAACAATGCTACAGAGAATAGTTTGATTATCCTGGATGAAGTCGGCAGGGGAACCAGCACCTACGACGGATTGAGTATCGCCTGGGCAGTGAGTAAATATTTAAATTCTCCTCAAAAAGTAGGGGCCAGAACGCTTTTTGCCACTCATTATCATGAATTAACCGAGCTTGCCAGAAATGAAGAAGGTGTCAAGAATTTAAATGTACTGGTTGAAGAAAAGGAAAATGACATAGAGTTTTTATATCAGATAGAGCCGGGTTCGGCTGAAGAGAGCTACGGAATAGAGGTGGCCAAGCTTGCCGGTCTGCCTTCGGAAATAATACAGGAAGCTCAAAATATGCTGAACAGACTGGAAGAGCAGCAAAAATATTCATCTCAATCCATGTCAACTTTTAAAGACAATGCGGAAGAGAGTCTTAACTCAGACTATGCTCCCGGTCAGCTGCAGTTCTTTGATGTCAATTCTGGCTCGCAGAATGAACATGATCAGATAATTGAGGAGATAAAAAATGTGAACGTCAATAAGACCACCCCTCTTCAGGCCCTGGAGCTGCTTCACAAACTCAAGCAGAGGGCTGCCGGCAACAGCTAATTCACCTGAAGCTTTTTCACTGACTTTTTCACTGCCAGGTTTTCCAGAAAAAAATTGGGTATTCCTAAGAGGAGAATTTTTATGAGCTCGAAAAGAAATGAGATCAAAAAATTGCCTCGATCAGTTCGCAATCAGATTTCGGCCGGTGAAGTGGTAAAAAGACCGGCATCAGTCGTAAAAGAATTGATTGAAAATTCTATCGATGCTGGCGCTGACAAGATAAATGTAGAAATTACAGAGGGCGGCAGAAAGAAGATTGTGGTCAGGGATAATGGGATTGGTATTCCTTCTGACAAAATAGAAGAGGCTTTTGAACGATATACTACCAGTAAGATCAGAGAGATAGACGATATTCATTCGCTGGAAACTCTCGGTTTCAGAGGTGAGGCTCTGGCCAGTATAGCTTCGGTCTCTCGCCTTAAAATAAAATCCCGCTATCAGTCTGAAAAGAAAGGGACGATCATAAAATTTGCAGGCGGTGAGAAAAAAGAGAGAAAAACTGCCGGTTTGCCGGTGGGAACTGAAATAGAAGTCAGGGATCTATTCTTTAACACTCCTGCCCGTTTTAAACACTTAAAAAAATCTGCCACCGAGGCCAAACATGTATCCCGCAGAATAACTGCCGAAGCCCTGGCATATCCGGAAATAAATTTTTCTTACAAAAGTGATGGCAGCGAGAGAATGAAAACCCCCGGTGATGGGAATTTAAAGTCGGTTATTTTTCATCTTTTCGGAGAAGAAATCTACAGCGAACTCATAAAGGTTAATTCCAGCTCTAAAATACTCGAGCTTCGCGGTTTTATTGCCGGACCGGAAGTTACCAGATCCTCACGGCGTTATGAGTTCTTTTTTATCAACAGGCGGCCTGCCGCCAATGAAAATCTCAGGAAAGGAGTAGAATCCGGGTACAGCGAATACCTGGACAAGGGTGAATATCCGCTTGTTTTTCTCAATATCAACATAAATCCTATACTCACAGATTTTAATGTTCATCCCAACAAGAAAAAGATCAAATTTAGCCGGGGCCAGGAAATTAGAGAGATAATAGCCGGAGAAATTGAAAAGGCTTTAAAAAAATATGAAGGAACTAAAGCCGACATTAACCAGAAAAGGAAAAACTTTGATCAAAAAAGCATTAAAAAGACCGGACGTAAAGGAGAAAGTTCTGCTGAAGAATATCATAGAGACCGGTTTGATTTTTCCAGTGGCAATATCAAAATGAGCGATAAGAGGGAGGATTATAAAAAGGATAATAAAGCTGAGTTTTCTTTTCCTGATAGCAGTTTGAACCCCGATAACAAAACAGATTTTGAATCTAAACCGCCTACAAAGGTGGATAATCTCAGCCGGGGCGTTATAGGTCAGCTGCATAATTTATTCATCCTTTATCAAAGCAGAGATGGCCTTTTGATAATAGATCAGCATAACGCTCATGAGAGAATTATCTATGATAAATTGAAATCCAGAATTGATTCCGGAAAAATAGAAAGCGAAATGTTAATCACACCTATCAATCTTACTTTAAGCCCGGATGAAAAAGAGAGACTACTTGAAATAAGCGATTATTTAAATGAGCTGGGTTTTTCCATTGATAATTTTGGGCCTGATAGCTACGCAATTACGGCAGTTCCTCTGTTCATAAAAAATAACGAAGATAGCGATCCCAAAGAGACACTCAGGAGGGTTTTAGAGGCTGATATAAAGCTGGCACCGTCCGATATTCAAAAGGAATTGCTCAAATATACCTGCTGCAGACAGGCGGTAAAAGAAGGAGTTTCTCTGAATATAGAGGAAATGAAAAGAATTTGCAGAAAATTATTTGAAACTTCCAATCCTCATCTCTGTCCTCATAAAAGGCCGATAATAATAAATTATAGCCTGGATCATCTGAAAGAAGAAGTAGAGAGGCCTTAACTCAACCTGCCCAGAGTTAATTTTTGACTGAATCCATTCAGGAGAGATAAAAATGTCCAAAAATAGAGAAGAACTGCTCGTAATTTTGGGGCCAACAGCCAGCGGTAAAACTTCTTTTTCAGTAAATTTAGCAAAATATCTTCAGGCAGAAATTATCTCAGCTGATTCCATGCAGATATACAGGGATATGGATATTGGGACTGATAAAATTGATAAAGAACTTCAAAAATTAATACCCCACCATCTGCTGGATATAATAAGCCCGGAAAAAGAATTTTCGGTAGCCGAATACAAAGAAAAAGCGAGAAAAAAAATAGCTGAAATCAGCAGCAGAAATAATATTCCTGTCATGGTAGGAGGTACAGGTCTTTATATAAGGTCAGTGCTGGAAAATTATACACTTCCTGATCTGCCAAATGATAAAATCCGAAATAAGCTGAAAGATTTTGCTGATAAACGGGGTGAAAAAGCAAGAAAGATGCTGCACACCCGGTTGAGAGGGATCGATCCTGCTTATGCCCGGAAAATTCACCACAATGATGTTAAGAGGGTTACCAGAGCCCTGGAAGTATTTTATCTAACGGGCAAAACCAGGACCTATTATGGATACCTTCAGAGTAAAATGCCTCCTCCTTATAGAGATTTAAAGCTGGGCATCTGGAGAGAGCGCCAAAAGCTTTATGATCGCATCGATTCCCGCGTGGAAGAGATGTTCGATGAAGGACTCCTGGAAGAGGTAAAATTGCTCAGGGAGAAATATAATTTTAGCAAGACCGCAGGGCAGGCTCTGGGTTATAAAGAATTATTTTCCTATCTGGAAGGGGAAATAAACCTGGATGAGGCAAAAGAATTAATCAAAAAGAGAACCAGAAGGCTGGCCAAAAAACAAATTTCTTTTTTTAAAAGAGATAAAGACATAGTCTGGTTTAATCCAGACGACTGGCAGAGTTATGAAGACTGCCTGCTGGAGGCGGTCAATTTAATTTCAAAGAGTTTTAATTCGGTGGAATTCAATTTCAAACTCAAACATGCAGGAATATAAAAATTTTTATAGAAATGTGTATAGAGAATTCAAGGAGGTTTTTAAATGACACCCAAAGCTGCATATCAGGATAAAATGCTGGCTGAGGCCGGCGCCAGAGGGACGGATTTAAAATTTTATCTCATCAACGGATTTCAGATTACAGGTCGTGTCGCAGGTTTTGATCAATTTACGGTAGTTTTAAAAGGAGATCAGGGAGAAAAACAGCTTGTTTATAAGCACGCGATTTCTACTATTGTAGCCGATGATTCGCTTTTGGAAAATAGTAAGGAGGAAGTTAATGACTGATAAAACTGAATTTGAATTTTACAAGTACCAGGGTTTGGGCAACGATTTTATAATATTTAATCCTGATTTTACGGATGACTATGATATCGGTCCAGAGGAAGTCCGAAAACTTTGCGATAGAAATTTTGGAATTGGTGCCGACGGTATTCTGCTTATTTCACCTTCTGGTTCGAGTGCAGACGATGAGTATCCGGAATTTGATCTGACAATACATAATAGCGATGGCAGCACTGCCGAAATGTGCGGCAATGGAGTCAGATGCATAGCTCATTATCTGAAGGATCAGAACATAATAAAAAATGGTGTGAAACTGCAGACCGGGGCTGGAGAGATTACTCCAGTGCTGGAATCATATGATTTTGCAGCTGGCCGATCAGATGTGAAGGTAGATATGGGCAGTCCGGAATTTGATCCCGATAAAATTCCGGTGGATTGGAATTATTTCTATGAGAGCGATAAAAAACATAAGCCTCGGGAACTATTTGACGTGAAATATGATTTTTTCGCCGATGATGGCAGCGATTATCGGGTTAATTTTGTTTCGATGGGCAACCCTCATGCTGTTTTTTTCGTGGAAAAGAACCTGGAAAGGCTTCCCCTGAAGAAATGGGGACCTAAAATAGAGAGTCATTTCATATTTCCAGAAGATATCAATGTGGAATTTGCCCGGGTAAATGATCGCGGAAGCATCGAAGTCAGAGTTTGGGAAAGAGGCTGCGGGATCACCCTGGCCTGCGGCACTGGAGCATGTGCAGTGGCCGCTGCCGCAGTCAAAAGAAATTTAACCGAAGAAGTGGTGAATGTTTCTCTTCCAGGAGGAGATTTGAATATAGACTGGAGCGATAAAAGAATTAAGATGACCGGGCCATCGCGTAGAGTTTTTCGAGGTTTTGTTGATATTTCCAGATAAATAATCAATAATTAAATAGAAAGGATGGTATATTATTATGGAAGTCAATATCGAAAGAGCTGACAGAGTTAAAAATCTGCCACCTTACTTTTTTGCCGAAATCGATAAAATGATCGACAGAGCCAAAGAAGAAGGGGTGGATGTAATAAGTTTTGGGATAGGTGATCCAGACCTTCCTACTCCCGACCACATAGTTACTGCTATGAAAGAAGCTGTTTCAGATCCTTCCACTCATAGTTATCCGAGTTATGAAGGTCTTTATGAATTTAGAGAGGCGGTCTCTAACTGGTATGATGAAAGATTTTCGGTCGATTTAGATCCTGAAGCTGAGATAGTATCGCTGATAGGTTCGAAGGAAGGACTGGCTCATTTTCCTTTCTGTTATATAAATAAAGGCGATCTGGCTCTCGTTCCCGACCCATCTTATCCGGTATATGAAACAGCAGTCGTTATGGCCGGCGGCAGCACTGTTTCTTTGCCTATGACCCCGGAAAATAATTTTCTCGTTGATCTCAGCGAAGTATCAGAAGAAAAGTTAAGCAGGGCTAAATTGCTGTTTATTAATTATCCCAATAATCCTACCGGCGCGGTAGCAAACAGGGAATTTTTCAGGGAGATTGTCGATTATGCCCGGAAATATGAATTCCTTGTAGTTCATGATGCTGCCTATAGCGAGATAGGTTTTGATGGTCATAAACCCCCAAGCTTTCTGGAGGTAGAAGGAGCAAAAGAAGTGGGAATTGAATTTGGCTCCCTCTCCAAGACATTTAATATGACAGGATGGAGATTGGGCTGGGCTTTGGGCAATGAAGAGATGATAGATGCTCTCAGCACCATCAAGACCAATGTTGATTCCGGTGTATTTGAAGCTATTCAGAGAGCTGGTATCACAGCTCTTAGAGGAGATAAATCATGCGTCGAAAAAATGCAGGAAGTTTATAAAAAGAGAAGAGATCTGCTGGTTTCCGGTTTAAATGATCTGGGCTGGGATGTAAGACCCAACAAAGGCAGCTTTTATCTCTGGATTGAAATTCCGGAAAGCTATGAGGACAGTCAGGAATTTTCGGAAGATGTCTTCAAGGAAACGGGAGTTTTTCTCACTCCGGGGATAGGTTACGGAGATGCAGGAGAAAGATTTGTGCGTTTAGCACTCACAGTAACAGAGGAAAGGATTAAAGAAGCTCTCGATCGCCTGGAAGAATTTTTCTGTTAATATCTATTATCTATAATGTATCAGCTGAGGAGATGAAAGCAGAAAATGTCATTTGTAGACTGGCATACTCATCCTTTCGCTCATGGAGAAAAAGAACTTCGGCCCTGCCAGAATAAAGAAATTCTAAAAAAGTATGTGGATTTTGCCCGGGAAAAAGGCCTGCGAGGTATAGGTTTTGCCGACCATGATTGGTTCATTGAAGATTTTGACTTTGATAATATGTATCATGTCAAGGAAAAATATGAATTAGAAGTCAATATAGGTATCGAATTCGAATATATCCCCGGCAGGGAGGGCGAAATAGAGGATATATTACATGATTATCCGCTGGAATACAGCATCGGTTCGGTCCATCAAATAAATGGCTGGGAATTTGACAATCCTGAATATAAATTTAAATTCGAGGAGCTTTCCTACAGGCAGCTTAAAAATACCTATCAAGAATACTTTAATATAGTAAGAAAATCTGTTGAAAGCGACCTGTTCGATATCATTGGCCATCTGGAGCTGCTGAAAATATTCGGTTATAGCATACATGATCGCAGAGAGATTTTAGATATGGCTGATCCTGTCCTCAAAGCTTTAGCTGACACCGATACAGCTCTGGAGATAAATACGAATGGTCTAAACAAGCCGATCGGCGAATTATTTCCTGCTCTTGACATATTAAAGCAGGCGGATAATTGTGGAGTTAAGATGGTTTACAGTTCTGATGCTCATACACCTGAAAGAACAGGGGAGAACTTTGAGTTTGTAGATGATATCTTGAAAATTTTGTAATATTTGTCTGAGGTGATAAGGATTTTCTTTACGAAAGAGGGTAAAATAAGACAAAATCAGCTGATTACCTATCCAAATAATAGTTATGAAGAGTTAAAATCAGAAGCCTTAGAATGTCAGCGCTGTCATTTGAGAGAACAATGTACCCAGGTAGTAATGGGAGAAGGAAACCTGGAAAATAGAATCATGCTGATTGGAGAAGGGCCGGGCGCCGATGAAGATGAAAAGGGCAGACCATTTGTAGGACGAGCAGGTCAGCTTTTAAATGATATTATAAAAGATGTAGGGTTGAAAAGAGAAGATCTATACATCAGTAACATAGTAAAATGCCGCCCGCCTGATAACAGAGCGCCCAAAAATGACGAGATGGAGGCCTGTTCGCCCATTTTAAAAGCGGAAATTGAGATAGTGGAGCCTAAAGTAATTATGCCACTGGGCTCCACTGCCTTAAATTATCTGGTCGAAGAAGGCCTTTCTATAACCAGCAAAAGAGGAGAATGGATAGAAAGAGGAGAGCTTTTCTTTTTACCGACCTTTCATCCGGCTTATATTTTTAGAAATAGAGGGGTCGAAGATGATGTGAGAAGAGACTTTAAGGTTTTGAAAAAAGCCAGTGAGAGAATAGAAGAGCTTTATGACTGCAGTTTTTAAGTTAATAAGTTAAGCAGTTTTATCTTATATTGCGAAAAAGCCCGATTACCTTACCCAAAATAGATACATTTCGGTTTTTAATCGGACTGTAGGCGGGATTTTCGGGCTGCAGCTTAATTGTGTTATCTTCTTGATAATATCTTTTAACAGTTGTTTCATCTTCGAGCAAAGCTATCACGATGTCGCCATTTTTGGCGACATCCTGTTTTTTTGCAATAACATAATCACCGTCATTAATACCTGCCTCGATCATGCTATCCCCCTGAACCTGCAGCATAAATATATCGCTGTTACCCGGGCTGAAAAAATTAAGCGGAATAGGGAAAAAATCCTCGATGTTTTCCTCCGACAAAATTGGAGTTCCCGCTTTCACTCTGCCTACGATAGGGACTTCGATTATTTCACTGCTCTCTTTATCCACATCCAATTCGCTTAACACTTCGATAGCTCGAGGTTTTTCCGGATCTCTGCGTATATATCCTTTTTCTTCAAGAGTTTTGAGATGACTGTGAACTGAAGCAGGGGATTTTAATCCGACAGCCTTGCCGATCTCACGGACAGAAGGAGGATATCCCTTGGCTGCTATTTCTTTTTTGATATAATTTAATATCGTTTTCTGCCTGTTACTTAAGTTTTCCAATTTGAATTATACCTCCCCGGTAAAATTAATATAATCAGTTTAAAGAAAAGTTAAAGGAAAAATAGGCTAAAGGCAAACATGGGTTTAAAAAAATTATAAAATTATTAATGATATTTGAATAAACTCAGATAAAATCGGCAGAAAAAGAAAATAAACTCTACAGATACTTTTGCGTAAAATACAAATTTTACGCAAAAAGATTCCTAAAGCTATAATCTGATTATTAATCCGACATTAATTATTTGACTGCAAAAACATGGTTACCTATCACTGCTGTCTTTTCAAGACTTCGAAACCAATCCAGATTATCGGCTGTTTTTGGATTGTAGAAATAACGGGCTCCCTGACTGGGATCATTACCTTCCAGGGCCTCAAAAACGGCTAAATAAGCAAGAGTATCAGGTTCCTGAAAGTACTGACCATCTGTAACAGCTGTAAACTGTTCTGATTGATATATAACGTCAGGTATACTGTCGGGAAAGTTACCGGCATCCATTCTGTTTAATACTACTGCAGCCACAGCAATCTGACCAATGAATGGTTCACCTCTGGCTTCACCATAAACCAGCTGGGCCAGTTTATTTATGTCCCTTTCGTCGATATTTTTTTCTCTCATTGTACTTCTGATTTCGCTTCTTCTATCATCGTCGTAAATTAAATCCATGGGAGCTTCCTCAGAAACGATATCTCTATCATTTTCCCTGTCAACTCTATAAATTTCTTCTTCATCATCCCTCAGCGGATCTTCAATATCTTCATCTTCTTTTTCATCCCTGCTGAAAAAGTATTGAGTAGCTGTTAAGATTAAAACTGCCACTCCAACCCCTTTGAGCACATCCTCGCCATCAAATTCGGAAGCGCGTACAGTGTTATTATTGTTCAAATCAGGCAATAAAAACATGCCGCTGCTGGAAAAGATGAAAAACACCATCAGGAGAAATATAGTAATAATTCTTGTTTTAACAGTAAAGTTGCTTTTACTAGTTTGTCTTTCAAATAATGATTTATCACCCATTGTGTTATCCCTCAATCACTGTAAAATTGAAATCAAAGAAATAACGCCTACTGCACCTATGTAGAGCATATGATCGCTCTGTCCGCTCTCTATTTCTTCTATTCGTTCCTGTCTTTCTTCTTCTCTCTCTTCAAGAGCGGTAAGACGCTGTTCTATGTTTTCTATTCTTTCTTCATACATCTCTATATCTTCCGGCTCATCAGGGATATCGACCGGTTCTTCAATATCTATAGTCTCTTCCAGCTCATGCACTCTGTCTTCCAGATTATCAAGTTCATCCTGTCTGGCCCTTAATTCTGCGATTTCATCTATAATTTCATCTACTTCATTCTGAAGAGCTGTAGTATCATCATGGACTTCAGCTATATCTTCGCCCTGAATTAGTGTTTCCTGTTCCAGTTCTTCCATTCTCTCCTGAAATAAATCCATTTCATCAGCCAGATCAACCAGTTCATCTCTGAATTCAACTGAGAGCTCTCTGAGCAAATCCAAATCATCTTCTTCCATCTCCAGATGCCCTTCATCCAGGTCTTCCAGCAATTGAGCTAAAATTTCTGCCAGTTCAAATCTTGAAACCCGATTGGTGCCTGCAAAAGTATCATCATCATAGAGGCTCATATAACCTCTTTCTACTAATTTTTCTACGCTTTCGTAGGCCCAGTGATCTTCCGGTACATCTTCAATTTCTAAGCCCATTACAGCAGGAGAAAAGCTGGTTACAGCTATAAGTGCTGTTGCCAGAAATGTAATTAAAACTGCCCTTTTCATTATTATTGCCTCCTGTTTCATTTTTGTATTTGGATCTTCTCCTGGAAAATTAACCAGCTGTTTCAGAGAAGAACCTTGTAATTTATCTTAATTCTATTCTTTCATCGCCATCAGTAGTTAATTTTATATTCAGCAATTCAAATTTCTGCTTGATTTCCTCCAGTTCGAGCTGATCTTCTAAAATTCTGAAACGCATAGTGGCCAGTCCGCCTTCCTCAACGTTGTCAGGCAGCTCCTCCTGAAACCCAAAACTATTATCAGAATATTGCTCGGGCCCATTCCAGCTCATCATCCTGTTATCTCTGACAAAAAATGTTCCCCGGCTTGCATGCATAAATTCCAGATTTTCATCATCGAATTCCAGTTCAAATTCTATCTCATTTATGTCCTCTCCGAGATTGACCCCCCTGATATCGACTGTTATAATACCTCTATCAATTCTTGAGGTTTTGAAATCAAAATAAACTTCAGCTTCTGTGGAAGGAATATAAATTTCTTCCTGGATAGAATCAGATAAACCAGCTTCTCCTTCTAAATTTAAAGCGACAGGAAAATAGCCTTCTATGTCATGGGGTCTAACCTTCCATCTGAGCTCAAGATCTTCTCCGGGATTAACAGAGCTGCTTTTCCGCAGACTTCTTTCCCTGTCGGTGAAATCTATTCCAGGAGGAAGAACCAATTCTCCGGAAAATTTATTTATGGCACTGTCACCTGTATTTCTTACCACTGCTTTGATCGGAAACGGCATGGGAGTTAATCTGCCGTCTTCGACTCTGAATTCTTCCGGGGCAAAAAATTCAGCTTCCATTGTGGGAGTCAATAATTCAATCTCTCTTTCCAGGAGATTGGAATCTGTATTGTCAGCTTCAGCCACGACTTCAAAACTGCTGCTTCTGGGTAATTGGTCAGCAGCAGGAGATGCATAAAAATTCACCTGTGCTACATCCTGGGCCTCGAGATTACCTATTTCCCTCTCGGCTTCCTCAACCTGCAAATAATCAGGCAGATTGAGAGAAATGCTGACATTCTCTGCGGTAATTTCGGTGGTATTTTCAATATATGCTACTATAGGCAGTTCCGGTGTGTCTGTGGTAAAGGCGAACTCTCTGGGAGAGCTGACTCCCAGCGAGAGCATTCCTGGAACTTTAGTAATGCCTCCCAGGCCATAAGTTGTTGAATAACTTACTGTCTCACCGGGTTCAATAGTTTCAGGCTCCCAGTACAGGGCAATAGCGCTATCTCTTTCATACTCACCTTCTCTTAAAAATTCCCTGCCCGGTTCAAAATTGAAATCCCAGGCTCCATCAGCAAGACTTCCCCAGTTTGACATATAGACATCATCCGGCGGAGTTACTTTTTCGCCGATAAAGGAGCCCTGAGAAGTGATCTGGGGATCAGTCAGAGAATCAAAGGACTGATAAAAGTTGGGTAAATCCTCGCGCGTCAAATTAGTATCTGTTTCGATTGCTTCTTCCTGAACCCTAAATGGTGATCCATCGACTTCTCCCAGCATAGTATCGAGCATAATCCTCAAACCGGTATCATGAGGTTCATCGCCGGTGTTGGTGATTTCATATTCGATTAAAGCTGTATCGTGCAGGCCAGTTGTCGTACTCTGTACAATTTCCAGATATTGAGTGACCCTCAAATCCTCTATTTGATATTCTGTGACGATTTTATCATCCTCCACCTCTGGAGGTCTGATTTTTTCTCCAAAATTAGTGTTTTGACCGGCTCTCCTTTCTGTTTCTCCACCGAAGCTGTAGTTTGTACCGTCGATTCTTACAGTGGTAAATGAAGTCCAGGGAATTGGTCTTCCATAAATCAGAGGCATGTTTTCATCATCGTCTCTACCGGGATCTCCGCCGGTAGTCTCTACTGCAAATCTTCCCCGGGCATTTTCCTCGGTATTAACAACCACGGAAATAAAATCATTGTAAATTCTCAGATTGCCATGCTCATCTACTCTTTCGTTTACATCTGACTCCGCCTGCATCGGGACCGGGGCGGCCAGGAGACAGATAATACTGATTGCTGCAGCTAATAACAAAACTGTATTCAGCAGATTATTTTTATCAAACATTTGCTGACCACCTCTGAAATTGTATTGCTAAAACAGTTTATTTTTCAATTTATTATTCAAATTGAATTTCAACTAATTCATAATTTATATCTGGATTTCCATATTCGTCCAGAGAAAAATCAATTAAAATATCCATGGTATAAGCACTGGCATATGATTTAAAATTCCATCCATGTTCTATCGTGTTCAAAGCATTCCTGTCCATAGCTTCAATGCCTGAGGATTCATAGACAGATATTTCTTCAATATCTCCAGCCTGATTAATTTCAGCCGATATAATTACTTCTCCAGTCTCGCCTGGACCAACCGAGTATTTTGGATATACAGGCAGTTGAGAATTCAATACCAGTTCTCCAGCAGCAGGAGGTACTTCTTCTTCGATTTCCTCCTCTGAAGGAGCTGATTCTTCTTCATCAGCTGTTTCTGTTTCCTGCTCTGATTCTTGATCAGCTGTAGATATTTCTTCTGCTGCTTCTTCTTCCTGTTCAGGTTCTTCCCGCTCTGCTTCAGCAGATTCTTCAGCATCTATTTCTTCAGCTGTCTCGACCGGCTCTTCAATTTCTCTTTCAGATTCTTCTGCAGTTAAAACTTCTTCATCGACTTCGCTGACTTCTTCAGCTTCGGTTTCTTCCTCAAGAGCCTGCTCATCCGTTTCTGCTTCTGTCGGACTTTCTACGGCTTCTTCTATCTCAGCATCTGTCTCAGTTTCTTCATGTTCAGCTATTGCTTCCGTTTCTTCTGCCTCAGTTTCTAAAACATCTTCACTCATCTCCTCGTCAGCAGTCTCTATATCAGAAACCTCTTCTCTTTCATCTGGTTCGATTTCCTCAGCTTCCTCAGCCTCCTCAACCTCCGACTCTTCTTCAGTCTCTGAGTCTTCTTCAGAGACCTCCTCTTCGGTCTCTTCTTGATCTTCTGATTGTTGTTCTTCTACATGTTCTTCAGCATACAACTCTTCTTCGACAGGTCTTTCCTCAGGTAAATTTTCAAAATCAACAAACTGTATAAATTCAAAATCATCTCTCTCTACTCCGTCCGGGTTTAAACCAGAAGCCAGCCCTCCCCAGGGCAGAAAATAAAACAAAGAAAAGTGTATGATTAGCGATATTACCAAAAATACGTATAAATTATCGAAAGGAAACTTTTTATTCATATAAATCTCTCCAGATTAAATTTCTCTTTCAGCAGCCAGAGCCAGGTTATATATTCCTTCCTGTCTCAATCCGTCCATGACATGTATAAGAGACTGGTATCTTACATTTTCATCAGCATTTATAATAACGACTACATCTTCTTTTATCTCTCCGTCTTCCAGAGCTGTATTTCTTACTTCGGCTCTTATTTCATCCAAGGACATAATATCTCCTTCCAGAGAATACTGCCCCTGTTCGTCAATATTCACAACTATATTTTCTTGAGGCTGTTCAACAACGGTTTCAGCGCTCGGAAGCTGTAAATCCAGCCCTTCAGGTGATGCTCTGAAAGTGGTAAAAAGCATGAAAAAGACCAGCAGAAAAAAGATTACATCGATCAGAGGAAGTATATTTATAGAGCTTTTATTGTCATGAGATGTTTTTAACATTTTCTTCATACTTTTCACCTCTGTCATTGCCATCAACTACATCCATTATCTCGACGATACTCTGATTGAGCTGATGAGCTCTTCTATCCACTATTTTCGAAAAATAAGAATAGAAAATAGCTGTAGGTATAGCAATTATTAACCCTATGGCCGTACTGATTAAAGCTGATGCTATTCCAGCGCTGATCTGAGCGGGATCGCCTACTCCGGCAGCACCTCCCAAAATATTAAAACTGCTTATAATTCCCAGCACAGTTCCCAGAAGACCAAGCAGTGGGGCTATCATAGCTATTACATCGAGTATGGTCAGATGTTTTTCCATTTTTCTTATCTCATTTTGACCTGTTACCTGTAAGGCTTCTCTTATTCTCTCAGGATCTTCATCAAGGTTGGATAAAGCCGTCGATAAAAGTTTAACATTTGGCCCCTTTTTCCCTTTCAACTGGTTATAAGCTGACATCGTATCTCCTTCATCGATCATCATTTCTACTTTTCTGATTAAATTTTTGTTGTTCTGTTTATTTCTAGCGAAAAAAACTGTTTTTTCTATGATAACTGCCAGGCTAAAAATAGATGCGATCATCAGAGGAATAGCTGTTGGACCTCCCAGTGATAAGACATTCCAAATTTCCTGCAAGTTTGATCACTCCTTTTCCCAAAATAAATTATCGATTTTATCTGTCGAACTTTCAGAGCTGATTTAAAATATTCTCAATGATGGTTCTACCAAAAAGAATGCGATCATCAGTTTATTTTCACATTAATTAAACTTCTACAAAAAGGCTTCAATTCCTCTTTTTTAAGTCATACAAAAGTTTTATATATAGAAAGAGAACCATAAAAAGATTTTAACAAAAAATTTGGCAGCGCAGGGCTGCCTAAGTTTAAAAGTATTTAAATAAATTTTGAAGAATTTTAAGTCAATATTTATATATTGAATTTGAAATTTTTCTTTTTCAAAGTTAATTTTCTGGGCCTGTATTTTGAGTTTTATACTGTTTTCAGTACAGAAATGCAAAACCTTTAATGACCATCCCTAAAACGCCCAGACTTATCAAAAGAGTGGGCACATATTTATATATTTCATCGGCTTCAGAAATTCTCACCTGTTCTTTGATGGTGCCTATGAGTATAAAACCGAAGTAAAAACCTATTGAATTTGCCAGAGCTGTTATCAACATGACATCTACACTCAGCCCTCTGTCAACCAGAATATACTGAAGACCAACCAGCGGAGCCAGCATCAGGAAAAATCTGGGGACACCTAAAAAATCCCCCTGAAATTCTCCTGTTTTCTGCAGTACGAAGACGGCTCCCAGAGCAGTCAGCAGAAAGATCCAGCCGTGAGCAAACTCCAGCTCCAGAGGAAGGGAAGCAGCAATAATGGTGCCTACAATAGCGGCAAAAAACAAACCAAATGAAAATTTTACGCCTTTAATTAGTGAACGTCTCACTCCTGCAGTTTCAACCAGGGATATCAACACTCCTAAAAAGTAAGCAAATATTATATTTCGAGGTATTATATTTTCCAGAAAAATTCCAAACAATTCACTCACTTTGAGCTCCCTCCTCGAGTTCAAATATCGTATCGCTAATTATATTCACAGAGAGAAGTTTTCTTACTAGCAGCCATAATGTGCCCAGAATAATGAATGCACCAGGCGTTCCTTCGAAAGAACCCAGAGGCGCAAATCCCACTTCGAAAAATGATCTGCCCAGCACCGAGCCAAAACCCAGCAATTCTCTAAAGAAGCTGACCAGAACAATGGTTATGAAAAAGATATTGAGCCTCTTCCAGAGCCCTCCCATACTGACTTCAGTTTTACAGCCATAATAGGTTAAGGGGGTCACACCTATCAACAGGATATACATGCCGCTGTATTGATAAATTTCGGGATATAATACAGCTGAAATCAAATAAGCTGAATATGATAGGGATATTCCCAGTGCCAGAAACAAAACCCAGTGAGCGCCAGCCAGTTTGTCTCTATTTAACAAACTGGAAAAGCCTCTTAAAATCAAAGATATTATTATCAGGGAAGCAGCTGAATATACGGCAGTCTGCAGATTTCTGCTCCCGCCTAATAGAACTAAGATGCCCAGAATTAAAACCTGCTCAAACATATTATTAAATCTATCCATAAAGTTATATCACCCTCTCTCTTTATTCTGTCCTATTTAATATTCAGCCCTATTTAATGCCGAATTTACCGCATCCAAAAATCCCTGGCTTGATTGAGTGGCTCCGCTGACAATATCCACATCAGCGGTCTGTTCTCCAAGAATTTTATTTTTCAGCAGCAAAAAGGCCTGTTCACCCAGCTCCTCAGATTCACTGTGCTCGATAATGTTGATTTCCTGGATTATACCCTCTTCTATTTTTACTTCAACATGTATGAGATCTTCATATCCTTCTCCTGTGCCTTCATAAGTTCCATCTTTATAATCCACAGGAGGTGTTTTTAACTCACGGGCAGCAGTCCAGGCTTCACCAGCTGCTTCTATAAAACCTTGACTTGAACCTGTAGCTCCCGAAATAACGTCCAGCTCGGGACTCTGTTCCTCCAGAAATTTTTCTGCCAGTTTTGTAAAAGCCGGTTCAGCTATATCAGGTGAGTCACCGTGTTCTATAACTCTAACGGAGTTCATAATTCCATCTTCTACAGTAATCTCAATTTCTACATCATCGCTATAACCTTCACCTATACCTCTGTATGAACCATCCTTGAGTTCGGGTGATACATCTTCTCTTTCTACTTCATCTTTCGCCAAAATATCGACTTCACCATGGGCTGCAGTTAAAGCTTCATCAATAGCAGAAATAAATCCTTCACTTGATTTTGTAGCTCCGCTTACAATATCTACATCAGGACTCTGCTCTTCCAACACTCTGTTTTTCAAATCTTCAAAAGCAGGCACTGCCAGATCATCAGAATCAGAATGTTCTAAGATATTGAGTTCTGAAATAAATCCTTCTTCGATTTTTACCTCCAGCTTAATTTCGTCATTATAACCCTGGCCGACACCGGTATATAGACCATCTTCGTAATCAACCCGGGGAGTTTTGATGGCTCTAGCAGAAGACAACGCATCCTCCAGCGCCTGTATAAATCCTCTGCTGGAGCTGGTAGCCCCGGACACCGTACTTAAATCGTAATCCTGGGTTTCGATCACTTTCTCTTTTAATTTTTCAAAAGCTGGTTCAGCTATATCAGGATTGTCATCGTGAGTTATAACTTCCAGATCAATTATTTTGCCTTCCTGTACTATCATCTTGAGTTCTATATCATCCCGATAACCTTCCCCAATTCCTGTATAATTTCCATCATGAATTTCAAAATGAGGTTCTAAAGAAGGATTGTTGCTGCCGGGATTGTTATTCTGACTTGTATTTGAGTTGTTGTCATTTTCCTGATTTCCAGAATTATTTCCATCCAGTCTGGCTTCATCCAGAGCTGCATCGACCGCCTCCAGATAGCCTTCGCTGGATCCGGTAGCACCTGAGATGGTATCGACATCGGTATCCTGGGCAGATAAAACAGCTTCTTCCAGATCTGCAAAAGCCGGTTCGGCGATGTCTTCGGTTTCCTCGTGACTTAAGACTTCGATGGCAGTAATCTCTGTTTCATCTACGGTGATTTCCACCTCTATGTCATCGTTATAACCCTCACCAATACCGGTATACTCACCTGGTTCGAATACAGCTTCCGGCTCCTCTTCAGGTTCTTCAGGCTCTTCGAATTCAGCCAGGGCATTATCAACGGCTGTCAGGAAGCCCTCGCTGGAACCCGTGGCGCCCGAAACCGTATCGACATCGGTACTTTGAGTGGCGATGACATCATCTATAAGGTCTTCGAAAGCTGGCTCGGCGATGTCGGGAGTTTCCTCGTGTTCGAGGACCTGTATGTCGACAATTTCACCGTCTTCAACTGTCACCTCGACTTCGATATCGTCGTTATAACCTTCGCCTACTCCTACAAACGAACCTTCTTCGACCACTTCAGGATCTTCCTCCGGTTCTTCTACTGGCTCTTCCTCATCCAGTCTGGCCTCTTCCAGAGCTGCATCGACCGCCTCCAGATAGCCTTCGCTGGATCCGGTAGCACCTGAGATGGTATCGACATCGGTATCCTGGGCAGATAAAACAGCTTCTTCCAGATCTGCAAAAGCCGGTTCGGCGATGTCTTCGGTTTCCTCGTGACTTAAGACTTCGATGGCAGTAATCTCTGTTTCATCTACGGTGATTTCCACCTCTATGTCATCGTTATAACCCTCACCGATACCGGTATACTCACCTGGTTCGAATACAGCTACCGGCTCCTCTTCAGTTTCTTCCTGCGATTCAGATAAAGCCACATTTACCGCTCGTAAAAAGCCTTCGCTGGAACCTGTAGCCTCAGTCACGGTGTCCACATCGGTACTCTGGTCGCTGACGACTCTATCTTTCATTTCGTCAAAAGCTGGCTCAGCTATATCAGGTGTTTCTTCATGTTCAAGCACTTCTATACCAACAATTAATCCATTATCAATAACAACTTCTAAGGTTATGTCATCGTTGTATCCTACAGCTTCGCCTGTAAATCTGCCATCACTGAGTTCTATTTCTGGTTCCGCGATTTCGGGAACATCATCTTCTTCAGGCATTTCTTCTGTTCGGGCTTCATCAAGAGCTTCATCAACAGCTGTTAAGAAGCCCTCGCTGGAACCAGTGGCCCCCGAAATCGTATCAACATCGGTGTTCTGGGTGGTGATAACCTCCTCAGTGAGATCGTCAAAGGCAGGCTCAGCTATATCCTCGGTTTCCTCGTGTGCTACTATTTGTATGTCGGTTATCTCGCCGTCTTCGATTATAACCTCAACTTCGATGTCATCATTGTAACCTTCCCCACTGCCGGTGAAGGTACCGTCTTCAAGGACTTCCTCAATAACCTCAGGTTCCTCTTCTGGAGCTTCTTCTCTTGCTTCGCTGCGGGCAGCATCCACAGCTGCCAGAAAGCCTTCACTTGAACCAGTAGCTCCAGATATAGTGTCCACGTCAGTGCTCTGAGCGTCTAAAACTTCATCTCTCAAATCTTCAAAAGCTGGCTCAGCTATGTCTTCTGTCTCACTATGGCTTATTACTTCAATTTCAGTTATTTCATCGTTTTCAACTGAAATTTCTACTTCGATATCGTCATTGTAACCTTCTCCAACGCCGGCAAAGGTTCCATCCTGAAGACCGACTTCTTCAGGTTCTTCTGTTTCAATATCCTCCAGACCAGCCGCCTGGAGAATATCTTCTACAGCATCCATATATCCCTCGCTGGTGCCGGTAGCATTGGTGACAAGATCAACATTGGAGCTTTGAGCTGCTATCACTCTTTCCTCCAGGTCATCAAAAGCAGGACCGGCTATATCAGGTGTTTCTTCATGGTCCAGAACATTAATTTCTTTTATCTCTCCATCTTCGATAATAACTTCAATTTCAATTTCGCTCTGATAACCATCTCCTACCGCTGTATATTCACCATCATCAAATTCGACCTCTGCTTCTACATCAAGAGCATTTTCAATAGCGGCGAGAAAACCTTCGCTGGAACCGGTTGCTCCCGAAACAGAGTCGACATCTACGGACTGAGCAGAGATTACAGCTTCCTCCAGCTCGTCAAAAGCTGGCTCAGCTATATCTTCTGTCTCTCCATGATCTATAACCTGTACTTCGACAATTTCTCCATCTTCCACTACTACTTCCACTTCAATGTCAGACTGATAACCTTCGGCAATTCCTGTATAAGTGTCATCTACCTGAGGAATAGCGAAAGGTTCTTCTTCGACAGCTGCATCGGCTACGGCTGCCAGAAATCCTCTGCTGGTTAAAGTAGCTCCAGAAACCAGTTCAACCCGGGAATTTTGTTCCGATATGACTCTGCTTTTCAAGGTGTCCAGAGCAGGTTCAGCAAGATAAGTTGTTTCTTCATGATGAAGAATATCTATGTCTACCAATTCGCCATCCTGAACCTCGATTTCCACATCTATATTGTCGATGTGGCCGGCAGCAGACCCCTTATATCTACCGTCTGATAGATGAGAAAAGTCAGTATCCTGTACTTCCACATGTCGTGAGGCAAGAGCGTCATCTATCGCTTCTATCATGCCATTTGAGCTCATTGTCGATCCGGAGATCACATCTACATCTGTATCCTGAGCGCTTATTATTCTGGTCTTTAATCTCTCGAAGGCGCTTCGGGCTTTATGAGGTGTATCATTGTGGGATATTACATTTATATCTCTTAAAAACCCGTCTTCTATAGCGACTTCTACTTCCATTTCTCCTCCCCATCCTCTGCCAGTACCTCTATAATAACCGGAGGGGAGATTGAAATAATCATAGGTTGAACCGTGAATCTGCCTGTTGACCAGCTCCAGTGATGTTTCCACAGTTTGAGCTACTGCTATAGAGGAAAGAGTAGCATTGGTAATAGCATCCAGTTCGTAATCTCCCGCCTCAATGGTGGGATTGACATCTTCGTATCTCAAGCCCACAAATTGAGCCAGAAAATCTTCTCTTTCTATTTGAGCTCCCAGCGTTGCGCTTTCGTTGTGGTCTATAATTTTGCTTCCAATAACCTCTCCATCCGGGTTAATAGCCACCATATTTTGTATTTCGCCATCATATCCAATTCTTTCTGTGTAGGCTAAAAACCCTACTCTTCGATCTCCCTGCTTTACCTCGGCTAAAGTTCGATCATCGTGAAGCTCTTCAAGCATATTGAAACTATCGGCATGAGGAAAGAAATCATGCATATGCTGATTAAAAACTCTGTGCTGCGGTTCTAAAAACTGTCTATCGCTGAGCTGTAGGGCTCCAAAAGCAATGGCAACAAATAAAACTGTTGATAGAGCTATAACTCCCGCCTGCATAATTCTTTTTTTCTTGAGGTGGATTTGACCAAAAATATAGCCTTCAAAAAGAGTGTCGAAAAGATGAGAAAATCCATTCATCAGAAGTATGGCAAAAGTAACTCCTTCAGGAAAACCGGTGAAAACGCGGATTACAACGGTTAAAACCCCACAGCCAACTCCGTAAACTATCCGGCCGCTTCTGGTAGCCGGCGAGGAGACCATATCAGTGGCTATAAAGAAAGCACCGATGATTAGAGAACCGGCAAGAATAGTATATACAGGATTAATACCGAGAATTACAGCTGTGACAGCAGAAGCTAAAATATAAGGGATTGAAATTCGCAGATCAAGATAACCTCTATAATAAAGATAAGCAGCCCCGATAAGCAGAGCCAGAGCGGATGTTTCTCCGATACTTCCTGGCACAGTACCGATAAATAATTCCCATAAAGATGCAGTTTCGCCTGGAGTGGCCAGCGGGGTACTGGTGGAGACACCATCAAAAGGTGTAACCCACCTGGTCATATGAATGGTCCAGGATACTGAAAGTATGGCTCTTCCTACCAGAGCCGGATTAAATACATTATTTCCAAGACCGCCAAAAAGCTGTTTGCCGACCAAAATAGCCGCAGCACCGCCCAAAATTGGCATCCACCAGGGAGCGGTCGGAGGTAATGAGAGCCCAAGTATTATTCCAGTGACAGCAGCGCTCCCATCTCCAAAAAATATCTGTCTTCCTTCTTTGTTCATATTGAAAGGAATCTCTACAATCATACAGGCAAGCATTGTTCCTGCTACAAGATAAAGTGCATAAGTTCCAAAAAGATAAATTGACATGAATGTTGCTGGAATTAATGCCAGAACCACATTCCACATTGTTTTTTCGATGGAATCCAGCTGCCTGATATGCGGCCCTGACATTTCGTATGAATTTGCCAAAACATTTCACCTCCGCATTTATACCGAAAATCTAAATTGTATTAAGGTCTTGAGTACATCAGTTTTAACCTTAATCTTGAAAACAAAAATAAGCCTAAATGGACAACTTAGCTGTCAGCAGCAGCTTTTCCCCGTTGTATCCATCTGACCAGTGGTCGCTTGGCCGGGCAGACAAAAGCACAGGCACCGCATTCAATGCAGTCGTTTAAACCGGCAATTTCCGCTTCTTTATACATTTCATTATTGACAAAAGCAGTTATTCTATTGGGAGGTAGATACATAGGGCAGACATCGACACATTTTCCGCATTTTATACAGACTCTTTTCTCAGGGTCGCTGTATTCCTCTTCTGAGAGCACTACCAGTCCTGAAGTTCCTTTGCCAACCGGAATTTTCATCTTTTCGACCCTTTTGCCGGTCATAGGCCCTCCCATAATTGTATAATAGTTTTCGGTTACAGTTCCACCGCAGTAATCGATAACATCTTTTATCGGAGTTCCTACAGGTACGGCTAAATTTTTTTGCTCCTGTAAAGCCCTCCCGCTAACAGTTAAAACTCTGTCGATTAGAGTTCGACCCCTGTATAAAGCCTCTGCAATTTTCGTGGTTGTCTGTACATTGTTGACGATGACACCAACGTCCATAGGCAGACCCCTGCGTGGCACTTCTCTATCGAGTACCGCTTTGATCAGATGTTTTTCTGCCCCGTGAGGATATCTGGTATCAAGAGGGACTCCTTCCAGGTTGTCCCAGTTTTCTGCCTCTTCTCTTATGGCCTCTACCGCTTTGGGCTTGTTGATTTCGCTGGAGACAATACCCTTTTCAGCTCCGCTGGCCTTCATAATCAACTGCAGCCCCTGAAATAACAACTCTGTCTTTTCTCTCATCAACCTATCATCGACAGTTAAATAAGGTTCGCATTCAGCTCCATTGATTATAACTGTATCGATAGGCTTATCGTCCGGAGGAGATAATTTAACATGAGTAGGGAAACATGCACCTCCAAGACCCACAATTCCCGCATTTTTTACCCTGTTGACAATTTTTTCTTTATCGACTTCATCAAAACTGTATTCAGGCTCAAGTGTTATTTCATCATGGGGCTGGCCCTGATTTTCTATCACCATGCAGTTGATCATAGAGCCATCCGGGCCCGGTCTGGACTCAATACCTTTGTAAACACCTGAAATACTTGCATGAATTAAAGCAGATAAGGCTTCATCGTTTCGGGCTATAACCTGCCCTCTATGGACCTCTTCACCCTCTGAAACAACAGGCTTGCAGGGAGCACCTATATGCATCTGCAGAGGAATGGTTACCAGCTCCGGGAAGTCCATATCTTCGATGGGAGAATCAGTGGTTAAATGTTTTTCTTCAGGCAGATGGACTCCTCCTATAGGAAACTTTTTTAAATCTTCCACATGATACACCTCCAAAAATAATTGCAATTTTAAAAAATGTTAAAAAGCCTGATTACCGGCCAGAAAAAGGATCTTCTTGTCTTCAGTTGGTAAATATGGGTCTCAAAAAAACTTATTTAATT